>CANQCU010000013.1 GCA_947590905.1 uncultured Clostridia bacterium | reverse complement strand
GCTATTAGCTCAGGTGGTAGAGCACTTGACTTTTAATCAAGTTGTCCCGCGTTCGAGTCGCGGATAGCTCACCAAAGGCCCCTTGGTCAAGCGGTTAAGACATCGCCCTTTCACGGCGGAGACATGGGTTCGATTCCCGTAGGGGTCACCAATGCCACTTTAGCTCAGATGGTAGAGCAACGCACTTGTAATGCGTGGGTCATCCGTTCAATTCGGATAAGTGGCTCCACATAAAGTCAGGAGTTTTGAATGAATCTTAATTCTTGGCTTTTTTCATATATATAAAACCAATGTGAATGGGCAGAAATTCTTAGCACATAGGTTAATATTATAGAAACAAAATTATAATCCTAATTAAGAAAGGAATTAAAAATGGAAAAAGTTGCAATAATAACAGGAGCATCAAGGGGAATAGGAAGAGCAATAGCAAAATTACTTGCAGAAAATAAAATAAAAGTAATAGCAAATTATAACAAATCAGAAAAAGAAGCTATGGCTCTAAAAGAAGAACTTGCTAGAAAAAATGTGGATATAGATATATTTAAGGCAGATGTTACAAATTTAAAAGAAATAAAAGAAATGGTAAAATTTGCACTAGATAAGTATGGAAAAATAGATATATTAGTTAACAATGCTGGGATATCTCAAATTAAATTATTTACAGATATAACAGATGAAGACTGGAATAATATGATAAATACTAATCTAAGTTCAGTATTTTTTATGACAAGAGAAGTATTACCTAATATGATACATAATAAAAATGGAAGTATTATAAATATATCCTCAGTATGGGGAGAAGTAGGTGCTTCATGTGAAGTGCATTACTCTACTGCAAAAGCAGGAATAATTGGAATGACAAAGGCGCTTGCAAAAGAAGTTCGGACCATCAAATATAAGGGTAAATGCGATAGCACCAGGAGCAATTAATACAGATATGAATAAAGATATAAGCAAAGAAGAATTAGAGGAATTGCAAAAAGAAATACCATTAAAAAGAATGGGCGAACCAGAAGAAATTGCAAATTGTGTGAAATGGCTAATAGAAAATGAATATATTACTGGACAAACAATAACAGTAGATGGTGGATGGATATCAGCATAAATAGTATAAATCAGGAAATAAGAACCCTACCCACCATCACAATCAAAGATTATGATAGTGAGTGCCCAGAAACCTTGGTGTTTCACAATGAAAAAGAGTTCTATATAGAACTCTTTTTTATTTAATCTTTATTAGTTATTTTTCTTTTATAATTTCCAGATATAATTTTTGGTAGATATGTAATTACCTTGTAAATTGCAAGTCTAATTTTCTTACTCCAAATATAAGAACGTCTAAGTCTTGGACGAGTGTCTAATGCAACTTCTTCTTGTACAAGTAAAGAAGTAGGTAGTTCTTCTATCTCAAAAGTATAATTCTTATTATCATTATTATCCCAATTATCGTTTCCATCATTAAAACAGAAATTTAAACAATCAGAATCATCTAAAGTAATTTCTGCTTGGAAACCTAAATCAGTTTTTTCCATCTTAACATCAGCTAGATTATCCCAATTTAATCCAAAGCCATAATGAATAATAACTTCTTCAGCATGCTCCTGGAATAATTTTCCAGTGTAAGAAATCTTAACTGTTGAGTTTGCAACAAGTTTATCAGTATTAAAAAATATATTCTTAGTTAATTCCATAAAAATCTCCTATTATTTTATCTTTTGATGGTTATATTATAATATTAAATAAAATATTATTCAAGCTTTTTTTACAAAAAATTATTTTATTTTAAAAATTTTTCCTATAATGTAGAAATTATCTGTATCTAAAACACGAATTTCGTCTAAAGTTTTGTTATCTGCTTTTAAAACTATTTTTCCCTTTTTAGAGAAGAATTTTCTTATTATAACTTTGTTATTGTATGAAAAAAGGCCGTAATCTTTAGAATTTAAAGGGGTATTTAATTCTACATACACATAACTATTTTTTTGAAAAGTAGGTTCCATTGAATTGTCAGGTACTTTAAGAGCAAAAGATGCACCAGGAACTGTTGGAGGACAATCTATAAAACCACCTATTTTGTCAACAGCTAAAATTTTGTTGTAAGAAAGATATTGAGTAGCATTATAACTTTCTTGTTCTTCATTAAGTTCTTTATCATAAGTGAACATTAGTGGTTGATAAGGTATATTTAAAGCTTTACAAATAGTTTTTAGAGCTTTATGACTTGGATTTCTTTCGCCTTTTTCAATATGAGTTAAATGACCAATATTGATATCAGTAATATTAGAAAGGTCAGTTTTAGTTATACCTTTAGATTTTCTTGCTTTTGCAAGCATATCTCCTATCATAAATTTCTACCTCTTTTTCTATAATTTGATAATATTATACAAAAAAATATTATTTTTGTCTAGCAGTAAATATAAAAAAGTAATAAAAGATTTAATTACATATTATAGTGTAAAGAAAACATTATAAGTTAAAAATATAAATCAGTTTGAACTTAAAATTTCATAAAAACATCATATACAATAAAATAATAATATTGTAAAGAAAAAGAGTTTGTGATAAGATATAAAATATAAAACTAAATTAAATATATAAGGAGGGCACATATGAGAGAAGTAGAAGGAAAAAAATCAAAGCTATTATTTATACCAATAATCTTATTTTTTTGCATAATGTTTTTTTCAACAATATTTGCTCTTGTATATGCAACAAACTCTAATATTTTAAAAAATATAAAAATCAATAATATAGAGGTCTCAGGTCTTACAAAATCAGAAGCTGAGAACTTATTAAAAGAAAAAATAGATAGTATTATGAATGATGAAATAACATTAAAACACGGAGAATATGAGAAAACAGTTACATTAAAGCAAATGGAACTTGTAACAGACATGAGTGATAAAGTTTTTAAAGCTTGCACGATAGGAAGAGATAAAAACATAATTGCAAATAATTATAAAATTATAGAATTATTATTTGGTTCAGGAGAAAATTTAGAATTAGAATTTGAGTTTAATAATGAAATAGTTAAAAGCATATATAGTAACTTAGATGATGAATGGACAGATAATTTTATAGATAACAGTTACTATATAGATGATGATAAATTAGTAATAGTAAGAGGAAAAGCAGGAGTTGTAATAGATGAAGAAGCTTTACAAGCAAAAGTAAATGAAGTTATTCGCGAAAAAATAGAAGGAAAAGAAGTAAATATAATAGATATACCTACAATATCAAAAGAGCCAGAAGAAATTAATATTGAGAAAATAAGAAATGAAATATATAAAGAACCCCAAAATGCATCTTACGATAAAGAAACATCAAGTTTACATACACATGTAAACGGAGTAGATTTAAAAACATCAATAGAAGAAGCAAAAGAAATATTAAAAGAAGAAAAAGAAGAATATGAAATACCGCTTGAAATTACAAAACCAAGTATAACAACAGAAATGCTTGGAGAAGAAGCATTTCCAGACAAACTTTCTACATTTTCAACAAGATTTGATGCAGGAAATACTAATAGAGCCAAGAATCTAGAATTATCTGTTTCAGAGATTGACGGTACAGTATTACTTCCAGGTGAAACATTTTCATTTAATGGAGTTGTAGGTCCAAGAACAAAAGCAAAAGGTTATCTTTTAGCAGGAGCTTATTCAGCAGGAGAATTAGTAGAAAGTTATGGAGGAGGAGTTTGCCAAGTATCTAGTACATTATATAATGCAGTATTATATGCAAATTTAGAAATAGTAGAAAGATATAATCATTCATCAATTGTATCATACGTAGATCCAGGAAGAGATGCAACGGTATCATATGGAGTGAAAGACTTTAAGTTTAAAAATTCCAGAGACTATGCAGTAAAGATAAAAGCACAAGCAAAAAGTGGTATGATTACAATGGAATTTTGGGGAATAAAAGAAAATAATGAAGTAGAAATAGAAATAACAAGTGAAGTGACAGAAAAAATGCCACGTAGTATAAAGTACGAATATGATAAAAAATTAAAAGCAAATGAAGAAGTAGTTGAAACAGAGGGCGCAGATGGTGTAAAGAGTATAGCATATAAAACAATTAGAAAAAATGGTGAAGTATTATCTAAAACAGTACTTTCAGAAGATAGTTATAATCCTATGAAAAAAGTTATAAGAACAGGAACAAAAAAATAGAGAAAATTTATGAGTAAAGATATTTTAATAGTAATTCAGAAAAATGATTAAATGAAAATTCCCAATTATTATATAAGTTGGGAATTTTTACTTATTGATTACATTATTTTAAATTAGAAATTATTATAAAGAATTACAAATTATTTATATAAAAATAATTTAGTTATCTTTTTTGTCAAGCAATAAAGTTATTGTTGATTGGATTAAACATTGAAGAAACCTTTTATTTTCATTAGATAATTTTGAAAAATCTTTTTTAATAGATTCTTCAAAAATATTTAAATCTATATCTAAGTTATCGATTAAAAGTTCGGTTGGTGTAATATGAAAATTATTACAAATATCAATTATAGTTAAGCAACCAGGTAAAAATTCTCCCTTTTCCATATAATATATATGTTGAGAAGATAGATTGCAAATTTCAGCAAATTTTTCTCTACTGAGCTTATTAGCTTTTCTTAATTCATATATTTTATTTCCAATATTTTTTGATAATATTTTTTTTCTATCACATTCCATTAAAAAAGCCTCCAATTATAAATATATTATATGTATTTATAATTATTCTTAAAATAAAATATATTTATAAAAAATATAAAAATACTTATAAAAAATTATTTACTTTTTTCGACATTAATTATATAATTGCGTTAAATAACATAATTTAAAATTATTAAGGAAAAAAGAGGAGGTTTAACAATGGGATTTATTAAAGCATTTGCAGGAGCAATAGGTGGAACTTTTGCAGATCAATGGAAAGATTATTTACTTCCTATGCAAGGAGTACCTGCAACAGCTGGAATTTATCCAGCAGTAAAACAAGAAACAAACGCAGGAAGAGGAGCAAATACAAAAGGCTCAGAAAATATTATTTCTAATGGAAGTAAAATAATGGTACCTGAAGGAACAGCACTTTTAACAATGCAAGATGGAGCTATAACAGGATTAATTGCAGAACCAGGAGGATATACATTTTCATCAGATGATCCAAATGCAAAATCAATTTTTGCAGGAGATGGAATAGTATCATCTCTTATAGTACAAAGTTGGGAAAGGTTTAAATTTGGAGGACAACCAGGTTCAAATCAAATGGCATTTTACGTTAATTTAAAAGAAATACCTAATAATAGATTTGGAACACAAGCAGAAATATATTGGGATGATGCATACTTAAATGCACAGGTAGGAGCAGTTACAAGAGGAACTTATACATTAAAAATAACAGATCCAATATTATTTATTAAAAATTTTGTACCAGCAACATATTTATCAAGTGGGGAAGTATTCGATTTTGCAGATATGGATAATGATGCAGGAGCCCAATTATTTAATGAAGTAGTAAGTAGCTTATCAGCAGCATTTTCAAATTATACAAATGATCCAAGTAAAGGAAATCGTATAACAAAAATACAAGGAGATCAAATTGGATTTGCTAAAAGTTTATCACAAGCGGTTGAAGAAGGTTACCAATGGAAAACTGATAGAGGACTTGAAATTGTTAAAGTTGCAATTCAAGCTATTGAATATGATGATGACACAAAGAAATTATTAAGTGATGTTAAAAAAGCAGATGCATTATCAGGAGCAAGAGGAAATTCATTTATGCAACAATCAGTTGCGCGCGGAATGCAAGCAGCTGGAGAAAATCCAAATGGTGGTGCAGGAGCAATGGCATTTATGGGAATGGGACTTAATGCAGTAGGAGGAGCAGTAGGAGGAATCCAGCAACCTGCATCACAGTCTGGGCAAGAGTCAGAAGACCAATATGAAAAATTATCAAAATTAAAGAAAATGTTAGATGAAGGACTTATTACACAAGAAGACTATGATGCACAAAAGAAAAAGATTTTGGGGGTGTAATTTATGGCAGTAAACCCAATTTTAGAAAATGAGCCTAAAATTGTAAAAACAGATGATGGAGCAATTGATGGACAAAATAAATGTCCAATGTGTGGGGCAACAGATATATCGGTAAATGCAAAAACAGGAAAATTAAGATGCAATTTTTGTAGACATGAATTTGAGCCAGAGAAAGTAGAAGCTTTAGAAAAAGATGTTAGTAAAATAGAAGGCGAAATAATGGGATCAGGAACAAAAGATATAGAAGATGATTCCGGAGAAAATATAGTCACACTAAAGTGTACAAGTTGTGGAGCAGAAGTAGTAATAGATACAAATGAAGTAGGACAAGCAAGATGCCACTGGTGTAGAAATACATTATCCGTAAATAATCAAGTAGCAAATGGTTCAATACCAGATGTTGTTTTGCCATTTAGCGTAACAAAAGCAGAGGCCAAAAGTGAAATAGAAAAATTTGTAGGGAAAAGAAAATTTTTTGCACATCCAAAATTTAGAGAAGAATTTAAAGCTGATAATATAATGGGAGTATATTTCCCATATATGGTAGTAGATATTAACTCGCATGCCAGTTTTTCAGGACATGGTGAACATCAAATAAGAAGATATACTAGAGGAAGCGGAAATAACTCTAGAACATACTATGACGCAGATTTATACGAAGTTGAAAGAGAATTCGATTTAGGTATAGAAGGACTTACAGTTGAGTCTAGTTCAGATAAATTAAATAAGAATTCTAATAAAACTAATAACGTAATAAATGCAATAATGCCATTTGACATCGAAAATAGTGCAAAATACAATGCAAATTATTTAAAAGGATATACATCAGAAAAAAGAGATGTTAATGTAGATGAACTAAGACCAATTGTAGAGAAGCAATCAAAAGATATAGCGAGATTTGCAGCAAACGAGACATTAAAAGAATATGATAGAGGAGTTAATTGGTCTAAAGAAGAGCTTGAAGTTAGAGGAAGACAATGGAAAACAGCATATTTGCCAGTATGGCTTTACAGTTATCAACAGAAAAAAGGTAATGACAGCATTCTTCATTATGTTGCAGTAAATGCAAGAACTAAAGAAACAATGGGAAGTGTTCCTATACATATACCAAAACTATTTGGAATATCAGCGTTGTTAGAAGTTTTGGGAATAATTTTAGCACAAATAGTAGATATGCCTTTTGAATTTTTACTTTATATTTTAGGATTTATATATTTTACAATAATGTACCTAAAATATAGAAATTCAGACGCAAGACATCATTATGAAACAGAAACAAAGAAAAATATAGTAAACTTAAGAAAAGTAGATAATTTTATTAAACAAGAAAAAGGTCTTACTAATTCAAAAATAACAGGTGCTAATAATACTAGGGTAAGTAGTCAGAGCATCAGTGAAACAATGCTTAATTCATTTACTAATAACTTAAGATAAAATTAGTAACATAAGGGGGTGAGAAACAAATGAGCAGTATTATGGACAAAATAAAGAACACAAGAATATTAGCGACAATAGGAATTGCAGGAGTAATACTAGGAGTTATATTCCCATATATAAAATATACATTTTGGGGATATACGACTTCAATTACATTATGGAATTATTGGCAAGGTAAAATAATGATGGTACTTGCACTAGCAAATGTACTATTAATATTTAAAGATATTGTAGAAAAATATGTACCAGCACTATTCAATACAAGCATAGGAGCAAAAGTTGCCAATATGAACAATCCAAAAACATCACTAATACCAACAATTATTATAGCAATAATAACAATATATTTACATGCAACAGTTGCAGATGGATTTAGCTTAGATATTTTAGGAATGGGATTTTATTTTTTATGGATTGGTACAATATGCCTTATAGCTTATGCTTTTTTACATAAAGGAGATATGACTAGTGCAAATATGTAAAAAAGATTTAACTCAAATAAACAAATAGATAAAAGGAGAATAGAAAATGACAAAAGTAAAATATTTAGTATTAACAACATTAATAATTGCTATTTTATTAATACCAAACATTTCAAAAGCAGAAACATTAACATATAAAGACACAGCACAAAATATAGAGTGGAGTTATGAACTAGATAGTACTGGAAATAATGTTATAAACTTAAAATGTAATACTAAAACTGCATCTGGAACAGTTAATATACCATCTAGCATAGATGGTAAGCCGGTAACATCATTAAAAAAAGGGTCGTATAAAAATGCTGCATTCAGCGAATGTGTATCAATAAATGAAATAATAATACCAGATACAATTACACAAATAGCTGATTATGCATTTGAAAAATTAACAGGATTAAAAACTATTACAATACCTAATACTGTAACATTAATTGGCGAGAGTGCATTAGAAGGATGCTCAGGTTTAACTTCTATAACTTTGCCTAATAATCTTATAGAAATAGGAAGTAGTGCATTTAGGGATTGTTCAGGACTAAAAAATATAACTATACCAAATACAGTTGTTAAAATAGGTTCATATGCATTTAGTAAATGCCCTGGATTAAAAAGTATAGTTGTACCAAATTCGGTAACTACTATTGGAAATGGAGCCTTTTCAGGATGTAGTGGCTTAACTTCGGTAACACTTTCAAATAAAATGAGTGTTATAGACGAATGGCTATTTGAAGACTGTACTAGCCTAAAGAGCATAATAATTCCAGATTCTGTAACAACAATAGAAGGTGATGATGGTTATGGCACTTATGCACCATTCCGTAACTGTACTAATTTGGAAAAAATATTAATTCCAGATAGTGTATCAACAATCAAAGGTAAGGCATTTTATGGTTGCAAAAAGCTAACTATATACGGAAATGATGGAATGAAATCTAAAGAATATGCAGAAGAAAACGGCATAACATTTGATTATATAGCAAATTGGGATAAAGTAGATTCAGGATCTGATATTACATCTCCAACTGTAAAAAGTATAGAAGTACCTTATACAAGTGTACTTAATTACTACGATTCAAATAGTAAAATGTATGTAGTTCCAACAGGAAAAATAGTAACAATTAATGTAAACTTTAGTGAAGAAATAGAAGGAACCACATCTCCAACATTAACAATAAAATTCGGAAGTGGGCAAAACATAGAGTTAACAAATGGAATAATACAAGGCAAAAAAATTACATATACATATACTATAAAAAGTACAGATAAAGGAATTATGACAGCAGTTGAACTTAAAGGTGGAAATATTAAAGATGTAGCAGGAAACACTGCAACATTAAGTTGCCCAACACTAGAAATTGAATTAGGATCATCAAATAATCTATATGCTAATGGAACTACAACAAATCCAAACGATACAAATGTTGACAAAGATAGTAATAATGGAAACACAAATAGCGGAGACTCAAATAATGGAAACACAAACAATGGAGACTCAAATAACGGTAATTCAAATAATGGAAACATAAACAATGGAGGCTCAAATAACGGTAATTCAAATAATGGAAACACAAATAACGGAGGCTCAAATAATAATAAAGACAAAGGAGCATCAAATAGTGGAAGTTCAAACAACGGAGGAGCTACAAATAAAGGTGATAATACACAAATGGGAGGAAGATTACCAAATACCGGTGTAAATCAAATTGTAGTTATAATAGCAGTTTTAACAGTAGCAATAGGAACTATTATGCTTGTAAAATACAGAAAAATGAAAGATATAAAATAATCTAAAAAATAAAGTATAAAAAATTGAATTGAACTCTTCTTATTAGTGTTTAATAGGGAGAGCTCAATTGTTTATTGAAATTAATCTTTAGTTACATACAAATAATAGTATGATAGGTAATATATATAAAATAAAGATAAAATTTTATACACTTTACTCTTGAAATAGTATAAATACTATTGACAAAAAGCAAAAATGATATTATAATTTTAAATGCACAAAAAAATGCGCTATTAGCTCAGCTGGTAGAGCAGGTGACTCTTAATCACAAGGTCCGCGGTTCGATCCCGCGATGGCGCACCAAAAAATACCTATTAAAATAGGTATTTTTTATTTTTTCTCAGAAATTTTAAAATTCAAGTTAATATTCTAAAAGGAATATACTTACATTGACAATAGAGTTTAAAATGTGATAAATTAAAAATGAAAAACAAAATAAAAAAGGAAGAAGAGTATGAATGATATAGAAGCAAAAGAAAAATTAAAAAAAGAGAAAAATGCAATTTTTGTTTGTGAAATAGATTATTTAGGAAAAAAATATATAAAAGCAATAAAATTATTAAAAAGTGGAATAGAATATGTTTTTTATGAAATGGAAAATGACAATATAAAAGAGATAGAAGATAAAGAAGTTTTACAGTATCTAGAAGAAAATTACAAAGTAAAAGATACTAACATTATATACTAAAGAATGGAGATTAAATGAATAGGATAGAAAGAAGTGAATTAAAAGAATATCTGATAAGATTTGCAGTATCAAAATTGGAAAATTGTGCTTTATTCTCTAAAACTTTTGGAAAAAAATTTGTTAAAAAAAGTCTAGATATAAATTTTCGCAAAGTTTATATAGGAGAATATAACTCAAGTATATCAGGATATTATGATTCAAAAGATTTATCTGTAACTTTAAATAGTAGAGAAAAAGAAAGAATAGAAGAATTAACACCAAAAGATATAGAAAATGATTCATCACTCAAAGCAACTACATTACATGAATTAGTTCATGCAGTATTAAACAGAACAAAATTTGAGTGCTTATGGAGAAAATTGCAGTTCGGTACAGGAATTTTAGAAAAATATACAAATGGCGAGGAACTTGGAAGAGGACTAAACGAAGGATTAACTAACTGGATTTGTGAGAAAGCAGAAGTAAAAACATATTCATATGAACATTTAACCAAATTTGTAAAGCTATTAGAATTGGCAATTGGAGAAGAGAGAGTTATGAAACTCGCAATGGGAAACATAAGAAGAAATGCTACAAAGCAGTTAAGTATGACTAAAGAAGAAGCAACAAACTTTCTAGCTATGGCAGATGATGTTTATAGAGTAGAAGATAATATAGTCAAAATAGAAGGAATTATAGAAGTTTTAAAAAGGTATTCTAATAGAGATACATTAGATTCCAAAGAAAGGGAAGAATTAGAAAGGGAATATAAAAGTGTAACAGAAGATTTACTAGGTTATAGTTTACTACATGGTAAGGAATGGAGAGATTCTATTGAAAGAAGAGAATTTGAAAATAATTTAAATGGAAAAATTAAATTTCTAAAGAAAAAAGTGAAAAAAGAAAAGAAAGCATTATGTCGACATATTAATAATTTTCAAGAAACTATCTTTAACAAATATTTTAGAAAAATAGTAGAAGAAGCAAGTCAAATGTCAGAGATCCCTGAATCTGTAATGAGAAAATTGGATAAGATCTATCAAGGGATTGATATAGCAGGCATTAGTGCAGATCCAAATGAGATGGATGAGATAGAAAGGTTAGAAATATCTAAATTCAAAATACAATATAGAACTATTTCAAATAAATATGAAAAAAATCTAATGCAAAAAGCAAGAGAAATTTTTATGACAGGAAAATTGTCAGCTAGTAAACTTAGAGAATTAGAAAAGCAACACAACAGAGGAAGATATGAGGTAGATAAAAATTTTATTTCAGATATTTCTTACGTGATAAGTCCAGAAGATACACTTTCAGCATGTAATGTGCTATATAGGTTAGCAATAAAAGGAGAATTAGATAAATTAAATGAAAGTGAATTAAATTTAGCTCCAGAAGAGGAATATTATCCTGTTGTTAGAAAAGAAAATTTATGGTCCAGAGCAATACTTGCAGTTAAAAGGAAATTATTTACGGCAAATTCAGATGAAATAGTATATAATGCAAATAAGGATAGTTCAGAACAAAATAAATTCAAAGAAAGAATTAGTGATATGTCGAGATATGGTAATAGTAATAATAGCATGTCAGCAGGTGTAAGCAAAAGTAAAAGTAAGAAAAAACAAAATAAAAAAGAAGAAGACGAAATAGGAGCTTAACTTTATACAAGTTAAGCTCCTATTTTAGAAATTTAAAATTCACAATTGTTTGGAGTTCTTGGGAAAGGTAAAACATCACGAATATTTTGCATACCTGTTAAATACATCATCATTCTTTCAAAACCTAAACCAAATCCACTGTGAACACAGCTTCCGTATCTTCTTAAATCTAGATACCACCAATAATCTTCTTCATTAAGATTTAATTCTTTTATACGTGCAGATAATTTTTCAAAATCATCCTCTCTTTGACTTCCACCTATAATCTCACCAATTCCAGGCACAAGAAGGTCAGCAGCGGCAACAGTTTTTCCATCAGGGTTTTGCTTCATATAGAAAGCTTTAATTTCCTTTGGATAATCAGTTACAAATACTGGCTTACCAAAAATCTTTTCACTTATATATCTTTCATGCTCAGTTTGAAGGTCAGTACCAAAATGAACAGGAAATTCAAACTTATCATTAATTTTTTCAAGTTCTTTAACTGCATCTGAATAAGTAATTCTACCAAAATCAGAATTTATAATATTATTAAGTCTATCTAAAAGATTATTGTCTATAAATTGATTGAAGAATGCCATTTCTTCAGGAGCATTTTCTAAAACGTAAGAAATTATATATTTAATCATTTCTTCTGCTAAGTCCATATCATCTTTTAAATCAGCAAAACAAATTTCAGGTTCTATCATCCAGAATTCTGCTGCATGTTTTACGGTATTTGAATTTTCTGCTCTAAAAGTAGGACCAAATGTATAAACATTACGGAAAGCGTGAGCAAAAGTTTCTACATCCAATTGACCACTTACAGTAAGATGTGAAGATTTTCCAAAGAAATCTTTAGAAAAATCAACTTTCCCATTCTCATCTTTTATAGGATTGTCCATATCCATAGCAGTTACTCTAAACATTTCACCGGCTCCCTCACAATCGCTACCAGTAATAATAGGAGTATGAACATAAACAAATCCTCTTTCTTGGAAGAATTTATGAATTGCAAAAGATAAAATACTACGTACTCTAAAAACAGCATTAAAAGTATTTGTTCTTGGACGTAAATGGCTTATAGTTCTCAAATATTCAAAAGAATGTTTCTTCTTTTGAAGAGGATAATCAAGATTGGCAATATTTACAATATCAATTTCTGTTGCTTTCATTTCAAAAGGTTGCTTAGCATTTTCAGTTTTTACAATGGTTCCAGTTGCAATTATAGATGAGCTAATAGAAAGTTTTCTAATATCCTCAAAATTTGCAAGTTCTGAATCGAATACAATTTGGACATTCTTGAAAAAACTTCCATCATTTAATTCTATGAAACCGAAGTTTTTAGAATCACGAATAGTTCTTACCCAACCAGAAATTTTAATTTTATTATCTACATATGGAGAAAGGTCTCTATACAAGTCCTTTACTAACACGTTTTTAATTTCCATATATTTCACATTCCTTTCTAAGTAATATAAAAATTATACTTATTATATAAGATTGCTGAGGAAAATTCAACAATTTCGAAAATATTTTACACAAAATATAGACTTTTTATAATACGTTTTGATATAATGAATTCATATTATAATGTATTTTAATATAATAAATGCATAGAAAGAAAAAGGAGAGAGAAGATACGAAAGACAACAATTTGCCAGTAGTATATAAAAATAATCTACCAGATAAAATAAGAAGAGGAATAGGAAAATTCGGTAAAATAACAGGAAGAAGTATAGCATTTATGGCAAGCATTATTGCAATGGCAGGCGGAACGATTGCATTTCCACCACTTGTTATTCCAACAGGAGCACTTGCCCTTTATACATCACAAAGGTTATTAAATGAAACATTATATAAAAGTTATAAAGATATTGCATTTATTGCAAGAAGACACGGAAAAAATATGAAAATATATCAAGATGTACTAAGACCAGATATATTTACAGAAACTAGACAAATGGATGTGAGAGAAAAACTTGGATTTTTGCAATTACAAACAATAGCCGGTATGTCAAAATTCGGAAGTCTAGATGAAAAAGGAAAACCATTGACATTAGAAACAGATACCCATGGAATGGTAAGAAAAACAATTCAAAAATTGACAGAAATGGGATACATACAAAATTACAGTGAAACATATTTAAGGCAAAGTACACTTTTACTACCGAAATTAGCCTTTGCAAATAAAGATATAGGAAAAAAGACAGATGTATATAACATAAGATTTCAAAGAACAGATAAACCTATTGATTTAGAAGATGAGAATCTAAGGAGATTATTCCCAATGGTATTTAGTAAAAGAGGAATAATTTCAAATATGCGGTTATAAATTAGAGCAAGGTGAAAATGGAGAAATAGTTATAGACTACAATAAAAGAGAAAGAAAAAAGATAGAAAGACAAAATAGAATTCAAGCTAAGGAAGGAAAAAGAAGAGGAGACACACAAATAGCAGTAGAAAGTGATAAGACAGCATCTAATGAAAAAGGCCCTATGAAAGAAGCTGAAAGTGATCAAGATAAAGAAGAAACATTAAGAGAAAGAATAAAATCAGATATATCACAAGAAAAGCAAAGAGAAGTAGTAGAAAATTTTTTAGAAACGCAAGACAAACAAGCAGATGCAGTACAGTTTCAAAAAGAAAATGATGAAAATAAAAGAAAAGATCAAACAAGTGGAGAAATAGAGCTATAAATTAGGAGGAAATAGATGGGAAAAAGTAGAAGAGGTAAAAGAAGAAAATATCGTATAAATTATAAAAGAATATCGTTATCTATAGTAATAATTACATTAATTGCAGTTTTAGCAACATTTGGAATAATAAATATAGTAAAGAATAATAGTCAAATTGGTACAGGAGAAGTTGGACAAACAAATAATAAAGAAGAAGTTGTTATTCCACCAGATACAACTATAAAACTGGTTGCAACAGGGGATATAATGTGTCACAGTACAAATTTTAAAGCTGCATATAACCAAGAAACGAAAGAATACGATTTCTCACCAGTATTTGTAAATGTTGCAAAATATATAACAAATGCTGATATTGCGATTCGGAAACCTTGAAACAACATTTGCAGGAGAAGAAAGAGGATATAGTGGATATCCTACATTTAATACACCTTCTACTCTTGGAAATGCATTAAAGAATATAGGAATAGATGTATTATCAACAGCAAATAATCATAGTATAGATAAAGGAGAAAAAGGAATATTAAGCACTTTAGACGCTTTAGACGAAATTGGTATAGACCATATGGGAACATATAGGAGTGAAGAGGAACAGAACTCCATTTTAGTTAAGGAAGTAAATGGAATAAGAATAGCATTTCTTTCATTTACTTACGGAACTAATGGAATCCCGATTCCATCAGGAAAAGATTATTTAGTAAATTTAATAGATGAAGAATTAATTTTAAAACAAATAGAACTTGCAAAAGAGCAAAATGTAGATTTAATATGCGCTAGTATGCATTGGGGAATAGAGTATATGCAAAAACAAAATAGTGAACAAGAAAGATTAGCAAATCTTTTATTTGAAAATGGTGTAGATATAATACTTGGAAATCATGCACATGTAGTTGAACCAATGGAAAAGAGAACAATAACATTAGCAGATGGAACAAAAAAAGATGTTTTCGTAGTATATGCACTTGGAAATTTCGTATCAGGGCAAGTAAAAGAACATACAAAAAGCACAGCAATACTTAATATGCAAGTAACAAAAAACGGACAAACAGGAAAAATGTCAATAGATAGTGTAGATTATGTACCTGTATATTGTTATGATAGAGGAGCAGGTTCTAAAAATAGATATGAGCTTATAGATATAAGATCTGCTATACAAGAATATGAAAGTGGAGATCATTCAAAAATAAATCAGAGTCTTTATAACACAATAAAAAAAGAACTTGTTAACATAGAAGGGGTTTTAGGAGCCCCTATAAAGAAAGAAGAACCAGTAGAAGATAATCAAGAAAATGAAAATATAATGCAAGATACACCATCAAATAACACAATAGAAAATTAAAAAGTAATAAAAAAATACACTTCTAAAGTTAGAAAAATGATAAAACTCTCCATGTTTTATCTAACATTTCGAGTTTATATCAAAATATCTAAGATTTAGAAAGTGTATTTTTTTAATTTAACATATCCTTCTTTTTTAGCCACCAAGTCACAAGTAAAGTTAATATAACAGAAATTGTAATAATTACAACAAATCCTAATCTTGTATTCATTAATGGCAAATTTACATTCATCCCCCAAAAGCTAGAAATCATTGTAGGAACAGAAATAACAAGTGTAATAGAAGCTAAGAATTTCATTACAACATTCAAATTATTTGAAATAAGAGAAGCATATGCGTCCATAGTTCCACTTAAAATATCACTATAAATTTTACCCATTTCAATAGCCTGTTTATTTTCAATGATAGCATCTTCAAGTAAATCTTCGTCTTCTTCATATAGTTTAATAACTTTTCCTCTCATTGTTTTTTCCATTACAAGTTCATTAGACCTTAAAGAAGTTGTAAAATAAACCAAGCTTTTTTCAAGACTTAACATCTTTAAGAGCTCTTCATTCCTCAAAGAATCTTTTAACTTTGATTCAGTAACCTCAATTTCTTTATTTATTTGCTTTAAATAATTTAAGAAAAATGAAGAATTATAATATAATAATTGCAATATAAATCTACTTTTTTTATAAGTTGCAAAATTTTTTGCTTGCTTTTTTTCAAAGTTTTCTATAACTTTATTTTTTATTGAACAAACTGTAATAAAGAAATCGTCTCTAACAACAATCATACCAAGCGGAATAGTTGTATACATTGAAGATTCTTTATTTTTTTCTATTGTAGGAACATCAACAATAAAAAGAACAGTAGAGTCATCCTCTTCTATATCAATTCTGGCTTTTTCCTCTAAATCAAGAGAATAATTAATAAAATCTTCTTGAATATTTACAGCTTTACAGACCTTTTTAATTTCTTCTTGGGACGGGCTAACAAGATTAATCCAAGCTCCTTTAGTAAATTCATTCACTTCACTTGTTTTTCCTGTTGAAATATCAGTATTGTAAATCTTTAACATATTTATCACCCATCCTTTTTTTATTATATTACATGATATATTTTACACCGTAGAGACTTATTTAGTCAAGATAATACATATTAATAAAAACAAACTGTGGTAATTTTTTATAGAGTTTTGCTGTCGCAACTTACAAAATAAAAATTAAAATGTAAGTTGCTCCACATCGCACTTCACTTCGTTACGTTTGGTCGCTTACGCAACTCTATAAAAAATTACCACAGTTTGTTTTATAAGTATTTTATAATAGATGAGAACAAATACTTACAATTAAACCTTGAAAAGAGGGTAAAAATGATATATAATAATAACATTGTCAAAAAACGGAGGGAAAATAAATGTTAGTTGCAACAGGAGTAACAGTAAGATTTGGAAAAAGAGTCTTATTTGAAGATGTAAATATAAAATTTGGTAAAGGAAACTGCTATGGAATAATAGGGGCAAATGGTGCAGGAAAATCTACATTTCTTAAAGTTTTATCAGGAGAAATAGAACCAAGTAAGGGAGAGGTAACAGTAGAAAAAGGAGAAAGACTATCAGTTCTAAAGCAAGACCACTTCGCATATGAAGAATATAGTGTAATAGATACTGTGATCATGGGAAACCAAGAATTATATAAAATTATGAAAGAAAAAGATGCAATATATGCTAAACCAGACTTCTCAGAAGAAGATGGAATGAAGGCAGCAAAACTAGAAGAAAGATTTGCAGAATTAGACGGATGGAATGCTGAAGCAGATGCAGCAACTTTACTTAATAATGTAGGAATAGAAACAGAAAATCATTATAAATTAATGAAAGAAATAGAAGCAAAGGATAAAGTAAAAGTACTTCTTGCACAAGCTTTATTTGGAAATCCAGATGTACTTCTATTAGACGAGCCTACAAATGACTTAGATTTAAAAACAATAAATTGGTTACAAGAATTCTTAATAGAATTTGAAAATACAGTAATTGTAGTATCACATGATAGATATTTCTTAAATAAAGTATGTACACATATCGCAGATGTTGACTTTGGAAAAATAAAAGTGTATCCAGGAAACTACGATTTCTGGTATGAATCAAGCCAACTTGCATTAAAACAAGCAAAAGAAGCAAATAAGAAGAAAGAAGAAAAAATAAAGGAATTACAAGAATTTATAGCAAGATTTAGTGCCAATGCATCTAAATCAAAACAAGCTACATCAAGAAAGAAATCACTAGAAAAAATCGAATTAGATGAAATAAAACCATCAAATAGAAAATATCCTTATGTAGATTTTAAGCCAGATAGAGAGCCAGGAAAAGAAATTTTGACATTAAAAAATATTTCGAAGACAATAAATGGAGAAAAAATACTAGATAATATTTCATTTACAGTAAAAAAAGATGACAAAATATTACTTTTGGCAGATAATGAACTTGCCAAAACTTTACTTTTCCAAATAATTGCAGGTGAAGTAGAGCCAGATTCAGGAGAAATACAATTTGGAACAACAATAACAAAAGATTATTTCCCAAAGGATAATAACTATATGTTTAAGGATGAAGTTTTACTTGTAGATTGGTTACGTAAGTTTTCAAAAGACCCAGATGAAACATATGTAAGAGGATTTTTAGGCAGAATGTTATTTTCAGGAGAAGAAGCACTAAAAAAAGTTTCAGTTTTGTCTGGAGGAGAAAAAGTAAGATGTGTTCTAGCAAAAATGATGTTATCAGGAGCAAATTTCCTAATGTTTGATGAACCAACAAACCATCTAGATATGGAAAGTATTACGGCTGTTAATGAAGGAATGAAAAAATTTAAAGGCAATATGATATTTACATCACATGACCATGAATTATGCGAAACTGTAGCAAATAGAGTAATAGATATAAAACAAGATAAAATAGTAGATAGAGAATGCACTTATAACCAATATCTTGGAATAGAATAACTGAAAAAATTTTATTTTACTTGAAAATTAAAATTTACAAAAATAAAGAGCATGATTAATTTTAAAATGTCACGCTCTTTATTTAATTTATTGTACAAAAAATAAGTTAAAAGACTGAGAAATAGCCCAAAAACCAAGTATAAGTATTAAAACGAATATTACTAATGCAATTATACCTAATACCAAACCAGTTATTCCCATTCCACGACCAGCATCTTTTCTACCAGCAATACTAAAGATAATAGCAATAATTCCACAAGGTAAAGTTACATAAAGACTATATTGTGTAACAGAGAAAAGTATAGCAATTATTCCTAAAATCATAGATGTAATATTAAATCCTTTTTTTTCAACTTTTGAAGTTTCTTTTGGTGCTTCTTGAGGTTGTACATTATTATTTTGTTCTTCTTCCATTATAGTTTCCTCCTTTTACTTTTGTTATTTATACCACAAAGGTATATAAAATTATATAATAAGCCAAAAACTACAAAAATGTAATTTCTAAAACTTATAATATCAAAGTTAATAATAAACTAAAATGTTATAGAGTAATGTTTTAGTTTTATTTAGATTAAAATTAATTTTATTTATATTTTTCTTGAATTTCCTTAATCTCGTCAAAATGGTTATTCAATATATCTAAGAATACATCAGCTATTTGTGGATCAAATTGAATTCCTTTATTTTTTTCAATTTCTTCTTTAACAATACTTATATCTAATGAGTCCCTATAAGTTCTTTTAGAAGTCATTGCATCAAAAGTATCTGCAACAGCTGCAATTCTTGCTAAATAAGGTATATCTTCATCTTTTAATTTAGAAGGATATCCTTGACCATCAAATCTTTCATGATGATGTTTTACTATAGGAATAATATCTTTAAAAATTTCTGCATTTGATAAAATGTGAACACCAATTGCAGGGTGATTTTTGATTTCCGAATATTCATCTACCGTAAGTTTTCCAGGTTTTAAAAGAATACTATCAGGTATACCAATTTTTCCAATATCATGGAAAAGGCCACCAACTTTAAGGGTATGTAAATCTTCATCAGAAAGACCTAAATATTTTCCAATTAAAACAGAATATTCAGAAACTCTATCTGAATGACCTCTAGTATAAGGATCCTTTGCTTCAACAGTATATCTTAAAGTTTCAATGCTTTCCATATAAGCTTGTTCTAGTCTTTCATTAGCTTCCTTCAAATCTTCATTAATTTGCTTTATTGTATTCATCTGGTTAATAGCCTTTACACCAGATTCAATAAGAAGAAGTAATTGGTCGAATTTATCACTCTTCTCGCAATAACCTTGAATATCTAATCTTTTAATAGTTTCAAGTGGTGGAGCTAAATCCTTATGACCTGTTAGAAGTAATATGTATAGTTCTTTATTAAATTTTCTGATTTCTTCAACAACTTGGTCACCATGTATTGGTGTCATAATGAAGTCAAGAATCATTAAATCATAGTGCTCTTGTTTAACTTTTTCAATTGCTTCTAAAGGATCTGTAACACCTGAAAAAAGATAACCAGACTTTTTTAAAAATATAGATAAAGAGTCGATTATACCAATTTCATCATCTACAACAAGTACTTTTATTCCATTTGAAGGTTGAACTTGGGCATTTTTCCTCATACTATCACATCCTTTTATATAGAATAATTATACTATAACACCAAAAAAAAGCAAGAAATATTTCGAAAAAAGTTATATTTTGTTTTAAACTAATGCTACTTTTAAATTTTTTAATACTTCATATCTTTTTATTTTTTGAGTTGTAGTTTTTGAAAAAGGTACTGTTGTAATAGAAATTTGTTTAATATGTTTGTAAATTGGTAGAGATTGATTTATCTTTTTTATTTCATTCCAAAGTATTTCTTTATATTCTTCTTCAGATTTATTACCTAAAGCACTTACAATTAAATCTTCTGAATAGACAATCTGAGCACATAAAGCAGTATCAAGAGAAGTTTCCTCCCTAGGATAAACAATACTTTCTACAACATAAGGAATTCTATTAATTAATGCTTCTAATTCTTGTGGATAGACATTTTTTCCATTTTTTAGTACAATAAGATCTTTTTTTCTACCAGTTATGAATAAAAATCCATCATCATCTAAATATCCGTAATCACCTGTGCTAAGCCATCCGTCCTTTAAGACTTTATCAGTTTCTTCTTTATTATTATAATATCCAATCATAACGCTTGGACCCTTTACTGTAATTTCTCCAACACCAGTAATATCAGGATCAGCTATCTTTATTTCTAGATTATCTAAGACACGACCAATTGAACCAGGTCTCTTCATATCATTTGTCTCAGCAGAAATAATAGGAGAAGCTTCGGTTAAACCATAACCTTGTATAAATTCTATTCCTAAACTATTAAAGCCATGAATTGTATCTACATTCAAAGGAGCAGAGCCACATAGAACTAATCTTAAATTTCCTTTGAATTTATTTACTAAATCAGCCTCTTTATTTTCATTAATATCTTTTAACATTTTTTTATACATTGTTTCCAAAACAAGAGGAACAGCAAATAATACAGATACGTTATATTCTTTTAAATTATCTTGTAAATGTTTTAAACCGTCACAGAAGGCAACTGTTGCTCCAGAATAAAGTCCAAAAAGGAAAGTTGCTGTACATTCAAATGTATGATGTATTGGTAAAAAAGAAAGTAAAGTATCATCTTTAGTAACTTTTGCATAATGACTAAAAGCAATAACATTTGAGCAAATATTGTATTGAGAAAGCATAACAGCTTTAGGAGTATTAGTAGTTCCAGAAGTAAATATCATAGCAGTCATCTTTTTATTATCAATAATTATATTATTATATCTATTATCTCCATTAGAAATAAGGGTTTTACCTTCTTCTAGAAGATTATCAAAACTTTTTATATTATTTTCATCTTTTTCTATATCCATTGCGATAGCATACTTAACAATATTATCATCTTCACTTAGTACTTTTTCAATAACCTCTCTATGCCTATTTTCAAAAATAATACAAGTTGCTCCGCTTCTTTTAATTAAATTTTCTAATTCATTCTCAGGTAATGCTTTGTCTAAAGGGACAACAACCATATTTCCAGTAGTAATTGCAAGATAACTTATGCACCATCTATAACTGTTATTGCCGACAAGAGCAATTTTTTCACACTCTAAACCAAGATTTAATAATGCAGTTGAAAGTGCTACCATGTCCTTTTTAAAATCACAATATTTAACTTTTACAATTTCTGGTAAATTATTTGAAAGAATTTTTTTAAATTCATATACAATGTGATTAGGATCGTTTCTTTCAGCAATATCTATTAATTGTCTGAAATTTACTACGTTTTCATTAATTTTATTCATGTTATATTCCCCCATATATATACATTAATATATATTAAATATTTATTAAAAATTTTAGATAAATATTAACAGATTTATTCTATCATAACACTTAAAAATTTTTCAACATTTTTATTGATTTTTTATAAAAAGATATATATAATGAAAAAAACGAATATTGTTGGAAAAGGAGAATTTATAATGACTGAAGAACTATTTGACCTAACAACACCTCAAAAGGCAATAATTACTATGGAACAATTTTATCCAGGAACAAGTATGAACAATATAGTGGGGAAAATAACTATCCATGAAAAAGTAGACTTTGCAGAGTTAAAAAAAGCAATTCGAATTTTTGTAAAAAATACAGATAATATTCGTTATCAGTTGCATATAGACCAAGACATTATAAAACAATATAAAAAAGAGTATGAAACCTTTAAAATAGATCATGTTGTATTGAATTCTCAAAATTCAGAAGAAATTTGCACAAGAATTGCAAGAACTCCTTTTGAATTATTTGATATGCCATTATATAGATTTACAACATTTGAAAACGAGGACGAAACAGGTGGCTTTATACTATGTGTACATCACTTGCTAACAGATGCGTGGTCAGTAAGCTCACTAATTAGCACAATTGTTTCTACATATTCAAAGATAATAAAAAATGAAAAAATAGAAATAGATAATAATTTATATCCATATACAGATTTTATTAAAGAAGAAAATGAATATTTGCAAAGCCCAAAATTCAAACAAGATGAGGAATTTTGGGAAGATTTATTTTCAGAAAATATATTTGAAGATAACCTTTCAGGAAATAGTCAATCAAATCTAACATATGAAGCAACTAGAGTGGAATTTAAATTATCAAAAAAAATGACTTCAAAAATAGTAGATTTTTGCAAAGAAATAAAAATATCTCCATTTACATTCTTACTATATGTTATGGCAATTTACGAAAGTAAAGTAAAACAAACAAATAATGTCGTTTTGTCAACACCAATTTTAAATAGAAGCGGAAAAAAACAAAAAGAGACTTTTGGACTCTTTGTAAACAATATGCTATATAAATTAAATATCGAAGAAAATACAAGCTTTTATGACGCAATTACAGATTTAAATAAATCACAATTTTCTTATCTAAGACACCAAAAATACCCACTTCAAGAATTAATAACAAATATAAAATCAAGATTTCAAATAAAAGAAAATATCTATAACACATCAGTTTCATATCAAAATGCAAGAACAATTCATGAAGAAGGTACAGCTCCTTATGACTCAGAATGGCTATTTAGTGGATATTTAACAATTCCATTAGTATTTCATATATATGATATGGACGATACAAGCTCATTTTCTTTTATGTATGATTATCAAAATAAAATGTATGATTTTTCACAAATAAAGGACATACACAATCGTTTGCTACACATTTGTGAGCAAATTATGGAAAATAAAAATATATTAATAAAAGATATTGAACTTACAACAGAGGAAGAAAGAGAAAAAATCTTAAATGAATTTAATAATACAAAAGTTACTTATGATAGAAAAAAGACAATTTTAGATTTATGGGAAAAGGAAGTAAAACTTCATCCAGAAAAAATCGCAATAATATGTGGTGAAAAGGAAGTATCATACCTAGAATTGGACAAAGAATCTGAAAAACTAGCAGGATATTTGCAAAATGAATATCATGTAAAAAAAGGAAGAAATATATCTATAATTTTAGATCGCTCAATTGATTTAGTCGTTGCACTACTTGCTATTTTAAAATGTGGCTGTTCATATGTATTAATAGATACATCTCATCCAGAAGATAGAAAAAAATATATGATAGAAAACTCAAATTCAGAGTATGTAATATCTGATTTAGATTTAAAATTACCAAACCAAATAACCTGGAATTTAAATACAAAAATAGATGAAAAACAAAACTACAAAAAAGTAGAAATAAATCCAGAAGACCCAATGTATTTATTATATACATCAGGTTCTACAGGTCTTCCAAAGGCAGTTACAATAGCACATAGAAATTTTCATAATTATTTAGTGCGGAATATCAAAAGTAATAGATTATACAAAAAATAAAAAAGTTCTTTCAATGGCATCAATATCTTTTGATGTATTTGGTTTTGAACTTTGGGTTACAATTTTACAAGGGTTAACGTTAGTATTATCAAGTAAAGAAGAACAAAATGATTTTGGTAAGATTAATGATTTAATTACAAAACAGGAGATAAATATTTTATATGGAACTCCAAGTAAAATTCAATCAATAATATCTTCTATGAAAGAATATCATAGCATGAAATCTTTAACAGATATAGGAATTGGAGGAGAAGCTTTTAGTATACCATTTATAAAAAGTATTGAAGCACTTACATCTGCTGAAATTTATAACATGTATGGTCCAACAGAAGCAACAGTAGGTTGTTCAGCAAAAAAAATAGAAAAAAATATAAAGACAATTACCATCGGAAAACCTATGGCTAATGTTAAATTTTATGTTTTAGATAAAAACTTAAAACTTTGCCCACCAGGGATAAAAGGAGAACTATATATATCTGGAGACGGAATTTCAAAGGGATACTATAATAGGCCAGATTTAACAGAAAAAAGCTTTATCAAAGATATTTTTAATCCAAAACTAACAATGTACAAATCAGGAGATATGGCAAGTTGGACAAAAGATGGAGAACTTGTTTTTTATGGAAGAGCAGATACACAAATAAAAATTAGGGGATATAGAATTGAACTTAGCGAAATAGAAAAATCATTAAGTGAGCATAAGTTTATAAAAAATTGCACAGTCGTAAATTATAAAAACAATGATAGAGACTTTTTATGTGCGTACTATATATCAGATTTTACAATTCAAAGTTATGAGCTAAAACTATTTTTATCAAATAAATTGCCAAGCTATATGGTGCCAGCATATTTTATACAAATAGGAACATTACCACTTACCGTAAATGGAAAAATTGATAAAAAAATGCTTCCATCACCTTTTGAACTTAATGCATGCGAAAAATATGTAAAACCAGAGAACGAAATGCAAAAAAATATCTGCAAAGTATTAGAAAAATGCCTAGAAATAAAAAGAATTGGTATAGAAGAAGACTTTACGCATCTTGGAATGGATTCATTACTAATAATAAAAGTACAGTCAGAACTATCAAAATTAGGTATATCTGTTCCAGTACAATATTTTTATGACTATTCTACTGTAAAAGATTTATGCTTTGCCCTAGAACATAATACAAACTCAGTAGATTCATCAGTAGAAGAAGATAATTATCCATTTTTAGCGCATGATTTAAGCAAAATAAAAGTAATAAATAGTGCACGATTCAAAAATGTTTTATTAACAGGAGCTACTGGATTTTTAGGAATACATATCTTAGAAAAATTATTAAACAGAAATGTAAAAGTATATTGCTTAATTAGAGGAACAAATAAAGAAAGTGCAAAAAAGAGACTTGCCTCTATGTTTAAATTCTATTTCAATGATAACTATGATGAAGAAACGCTTAATAAAATAGAAGTTGTCGTAGGAGATATGAAATATAAAAATTTCGGACTACCAGAAGAAGAAATAGAAAAACTTGGAAATAAAATAAATTTAGTAATACATAGTGCTGCATCAGTAAAACACATGGGAAAATATGAAGACTTCAAAAAAATAAATTTAGACGGAACAAAAAATGTAGCAGAATTTTGTATGAGATATAACATAGGATTAAATCACATATCAACAATGAGCGTTTCTGGAGACTACATGCCATTAAGTCGTACAAATGAAGATGTTGATTTTACAGAGGAAAATTTCTTCATAGGACAAAACTATCAAGAAAATTATTATATAAAAAGTAAATTGCTTGCAGAAGAATTTATATTACAAAAAATTAAAGAAAAATCGCTAAAAGCAAACATATTCCGTATAGGTAATTTAACACGGAAGATATAGAGATGGGCAGTTTCAATATAATATAGACAGTAATGCATTTTATAATAAAATACAATTTATATTAAAAAATAAATTTTTCTATGAAAGTAGCAATATATGTGAATTTGACATATCACCAGTAGATGAAATTGCAGATGCTATAACAAAAATAATTTACAATTATGGGCATCAAAACAAAATATTCCATATGACAAATCCTCAAAAATTTAAAATGGCAACCTTAATAGATAAATTTAATAATTTAGGATATGAAATAAAGCTAATAAAAGATAAAGACTTCTATAAGAAAATTATAAAAATGGACTTAAATGATAACTCACTAGTAATAAATGATTACAACCTATATACCAACATTTCATATTTAAATATAAAAACAAAAAGTAAAATAACACAAAAATATTTGGAAAACATAGGATTCCATTACAAAAAAATAGATGAAAAATACCTTGCAAAAATCGTAGAATATTGTAAAAATATTAAATTTATATAAGGAGGAAACAAATGAAAGAAAAGAAAAAGAAAGGCTTATATACATATCAAAAAGTTATATTGTCATATTTTATGTCATTTACAATATGTATATGGGCATTGTATCCATTCATGTACAAAATACTAAACTACCCACCAGGAACAGTAGACACGCAGTTTCAAATTGAATACGGAGGACTAACATATACAAAACAATTCTTTGTTATTTATTTATTTATAGTAATTGTATTTATTTTATTTCAACGTTTTGTACTATTTAGGAAAATTGCAGATTGGGAAAAACACGGTGATACTAAATATACAACAGAGGATGTAAGATATACACTACTTACGGCACCTACAAAATTCTATTTATTACAAATTATAATACCATTTGTTGCAGTTACAATAGGACTTGGAATGCCTATTGTAAAGCATGAAGTAGAAACATCAGGAATAACAGTTGCAATACTTCTAGTTTCTATATTTGCATTTAATGCAACAATATCTTATGTATTTTCAAGAAATTTATTTAAAACAGTTTTATATAAAACATTCAAAGAAAATAATGTAATAAAGAAACATACAAGCTTATCAAATGATATGATGCTATTATTAATACCATTATTAATAGCAGGTTTATTCTTTACAGTTATAGTATCTTATTCTAGACTAATTAACGTAAGAGGAAATGATATATATAGATACTACAAACAAGAATTATCTTATGCATTTGATGAAAATGTATCATATACAGAAAATGAAGTAATAGATAAAATGAATAATTTAGAATACTTAAGTCAATCAGACACATACTTCATTATAGACGAAAATAAAAATATAACAACATCAAATGGTGTAGAACTAACAGATTTCTTCCAAAAATATATATTTGAATTATCAGATGAAAATGAAGGAAGAGCATATGAACATTATGCAGTTAATACACAAGGATATATAAAACATATAATTGTGGATAATCAAAATTATATAATAGGAATACGTTATCCAATTAGTGGTGGAGATGCATTAAATTATATAGTTATAACATTTGTAATCCTATTTGGTGTAATATCAATGCTTATATGGTATTATTCAGAATCACTTGCGAGCCAGATAAGATTGATAGTAAGTGGTTTAAATGAAATAAACACAAAGAATAACGAAGAATTCAAGAGAATACCAGTAATATCTAATGATGAGTTAGGAGAGCTTACTGTTGAATTTAATAAAATTCAAAACTTAACTAAAAATAATATTGAACAAATACATAATAATCAACAAATGCTAATGGAGAGAGAACGTTTTGCATCACTTGGACAATTAATTGGAGGAATAGCACATAACTTAAAAACTCCAATCATGTCTATTGCAGGAGGAACAGAAGCTTTAACAGATTTAATAAAAGAATATGATGCATCTATTGGAGATCCAGAAGTCACAAATGATGACCATCATGCAATCGCAAAAGATATGCAAGAATGGGTAGATAAGATTAAAACGCACACATCATATATGTCAGATGTAATTACAGCGGTTAAAGGACAGGCAATATCTTCAAGTGAAAATGTACAAAGCTTTACAATAGATGAGCTTTTAAATAGAGTATCTATTCTAATGAAACACGAATTAAAACATGCTCTTGTAGAACTAAGATATGACTTAGAAATTGATAAAGAGTTTACAATGCATGGAAATATAAATGCTTTAGTACAAGTTATAGATAACTTAATTTCAAATGCTATACAATCATATGGTGGAAAACCAGATAGTGTAATAGATTTTATAGTTAATAAAGATGATAAGAATATAAATTTTGCTATTCGTGATTATGGTTGCGGAATGTCAAAAGAAATACAAAAGAAATTATTTAAGGAAATGATAACGACAAAAGGTAAAAATGGTACAGGACTTGGCCTTTACATGTCATATTCAAACATAAAAGCTAAGTTTAATGGCGATATAACTTTTGAATCAAAAGTAGGAGAAGGTACAATATTTATAATATCAATACCATACGAAAAAAGCTAAAATTTAATAATATCTAAATTTATACTCAAAACATAAAATCTGCAAGAACAAAGGGAGAGGTATGGCTCTTTGTTCTTATATATGATAAAAAACAAGATTGACAGAGGAATTTTTGTAGTATATAATTTAGGATATAAAACATAGGAGAAAAAATATGGAAGAAGCTAAAAATGATAGAAAAAAGGTAAAAGGTTTTCAGCCACAAAAGGGGATTTTCACATTAATAAAAACAAAGAATCCCTATCAAATAACAAGAAAAGAACTATACGAATTCGCTGATAAAGAAATGAAATATAAAATCACAGAAGAAGATTTAACAAGTTTTTCAAGAGCACAGAGTGAAATAGGGATAAGGAAAGCTTTTAGTACATTTAAAAGGCTAATAGAAGAAAGAAAAGACATATTAGAAAGAGGATAAATTAACAAAAGAGAAAGGGAAGAAAATGGAGAATAATATATATCCAAATGCAGCAACAGAACTAGTGGAAATATTCAAATTTATAGAAGAGCCAGTATTAGAGAAAATTCCTGAAAAGATAAAAGAAGAGTTAAAAAAAATGTCAAACAAAGAATATAAATTCGAACTTGACAAAACAAAAAAGCTTAGTGAACAAAAGCTACTTCCAGAAACAAAAAATTTACTTGCAGGAATTTTTATAAAATATTGTTGTAGAGAAGAAGATGGAAACGAAATTTTAGTTGTTTGTAAAGAAAATGATATAAGAGTAGAAAAAGAAAAAAAGGAAAAATATGATACAACTGAAATTTTCAAGTCAGAAAAAAATCAGGAAAAAGAAATAGAAAAAAATAATGAAGAAAACATAGAGAAAAACGAAGAACCAGGTAAATTTAAATTGGTTGTAATAGAAAATGTACCATGGTATAAAAAAGTTACACGAAAGCTAAGAAGTTTCTTTTGGAATTTAAAAAATAAATAAAATAATAAATAATAAATATATATTATAAAAAAGAGATAAGAGTATTATTTTTATTACTTTGCTGTCGCAATTTCCAATAAAAAATTTATATGTAAATTGCTCCATATCGCACTTCGCTTACGCTCCGTTTGGGCGCTTACGCAGTAATAAAAATAATACTCTTATCTCTTTTCTTATTGTTTTTTTTGGCTTCATTTAATTTATAAAAATCATACAAAAAGTATATAAATTCAAATTTTTGGTAATAATCTAAGTAAATTCAAAATAAAGAAGGAAATAACTTGGATAATTACAATAAAGAAAAGAAAAATAATCATATATTACTAAAAGTATTAGGAAAACTATTTTTGATATTTATAATTGCCACAATTAGTATTGTATTATACGACATGTACATAAATATAGAAGTAGAGGAAGAAACCTATACGGCAGATAAAGTTTCAAAAGAAACAATTATACGGAAGCGAAGAAAATATAAGTAAAATTTTAGAAGAAGTTTCAGAGAGCGTAGTTCGGAATATCTAAAATAGAAAAAAACGATACATCAATATTTAGCATAAATGCAGAAAAAAAACTATCACTTGGAAGCGGAATAATAGTATCAGATGAAGGATATATATTAACAAATGAACATGTAAGTGGTGATAAATACAGTAAATGTTATATCACCCTAGAAAATCGGTGAAGAATATCAAGGAAATGTAATATGGGCTGATTCAGATATAGATTTAAGCATAGTAAAGATAAATAAATTTGGCTTAAAAGCAGTAAATCTTGGAGATTCTGATGAAATAAGACTAGGAGAAAAAGTTTATGCGATAGGAAATCCATTAGGAATGGAATTTCAAAGAACAGTAACCTCAGGAATTATAAGTGCAGTAGATAGAACAATAAAAATAAAAGAAGAAAACAATTTATCATATATGGAAGACTTAATACAAACAGATGCAACAATAAATAGTGGAAATAGTGGAGGACCATTAATAAATAAAAATGGAGAAATACTAGGGATAAACTCTGTAAAAATAGAAGAAGCAGAAGGAATAGGATTTGCAATACCAATAAATATTGTAAAACCAGTAATACAAAAAATAATAGAAAAAGGAGAATTTAAAGAAGCCTCTATTGGAATATATGCATACGACAAGGAAGTTGTACAATATTTAGATGATGATATAAAAATTAATACAGGAATATATGTGGTTTCAATAAAGAAAAATGGAGCAGCATATGGAAAGGGACTCATGGAAGGAGATATAATACAAATAATAGATAATGTAATTTTAACAAAAATGAATGATTTAAGAGAATATATATACACAAAAGAAGTTGGAGATGAGGTAAACTTAGTAATAAATAGAAAAGGCACAACCCTTGAGCTTAAACTAAAATTAAAAGAAAAATAAGGAAAGTGGCTTCCTAAACAAGAAGCCACTTTCCATTGCATATGTATTACATAAAATTTTATTTATTTTCGTTAAGCCCGTATAAATCTCCTTCAATGCAAAGTCTTGCTCTTACAACAGTTTTTTCATCAGCCTTTAAAGAATTCTCTAAAAATTCAGGATGTTCTATTAAGAACTTTCTCATAGTTCCATCAGGATCTTCGAAGAATTTATTAAGCATAACATTTTGTTCTTCAGAAATTATACCTAAATCTAAGGCTTTTTTAAACATATCAGGTGCAATTTGAACTAAAGAATAAGCATCAATGCCTAAATCTCTTAATCTATCATTTCCACCTTGCATTCTATCTACAACAACTACACTCCATACAATCTCAGCACCAAGACTTTGAACTCCTGGAATCCAAGCACGTACATAACTAGAAGCAGCTGTAACTAAGTCTGCAACATGTAAAACTTTCTTACCTTGAAGACTAGTTTTAGAAACTGTTTCTTCAAAATCAGGAGTACTTACAACGGCAGATAAATCTTTAAAAATAGAGATATGAGGCTTTCCTAAAAGGTGAGCTACTATATTAGAGAAGAACCAGTCTCTTCTTTCACCACCAGAGACATAATCTACCTCATCAACATTGATGTGAGAATTTATAAAAGAAACCATTTCATCAATAACTTCTTTATAAATACTATTACTATTGTATTGAGCAAAAGTTTTCTCAAAGATTTTCTTTGGTAACTCTAATTTTTTATCTTTTTCTAAATCAATAAAGCTTAAAAATTCAACAGCACTCTCTTCACTTCCGTAAAGAAAATGAGTATTAATAAAATAAGGTCCTATTTTTCCGAGATGTATACCAGAAAGGTTTATTATCAGGACAAACCTTAAATGCATTTGTTTTGAACAAATATGAAACTAAATTACTCATGTTCAACCTCCAATATATTTGATTTATAATTACTTATAAAAATAATCAATTATATAATAATGTAAAAAACACAGAAAGTCAAGGGAAATCTAGAAAATTAAGGAAAAATATAGAAAAACATACTTGAAAAAAACATAAAAAAATGATATGATGAACAAAATTAATGTTGGAGGTAAAAAATATGAGCATATTGTTAAAAAACGGAACAGTACTAGATTATGCAAGCAATACAAATGAAAAACTTGACGTACTAATCGAAAATCGGAAAAATTACTAAAATAGAGAAAAATTTAAATGTAAATGCAGATGAAGTATTAGACTGTACAAATTTATACATAATGCCAGGAATGATAGATATGCACTGTCATCTAAGAGAGCCAGGATTTGAACATAAAGAAACAATAGAAACAGGCTCAAGAAGTGCAGTAAAGGGAGGATTTACAACAGTATGCCCAATGCCAAATACAAAACCTACCCCAGATAATAAAGAAGTATTAGAACAAATCATAAAAAGAGCAAAAGAAGTAAATCTTTGCAATGTATTACCTTATGCAAGTGTTACAAAAGGAGAAAAAGGAGAAGAACTTGTAGATTATAAAGAATTAAAAGATGCAGGAGCAGTAGCCTTCTCAGATGATGGAATGCCAGTTGAAAATGCAAAAACTATAAGACAAGCAATGTTTGAAGTAAACAAAATAGGAAGCTTTTTAGCAGAGCATTGCGAAGAAAAATCTGTAGCAAAAGGTGCAATAAATGCAGGTGAGATTGCAGAAGAACTAGAAGTAGAAGGAGTATTTCCAGAAGCAGAAGAAATAATGGCAGCAAGAGATATAGTAATTGCAGAAACAAATCACTTACGTACACATATATGCCATATAAGTACAAAAACATCTGTAAACATGATAAGAGATGCTAAAAAAAGAGGAGTAAAAGTAACATGTGAAACTTGCCCACACTATTACTTCTTTACGCAAGAAGAAGTTTTAGAAAGTGGAGTTAATGCAAAAATGAATCCACCTTTAAGAACAAAAGAAGATAAAGAAGCAATAATAGAAGGATTGAAAGATGGAACAATAGATGCAATAATAACAGACCATGCACCACATGCAGAAGAAGAAAAGGCAAAAGGACTAGCTACAGCTCCAAACGGAATAATAGGATTTGAAACAGCACTTCCTGCAACAATAACAGCATTAGTAGACAAGAATAAATTAAGTTATTTAGATATGGTAAGACTTATGTCATATAGTCCAGCCAAATTATTAAACTTGGAAAGAGGAGAAATAAAACTAGGAGCAGTTGCAGACATAACAATATTTGATCCAAACATAGAATATATATATACAAAAGAAAGTATAGTTTCTAAATCAAAAAATTCACCATTCATAGGTAAAAAATTAAAAGGACAAGTTGCATATACAATAGTATCAGGAAGAGTAGTATATAAAAGATAAAAAGGCAAATAGAAATTTAATAAAAAAATTAGGAAAATGTAAAGAAACATTTAACTAAAAGAAAATAAAGACTAATAAGATCAAAAATAGGAGAGAAATAAAAATGGAAAATGCAATAGATAAATTGATAGATAAAATAAAAGAAAAAGATAATCCAACTGTAATAGGATTAGACCCTAGATATGAGATAATACCTGACTGTATAAAGACAAAATATTCTCAAGACCTAGAAGGCGCAGGAAAGGCAATAATAGAATTTAACAAGGCACTTATAGATGCAGTATATGACATAGTTCCAGCAGTAAAACCACAAATAGCATTTTATGAAATGTTTGGAATACCAGGAATTAAAGCATTTGAAGAAACATGCAAATATGCAAAAGAAAAAGGCATGATAGTTATAGCAGATATGAAGAGAGGAGACATTGGAACAACAGCTAAAGCATATTCAAATGCGTCAATAGGAAAAACACAAATTGGAGAATTAGATCAAAGCATATTTGATGTAGAATTCGTAACAGTAAATCCATACCTTGGAACAGATGGAATACAACCATTTGTTGATGACTGCAAAAAATATGGAAAAGGAATATTTGTACTTGTAAAAACATCAAATAAATCTTCAGGGGAATTGCAAGATTTAGTTACAGAAGATGGAGAAAAAATTTATGTAAAAGTTGCAAAACTAGTAAATGAATGGGGAAAAGATTTAATTCGGAAAGTATGGATATAGTAGCATTTCATCAGTAGTTGGAGCAACTTATCCAAAGCAATTAGAAGAACTTAGAAAAGTAATGCCACATTCATATTTCCTAATACCAGGATATGGAGCACAAGGAGGAAAAGCAGAAGATATAGCATTAGGATTTGATGAAAATGGACTTGGTGGAATCGTAAATGCATCAAGAAGTTTAATTTGCGCATATAAATCAGATATGTGGAAAGATAAATACAAAGAAGAAGAATTTGCAAAAGCAACAAGAGCAGAAGCAATACGTATGAGAGACGAATTAAATCTTAGTATAAAAAAATAAGGAGGAGAAAAAATGCCTATACATGCTAAATGTAAATTAGTAAAAAAAGAAAAATTAAGAGAAGATATTTTTAAATTTTCAGTAGAATCAACTGAAATAGCAAAAACAGCTAAGGCAGGACAATTTTTAGAAATTAGAGTAACAGACGAAATAGAGCCATTACTTAGAAGACCAATAAGCATATACAATATAGAAGGAAACTTAGTAGAATTTATTTTCCAAGTAAAAGGAAAAGGAACAGAAATTTTAAAAGAAAGAGAAATAGGCGAATATATAGATATTTTAGGACCACTTGGAAGAGGAACTTTTGACTATAAGAATAAGAAAAATATAGCAATAATAGGTGGAGGAATAGGAGTATTTCCTTTGTATGAACTTGCAAAAGAAGCAAAAGAAAATTCAAAAGTAAATATTTATCTAGGATTTAGAAATAAAGAATTAGTATTGCTAGAAGATGAATTTAGAAAAGTTTCAGATAAATTAGTTATTACAACAGATGATGGAAGCTATAAAGAAAAAGGTTTTGCAATAGATTTCCTAAAACAAGACGCAGAAAACGAAAAAATAGATGGAATCTATGCATGTGGACCACTTCCAATGCTAAAAGCAGTTCAAAGTTTTGCAAAAGAAAAAAATATTCCATGTCAAATATCATTAGAAGAAAGAATGGGATGCGGAATAGGAGTATGCCTAGGATGTGCAGTTAAAGTAAATGCAGGAGAAGAACTTGTATATACACATGTTTGCAAAGCAGGACCAGTTTTTGATGCAAATGTAGTAGAAATATAAAAAAATAGGTTAAAAAGATATGTAAATTTATAAAAACTAACATGTAAGCAATATAAAAATCTATTAAAATAAAAATTACCTAAATATTACCTATAAATAAGGAGGAAATAAAATGAATACAGAAGTTAATTTAGCTGGAATAAAAATGAAGAACCCAGTAACTGTTGCATCAGGAACTTTTGGATATGGTAGAGAATTTGATGAATTTATAGACTTAAATAAATTAGGAGGAATCATAACAAAAGGAACATCTTTAAAACCAAGACCAGGAAATAAACCACCAAGAGTTTGTGAAACTACAGCAGGAATGTTAAACTCAATAGGGCTTCAAAATCCAGGAGTAGAATATTTTATGGAAAAAGATTTACCATGGCTTAGACAATTTGATACAAAAGTAATAGTAAATGCATGTGGAAGCTCAATAGAAGAATATGTAGAACTTGCAAAAGTATTAAACACTTTAGACATAGATGGAGTAGAATTAAACTTATCTTGCCCAAATGTTAAAGCAGGTTGTATGGCATTTGGAACATCATATGAAGGAGTAAAAGAAGTTACGTCAAAAGTAAGAAAAGTCTTAGATAAACCATTAATTGTAAAGCTTACACCAAACGTAACAGATATAGTAGAACCAGCAAGAGGAGCAGAAGATGCAGGAGCAGATGGAGTTTCTCTTATAAATACATTACTCGGAATGAGCATAGACATAGAAAAAAGAAGACCAGTACTTGCAAATAATATGGGTGGACTTTCAGGACCAGCAGTAAAACCAGTTGCAGTTCGTATGGTATATCAAGTTGCAAAAGCACTAAAAATTCCAGTATTAGGATTAGGTGGAATAGTAAATGGAAATGATGTAATAGAATTTATGCTTGCTGGTGCAACAGCAGTATCAATAGGAACAGGAAATTTTATAGAACCAGAAGTTAGCATAAAAGCAATAGAAGGAGTAGAAGAATACTTAAAACGTCACAATATAGAAGATATAAATAGCATAATAGGACAGGTACAAATGAATTAAAACATAAAAATACAAAAGTAAAAATAAGGAGGAGAAAAACATGAGAAATTCAGATAATAGTATTGTAACCATTCTAATTTTAGTTGCAATTATAGCTGTTTTAGGTGTGCTTTTTGCATTAAGAGTTATGAATGCAGGAAATGTAAATACTAATACTCAAGGACAAGTAACAGAAGAATTAAACAAAGGAAATGCAGGAACAAGTGGTGGAAGCCAAGTTCAGGGAACACAAACAAATGAAATGACGGAGCAAGCATTTAATAGTAGATTTGCACCATATATAGGGCAAAGAAGAGATGGAGTTTCTGTTAAAAAACTAATTGATGAGGTAAATAAAAATAACACAACTTACAAAAATAGAAATGTTACAGTAGAGTATGGAGGAACAAATTATACAAATAATTTAATAGGGCTATCAGACACTATTTCTATTATGAGTCAATATGAAGTTAAAGTAGAATATAATGAAGATAGATATATAAATAAAATTACAATAAATAAAGTTGATTAAAAGGTAAAATATGGAGAAAAAAATTCCAAAATTTTTATATGAAAAATTAGAAAATCAATATGGGAAAGAAATTAAAGAAAAAGTAATAGAAGGACTTTTAGAAGAAAAACCATTAACGATAAGAGTAAATACACTAAAAGCAGGAATACAAGAAATAAAAGACAAACTAGATAGAGAACACATAAATTATAACTCAGTAGAATGGTATGATGAAGCAATAATAATAGAAAATGAAAAAGAACAAAGAATACAAGATTTAGATATCTATAAAAATGGTGAAATATATTTGCAAAGTTTGTCTTCTATGATACCAGCAATAGTTATGGAACCCAAAAAAGATGAAAACATATTAGATATGACATCAGCACCAGGAGGAAAAACAACACAAATGTGTGCACTTTCCAAAAATGAAGCAATGATTACAGCTTGTGAAAAAAATAAAATAAGACTAGAGAGACTAAAATATAACTTAGAAAAGCAAGGTGCAAAAAGAGTAAATGTAATGATGGAAGATGCAAGAAAACTTGATGATTATTTCTCATTTGACAAAATACTATTAGATGCACCATGTAGTGGAAGCGGAACTGAAAATATATTCACACAAAATTTTACAGAAGAACTAATAAATAGATCAAGAAAAACTCAGGAAGAATTATTAAAAAAAGCATTAAAGATATTAAAAAAGGGAAATGTAATGGTATATTCTACATGCTCAATATTAAAAGAAGAAAATGAAGAAATACTAAATAATGTTCTTCCAAAATTTAATGCAAAAATAGTACCAATTGAAAATATTAAGCAAATACCAATTTTACCAGTAACAATTGAAGGAACAGTATGTGTATGTCCAAGTAAATTATATGAAGGATTTTTTGTTGCAAAAATTATAAAAGAATAATATGAAAATAAGCGAAGATTTTTAATCTTCGCTTTTAAAATATTACTAACATTCATATCTACTTTTAACAGTAGCATAAAAATATAGTAAATTCATCATTTATTGCCAAATTATAATAAATAATGAAATTACCATATAGAGTTATAGATATTTGCATAATAAAATTTTTAAATATCTTGAACATTATTACTAAGAATTCACAATTACCACATAGAGTTATAGGTATTTATTGTAAAAATCTAAAAATGATGTTATAATACTAATTATAGCAATAAATAGAAATGGGGAATTTAATTGAAAAAAATTATTGAATTATTACAAGAAAAATTAGAAAAAGCTTTTCTAGAATGTGGATATGAAAAAGAATATGGAAAAGTTATAGAATCTAATAGGCCTGACCTATCAGAATTTCAATGTGATGGTGCACTATCTGCAGCAAAAAAATACAAAAAAGCACCTTTTATAATTGCAGAAGAGGTTGTCCAAAAATGCAAAGATTGTGAAGAATTTGAAAAAATTGAAGTTATTAAACCAGGATTTATCAATATAGATATATCTAAGAGTTTTCTAACTAAATACTGTAATGATATTATAGAAGAAGAAAAATTTGGATGCATAATGGATAAAAACAAAACAGTAGTAGTTGACTATGGAGGACCAAATATAGCCAAGCCATTACACGTTGGACATCTAAGACCAGCAATTATTGGAGAAAGTATTAAGAGAATTCATAAATTTTTTGATAATAAAGTTATAGGAGATGTACATCTAGGCGATTGGGGACTTCAAATGGGACTTGTAATAGAAGAGCTTAAATGTAGACATCCAGAATGGGATTATTTTAAAGAAGATTTTGAAGGAGAATATCCAAAAGAAGCACTTTTCACAGTTGCAGATTTAGAAGAAATATATCCTTGTGCTAGCAGTAAGACTAAGGTTGGAGAAAATGCAACAGAAGAAGAAATAAGAAAAGCAGAGGAATATAAGGAAAATGCTAGAAAGAATACAGCATATTTACAAAAAAAGAAAAAAGGATATTATGATTTATGGAAAAAAATAGTTGAAATATCTATTAAAGATTTAAAAGAAAACTATAAGAAACTAGATGTAGATTTTGATTTATGGTTAGGAGAAAGTGATGCTCAAGACTATGTAGAACCTATGGTTAAAAAAATGCAAGACTTAGGTATTATTTATGAAAGTGATGGAGCAATGGTTGTAGACGTAGAAGAACCTAGCGATAAAACAACAATAAATCCATGCATGGTCTTAAAAAGTGGAGGAGTTTCTTGCTATCAAACAACAGATTTGGCTACAATAATGCAAAGACAAATTGATTTTAATCCAGACGAAATAATATATGTTGTAGATAAAAGGCAAGAATTACATTTTATACAAGTATTCAGATGTGCAAGAAAATCAGAAATTATTGATAAAGATGCAGAATTAATTTTTCTTGGATTTGGAACAATGAATGGTAAAGATGGCAAACCATTTAAAACAAGAAATGGTGGAGTAATGCGATTAGAAAAATTAATTGACGAAGTCAACCAAAAAGTATACGAAAAAATGGATAGTTCTAAAGAAATGACAGAAGACGAAAAATTAGAAATATCTAAAATAGTGGGACTTGCAGCACTAAAATATGCAGATTTGTCTAATCAAATTTCAAAAGACTATATATTTGATATTGATAAATTTACTTCATTAGAAGGAAAAACTGGACCATATATATTGTATACATTAGTTAGAATAAAATCAATTTTAAATAAATTCTATGAAAATAATAATATTAGTGAAAATAAAGTATTAGAGCCAATGGAAAATATAGAAAAAGAACTTTTACTAAAAATATCAAAATATAATCAAACCCTAGAAGAAAGCTATTTAGAAAATGCACCATATAGAATTTGTAATTATCTTTATGAATTGGCAGATATATTTAATACTTACTATCAAAAAGTAAAAATATTACAAGGAAATCCAGACAGATTAAATTCTAATATTGTATTATTATCACTAATAAAAAGAATTTTTGAAAATGGTATAAATTTATTGGGATTTAATGCACCAGATAGGATGTAAATGTTAATTTGACTTTTAAATAAAAGAAATATATAATAAAAATATCTTTATGAAAGGAGACTTCTTATGTCTATTTTGGTATGTCGGAGATGTCATAGTGAAGGCAGAGTAGAAAAGATTAACCATTATCGTAAAAAGAACATTGCACGAATTGTATGCAATAACTGCGGAAAAATATGGTACATTCCAACTCCGCCGAACTGGAACGAAACGGACATCATAAGAGCATATAAAGAACAGTTAACATTTAAAGGTAAAACAGATGATGGCATTTCGAATATGCCAGACACGGCAATGGCAAATGCTTTCGCTAAAGCATTTGCTAAAAAATCCGACAAAGGGGAATCCTAATCAGATTCCCCTAAAATAATGGCTTAAAGTTATATTCATTTATTTTATATAGACTTCCTAATAAATTCAAATAATTTTTTATATTCTTCATCATGCATAAGTAAACCTTCTACTCTGTTTGCAACCATTCTTTCTAAATCTTCAAAATATACATATTTTACTTCTGAAACTTCTTTATCCTCAAATTTGTAATCTTTTATATCATTATTACTCTCAAGCAAATATACATATGAAAATACTTGCTCCTCAGGATCATCTGTAGTTTTAACTATTGAGATAAATTTCAAATCATTTTCTTTTACTTTTAGTCCTAGTTCTTCTTTTAATTCTCTTATCGCACCTTCTATTACTGTTTCACCAGCCAAAATATGTCCTGCTCCAGAAATATCCCAACAATTTGGATGGGATTTTTTTGTAGGACTTCTTTTTTGTAATAAAAGCTCATTTTTATTATTTATAATCCAAATATGTGCTGTTCTATGAAAGTTACCATCTTTATGAGCCTTAGCCCTTTCTTTAATTTCCCCTGTAGGATTATTAAATTCATCATATATATCTATATATTCCATAATTAAGTTATTTACTCCTATTTATATTTTTTAAAAATTCATTGCTTTACTTATAATACTTTTTTGGTTTTCGAAATTTGCTTTTGTTACAGGTATTCGCCCAACCATTTCTGTTTCTAAAAAATGATTTAATATATCGAAAGATTTTAAAGTTTCCTCTGTATATTTTATAAATATTCTAATAGTTCTTTAAACTCTGTATATCCACTCTCTGAATTCAGATGACCTCCATTATCAATTACCACTTGCTTTGTTGCTATTTTATCTGCAAATTCTTTTTCTACTTCATATTTTACATAAGGATCATTTTTAGAATAAAAACAAATAATTTCTTTAGATAATTTTTTTACATCTTCTAAATTATTAAAATACATTGTTTTGTTTACATTATCATATTCTTCATTTATGCCAAGATAATTATTAAAACCACATACAAATACTAATCTTTTTACTTTAATATTATGATTGACTAAAAAATGACATATAAATATTGGAGCAATAGAATGAGCATATATTATAGTATTTTCATTTATGATTCCAGCACTTAAATAACTTTCTAATACTTTTTCCCAATTTTTATAGTTTTGATAACCAACTCCTGTAGGAAAATCTGGAGTATAAACTACTAGATTTCTCTTTTCTATTTCATTTCTCAAATATGGAAACCAATTTACAAAAGGACTTCCAAAACTCCCATGTACTAATAAGTAATTATTCATTTTTAATCCTCCAAAATTCGCATTATTTAAATTTATGTGTATTATATCATAAAAATTTAGTTTTGTCAGTTTTTATATATTGATTCCATAGAATAGAATATGATAATAAATTTTTGAGAAGAAATATTAAATGATTAATATTAGACCAGTATTAGATTTAAGAAATAAATATACAATAAAGAAATAGAAAAACGAAGTGAAAATCCAGAAGGTTATGAAAAGCATATGTCTACTAGAAAAAGAAAAAAATATACACCTCAAAATTGTAAAATTAGTTAAAATTGAAGTGTGTAGATATATATGCTATAATGTAAATGACAAAGGAAATCTTTGTCGCATAAAATCTCTCCTAATTATAGAGAGATTGGTAGGAGGTGCATGTATGCATCTTATCAGCAACATGTGGAAGAGTGGAATTTCCACACTTGGGTAGCCTGCAACGCAAAAGTATCTCTTAGAAGATACACCCAAGTAAAACGGCTATAAAAGTGGTTCGATTCCACCTGACCCCCTTTGCATTTTATAATATGAATGAACTTTTGATTTGAATATCATGAGTAATGGCGAATGAAAGTGGTATGTGATGGTAGCTGGCTTTGGGGGTCAGCTTTATATAATCTAAATAAATTAATGAAGATAGAGAAATTCTATATACAGAAAAATTCTAAAATATATAAATAAATTTATTTTAAACACCTATTTTATTTCTAAGATAAAACAGCACCAAGTACCAAAATTCCTTCATTTTCTGCATAGATAGTATTAAACTGAGAGATAGGAAGCGGGTTAGTACCAAAACCACATTCAATAGTATATCCAGGTAAATTATAGCTTTGAATAAACCAATCCTTATATCCTGCAAAACTAGAAGCAAAAGGCGTATCCTCTAACTCATATCCGCTAGAATTTGCAAATTGTTCACCAATGTAATAAGAAGCAGGAGGGAGAAAATCAAGATATCTCCAATAAATAACTCTTCCTTGAGTGTGATAAGCTAAAATAAGTCTAAAGTTATGAGCCAAAGTAAACTTATATAAAGCAATAGCTTCAGGTGCAACAAGAGGAGCATCTCCAACAAAATCACGAGGAGCAGGAGAAGTAAAACCTTGTTCAAACTTTATCTCCTTTGCTTTTTCCCAACTAGCAGGAAATTGTAAATTTAAATCCACACCTCTCGTGTTTAAAATATACCAACCACAAAGAAAATTTAATAAAATGCAGTAATCATCTATATTACAGAGTATTTCGATATTAAAGAAATATTCTGTTTTTTTATGCAA
>CANQCU010000012.1 GCA_947590905.1 uncultured Clostridia bacterium | reverse complement strand
TTGGAATAGTTTTCGGAGTAATGTTCTTACTAGCAATGGTAGTAGGCGGAATATATATAATAAAAAGAAAAGTTTTAGTGATGAAAATATAGAAAGAGAAAGGAGGTAGAAAGATGAAAAAGAAAAACAAATTTAGAATATTTCTAGTATTATTAATGTTAATAGTTATCTTATCTCAATGCATTAGGGTTTTTGGTGCAGGAGATAATGAAAACGATGAAGATAATCCAGAAGACCATTATAATGAATTATATCAAGGAGGAAACTTCTGGTTCGATAAGCTAGTAGATGGAACAGTAGATGGTATGGATCCAGATACATTAGCTAATGCTTTGGAAGCTATGAGAAAAGGAAGCAAAGCAACATGGACATCAGAAACAGCTTCAAAGTATTTGTACACGAAAGAAGATGGAACAAAAGTATATAGTGATTACTTATTCATAAAAGATTATAATAATACATATTGTGCTGATCCACCAGCAGGACATGGACTAGGCGGAAAAATGCAAGTTCTTGGTGTATTTGAGATGTCTGGAGGTAAGACAAATCTTTACACAAGAAATGGTGATATAATGGGTATGACAGACTCATACTTTAATGAACTTGCATATGTTGCTGGAAATAAAGAATCAAAAAGTTGGCATCAAATGCAATCTTATGTGAACTTTATGCGTGATTATATTGGAAATACAAATTCACAAGTTAAAGAACTACTTCCAGAATTAACAGGATATAAATCTTCTGGTAATACTGATGCAATTGGTGATTTGTATCAAGATTCTATGGATTATGCAAATTCAGTAAAGCAGTTAAATGACGGAAAAGGAATGACTGGTGGAACTACTGAGGGAGCTCCAAATAGTGAAGGTAAAATGGGACCATTCTCATTTGATAAATTTGGAGTAACAGGAGGAACAGTTAATGCAACAGTTACATTAAGTGATGGTTCAACTGTAAATTCATTTAACCTAGTTACACCAAATGGAACAGTTGCTTGTGACTCATCAACAAATTTAGGTGATATTTTACAAGCTGGAGACGAATTCTATTTTGATCTAGGAGATTTACAAATAAGTCCTGGAGGTAATTGTGGATGTCCTCCAGATTGCCCTCAATGTTCATGTTGCAATTCATCTGACGGAAGTGCTTTAACAGTAAAAGATATAAGTATAACTTATACATATAGCACATGGGATGCAATAATGATTTTTATAGGAAGCCCAAGTTTAAATAGTCAGGCCAGAGTATACATAGATGGTAAAGAGGTGCCACATACTGAAACAGTTCATTTAACACCAGGTGAATGTAAGTGTGAAACTACACCACCACCACCTCCACCAGAAATTCAAGATACTCCAATGATAAAAGTAGAAAAGAAAGATGTTTCAGGAGCAGATCTTGCAGGAGTTACACTTCAAGTTACAATAGATGATAGCTACTCAGAAACAAAAACAACTGGTGAAGATTGGATAATAGATTTCAAAGATGTATTAGATGCAGACAATAAATTAAAAGCACAATTAAAAGATGTAGATAAGAACAATGCAAGTAAACTATTTACACAAGAATATTTTGATCCAGGATTTAAGAGAATAGAATTAACAGATACTGGAATTAAAGATTATGTAAAAGAACTTACAACAGGAACTATGCTAGAAGCATTAAATAGAAATGCTACATATAATTTATTTAAACAACTTGTTCAAAATAATAAAACAGGACATGATGCATATATTCAAGCTCAAAGAGCAAAGAACTCATTACGTATTCCAAACTCAAATGCAAGTCAACAAGAATGGCAATATTATTATAATGCTCTTTCTAGCTATCAAGAAACAATAAACAAAAATACGGATGCGTACAATATTTATGAAGATGCAACAGTAGCAATAAAAGAAGCAGAAGATTGGGCCGTAGCATTTGCAGATACATATCCAAAGAATACAGATATGTTAAAAGAATGGTTAGAAGCTAGAGTAATAACAAGTGGTGCATTAGGAGAATATAAAGAGTTTAAGACTACTATAAATAAAGTAGAATACACAATAAAAGGAACAGAATTAGAACCAAAATTTGAGCATGCAGCATATGAATTTTATGAAAATTGCCCAGAAGCAGTTATGCCAATAGATCTTCTAAGAATATTAACAGGTGAAGTAAAAGTTAAAATAACAGAGCTTTCAACATTACCTGGATATGTATTATGGGCTCACGAACAGACTAAGACAATAACAATAAAATATAAAGATGGAGATGTTGAGAACCCATTAGATATATACTCAAATGCATTCGAAACATATGAAGCACATTCAAATGATCAAGTAGAAGTAGAACATAAAGGAACAAAAGATGATCCAAGTGATGGTACATATGATGTAACAGAACTTATATGTTATAACGAAGAAGATAAAATAGTATTCGATTTCCAAAAATATGCGGAATTAACATCAATGAAGGGTACATTACAATCATCATTTACGATTGAATTAACTGCAACAGAAGTATTTTGGGATGGACCTAATCCACTACCTACGCTAACACTCAATACATCTAGTGGACATGCAAGTTGCAAGTTTAGTGAGTTGGGAATAGATGTAATAAGCAGATGGTCAGGAACAATAGATATAAAGATAACAGAGAACTCTACAGATGAACATTATATACAATGGGTTAGACCTAAGACTATTAGAGTAACTTATGAGTGGGGAAAAATAACATCTATACAAGAGCAAGAAGGAACTGGAGAAGACGCAATTGTAGAAAGTGGTGAAGGCGGAATTACAATTTATGTTAATGCATATAATACACCAAAAGATGCACCACAAATAGTAGTTCAAAAGAATGATTTTGCAGGATCTGCATTAAAAGGAGCAGTGTTTAATGCCACAGTTACAAGTAGTACAGGAGGATCTGTACAACTAAGTAATCTAACAACAAATGATGCAGGTGAAATCATAATATATGCGGAAGATCTAGAACCTTTACAAATAGATGTTATAAATAGATGGACAGGAACATTAACTGTAACATTAAGAGAAACTAAAGCACCACAAGGATATGAACTAATAGATCATGATATTGTAGTAACAATAACATATTCAAATGGAATTATAACATCATTAACATGTAGTGATACAGATGTAGAATGTAAACCTTATGAGGTAACATATACAGACAATGACGGTCGTGTAGGAAAAGCACCGGCAGGCGCAATTACAATAAGAGATAGAGTAGACAATAAATTAAGAATAAGAAAAGTAGATGGAGATACTTTATACCAAGAATTCTTAGAAGATGCAAGATTTAATGTAACAATAACAGCAGATGGCAAATCACAAACAATAACAGAAACTGTTGATAATCAAGGATATATAGATCTAACAGATACAGTAAACTCAATGATAGGAGAATTAGGATCATATACAGGAACAATAAATGTAGTAATGGAAGAATTATCAAATCCAAATGGATTCATACAAATTCCAAGAACATTAGAAGTAACATTAACATATGTACATGGATATATGACAGAAGTAAAATATGAAAACGGAGACAACCTATCAGAAGCAGTATTAGATGTAGGAGTATCAGAAGATAAGACAAAAGTAACAATAGCAGTAAAGAATACAAGAAATGAATTACAACCAATATATATAAGTAAGATAGATAGTGTAACAGGAACAACATTATCAAATGTAGACTTTAAGATAGTAGTAGCAAGAGAAGAGATAACAAACGACATGGATATGACAATATATAAGACAGATGATGATGGATTAATCACAATAGACAAAGCAACACTAGAGAAGGTAGGATTAACAGACTACTACACAGGAGACTTATATATACTAATGGAAGAGTTAGGAAATAAACCAGGATATAAACCATTAGATGGAGAAATATATATTAAAGTTACATATAATAATGGAAATATAGTAAAAGCAGAAGTATTAAGAGGAAAAGCAGAATGTATACTTGCAGATGAAAAAGGAGCAATGGTATTAAAGGTAAATGTTGAGAATGAATGGGAGATACCAGACTTAAAGATAATAAAAGAGTCATTAACAAATGGACATGATCAAATAGTTAATACTGCTCAATTATCTATAACAGTTTCAGCAAACGGAGCTTCAACGTCAAAATCAACATTAGTAGATTCTTCAGGACAAATTATATTTGATACAAAAGAACTAGAAAAAGCATTAGGAATAGACGGAACATTTACTGGAGAAATGACAATAGTAATTGAGGAAAATTATGTAGATGCTACAGCAGTAGTAATACCAGGAACAATAACAGCAAAACTTAAATTTGAAAATGGAAGATTTATTGAAGGAGAAGTAGACAACGTAGTACATGCTTCAATAATAAACAAAGATGATGAAGTAATAATAAAAGTACTAGATAGTATAGAAGAAAATGAGACAATGATACTTGCAGGTACAGTTTGGGAAGAACTTGCTTGGAATAAAGATGGTGGACTTTTAAAAGACGGAAAATATACTACAGATAGTGAATCAGAAGTTACAGATAGACTATTTGAAGGAATAGAAGTTACATTATATAGAACAAGTGGAGATACATTATCATTCGTTAATGTAAGCAAGGGAACAAACCCAACATTTACAGATTCAAAAGGACATTATGAATTTGAAGTACCAGTTGGAAATGATTATGTGGTAATGTTTACATATAATGGACAGACATTTGAAGCTACTGCAAGTGAGAATATTAATCCATTAGTAGACATGGATGAATGGAAACTAACATCAAAAGGATCAGAATTTAATGGAAGAGTTTCAAGTGAAGGAACAAGATACTATGTAAATGATTTACTAAAAGAGATAGGATCATATCCAGCAAACTATAAAGTAAGAAACCTAATATTTACAAATCATGCAGATAAATTTGAAGCAGAAGATGGAGTATACTACAATACAGCATACAGATATGACGAACTAGAAGATGTATATAAAGCAATAGTAACAGAAATGAAAGCATTTTTAGCTAAACAAAATAATTTAAACGATGCTACTTCAGATAGAATAGTCGTATACGAGAATGTTGTAAAAAACCATTATACTAATGCAAATGGAGAGTTAACAGATAAAGAAATATATAATAAATTACAATATATATATGATTCACGAGTAAGTGCATATGCAGGATATTATACAGCAAAGAACGGAATAAACGATATGACAGGAATAGGTACATATAAATATCCTGGATCAAATTCAGTAGATTATGAGGAACAAAAATATATAAACTTAGCATTAGTAAAGAGAGATGCAACAGACTTAACATTAAAGAAGGATTTAATGGAATCAGTAGTATCAATAAATGGACATGATGAAAAATATACATTTAATAAGAACAAAGGACCATATGATCAATACATTTATGAAGAGGATTACAATTATGTAACAACTCAAACACCAGGAGTACCAGAAAAATCAAATGGTATAGCATACTATGTAGATGAACAAATCCAAGTATACTTAAAATACAAGATAACAGTAAAGAATACAACAGGAGTAGATACAAGGTTAACAGAGGTTGTAGACTACTTTGATAGTAGATTTGGATATAAAGATAGTTACCAAACAACAGCAGGAAGGACAATAGCAGGATTAGAAGTTAACTTACTAAATGCAAATGGAAGTCAAAACAAATCAGTTAATGCAAGTGTAGAAGTAGGAAGCAAATATGCAGACTTATCAGAGATAGGATTAGATAAGATAGCAGGATTTGAGAGTGAATATGATTACTCACAATTATTCATAAGATTTGCAGAAGGAGACGAGCCAGTACTAGAAAATGGAAACTATGTAGAAATATATCTAACATTAAAACTAGGACAGACAGAAACTGAAAAGATAGCAACAGCATATAGATCAAGTAGAGGAGAGAGCACAGCACAAAACATATTAAAAGACTATCTAACAAACAATGGAATACTAGATGCATTCAACTATGCAGAAGTAAATGGATATAAGACAGAAAATGGACTATTAGATAGAAATTCAAAACCAGGAACATTTAATGTATATGATTATGAGAAAGCAAAAGAAGAGCATAGCAATGCAATAGACCATGGAACAGCAGATGATTTAGCAGATGCATTAGCACATATAGAAAGATCACGTCAAGATGATGCATGGGGAATAGAGATAGATATAAGCAACAACTTAGTAAGTAAAAATGATAATACATACTATCATAGAACAATGACAGGAAATGTATGGGAAGCAATAACAAACGAAGTACACACATCAGCAGACCTATATAACAATAAATTGCTAACATATGCAAGAGAGAATGGAATCAAAGGAATAGTAGTAGAACTAGTAGAGCTAAAGCCAGACGGAAGAGATATAGTAAGAGCAAGGACAGTAACAGGAGAAGGAGGAGAGTATAGCTTTAGCAGATACATACCAGGAGAGTATGCAGTAAGATTTGTATATGGAAGTACAGGAAAAGAAGGACTAACAGAGGCAGGACAAAGTGAAGCAGTAATAGATACATCAATGAAAGTAAATAGTGAAGGAAATGCAAATGGAGACAAATTCTATGGAATAAATGGACAATATTATCAATCAACAAAGGCAAATCCGGATACAGATAAAGTTACTTACTGGTATGCAAAATATACAGGAGATGCAGAAAATCCAACATATGAGGCATCAACAAATCCAGGAGTAGTAGGAGATAAAAATACAGATAGATATTCAGATGCATATGATGGAGTAAAATCAAGAATTAATCAAATAGAAGCAAGAACAAAAGGAGATGCAGCATCAGTAGTAAATGATAGTACAGGAAGAGCAAATATAGACAGCTCATGGTCATGGAACTACGAATGGGATGGAGTAGAGAGTGTACAAACAGATAATGAAACTAAACATGTAGATCAAATGGAAGCGTACACATCAACAATGGAAATAGAAGTAGAATATACGAAAAAAGAAGTAACAGGAGACAAAGACTATGACTACTATAGATATGAAGTAGAAGGAGTAGACTTTGGATTAACACCAAGAGCAGAAGCAGATATGTTAATAGAAAACTATGTATCGAATGTTAAGATTTACTTACAAGACGGAACAAAACAACTAGACATAGATCTAGATAAAAACAAAAATATTATAAGAGTAAATAATGATAAAGCATATCAAAACATAGTTATACCACATGAAGAGACAGAAAGCTATAAAGATGGATACTTAGAAGTAAACATGGATTCACAACTATTAAATGGAGCAACAGTAGAATTAACATATACAACAACAGTAACAAATACAGGAAAAGCAAATACAATAACATACTTCTATACAACTGATGACGTAGATAATCCAATAGCACTAGCATACTACTATAATAATGGCGAAGAATTAACAAACATGACATATTATGAGAAAAACAGAAATTCAGGAGGAAATCCAATTGTATGTCATAATACAAACGATAGAACATATTCAGTAGTAAATTGTAATACAGGAAATACAATGACAGTAGATGTAAGAACAAGAGCTACAAATATAGTAGACTTTATAGACGAAAACCTAAACTTCACAGCACAAGATCACGAAAAACAAGAAATAAATGGAGATTGGGAACTAGTAGAAAGAGACAATTATAATTCAACAAGAGAAACTAATACAACAGAAATGGAAAAATTAAACAACGTAATAAGAGCAAAAGGTGGAAATACAGTAAGTTCGTACTTAGAATATTTAGCAAAATATAGAAGAGGAGAAGCAGGAACAATAGAAGATGGCTCATCAGTATTATACACACCATTATTACCAGGAGAGTCAAGAAGTACAAACTTAGTATTAACAAAATATCTAGAGCAATCTAGTACAGAAACAAACGAGTATGAATTTGAAAACTTCATGGAACTAGTAAAACTAGAAAACTATGCAGGAAAAGCAATAAGAATGGAAGGATACAACATAAATGGAAAACAAACATCTAAGTTAATAGATGAAGATTCAACAGATCCAAATTGGCCAAAGAAAGTAAGTGAAGTAACAGAACCATATTACGAAACATTAGGAAGCTCAAAACCAATGACACTTGTAATACATCCACCAACGGGTCTATCAGCATCAGAAGAAGCATTATCAAACTTATGGATAGTATTAGTTTCACTAGCAGTATTAGCAGGAGGAATAGTATTAATCAAAAAGTTTGTAATAAAACCTAAAGAATAAGCATATAAAGAATAAAGATGATTTATAGCTATGAGCTAAAAAACATAAAAAACGTATAATTTAAGTAAAATTTACAAACTTTAAAAACACTTAAATTAAAACAAGAGGAAGCATAAGAAGTAAACTTCAAATGCTTCCTTTTTCGTTGTTTTTAAATTTTATTAAAATAACTAAAACTTCCTTTTTTGTATAATTTTTTTTGCCTTGGAAAAACTAAATAAAAAAATTACAATGAGAGGCGAAAAATTTTGAAATTATCAAATATAAACGGGATAGTACTAGATAAAGAACAATTAAAAAAATATTTGGAAAACCTTGCATCAGACCATACATTAAAACCAAAATCAGATAAAGAGACATATCCTGTACCAATTATGGAATCAAATTTTGAATATATAACAAAAACTTATGAGCTTTTAAATCAACATCTAAAATTAGGAGTAAATATACATCAAGCAGGAGAATGGCTTTTAGATAATTATTATATAATTGAGGAAACTGTTAAAGAGGTTAGAAAAAATCTCTCTTTAAAAAAATATATTAATTTTATAGGAATATCATCAGGAAAATATAAAGGATATGCTAGAGTATATGTACTTGCTTCAGAAATAGTAAGTTTTACAGATGGAAATTTTAAAGCAAAAGATTTGGAAGAATATTTAAAAAGTTATCAAAATAAAAAAACATTAAACATGGAAGAAATATGGGATATAAATTTATTCTTTAAGATAGCTTTAATAGAAAGAATAAAAGATGTTTGCACAAAAATATATGCTTCACAAATGCAAAAAATAAAAGTAGAAAGCATAATAGAGCGATTAGTAGAAAATAAAGCAAAAGAAGAATTGAAATTTAAAATTCCTTTACATGAATATACCAAAAAGATACAAACTTATAGTGAGAATAAATATACATTCATAGAGTATATGTCATATAAACTAAAAAAATATGGTAAAAAGGGTATACCATATTTAAATATATTGGAAGAAGAGATAAATAAACAAGGACTAAGCCTTCAAGAAGTAATACAAAAAGAACATTTTGACATAGCACTTAAAAAGGTAGCAATAGGAAATAGTATAAAGAGCATTCATGCTTTACAAAGGATGAATTTTGTTAAAGTATTTGAAAATATAAATGGTGTAGAAGAAATATTAAAAACTGATCCAACCGGAATTTATGAAAATATGGATTATAAAACAAAGGAATATTATAGAGGAAGAGTAAAAGAAATTGCCAAAAAAACAAAAATATCTGAAATATATATTGCAAAAAAAGTTGTAGAACTTGCTAGTTCAAATGAAAAAATTATATCAGAAGATTATGAAGAAAAAGACAAAAAAACAGATATAAAAGATGAAAGAAAAAAACATATAGGGTATTATCTAATAGGAAATCGGAATAGGAGAGCTCTATGAAAATTTAGGACTAAAAAGAAAAGATTCTAAGAAAGAAAAAGAAGTAAAAACAAATATGTATATTTATGGAATATATATATTTTCATTTATATTGTCAGTGCTACTTGGATGGATAATGTATGAAAGTACGCAAAATATTATTTTAGCAATAGTTCAATCGATTCTTATATTTATACCATTAACGGAAATTGTAATAAAAATAGTCCAAAGTGTTTTATCTAAAATAATAAAACCAAAATTAATTCCAAAATTAGATTTTGGTAAAGGCATACCTAAGGAAGATACTACAATGGTAGTTATTCCAACCATAATAGAAAGCGCAAGCAAAGTAAGAGAATTTGCTAAAAAATTAGAGGTATTTTATTTAGCAAATAAGTCTGATAACATCTATTTTACAATACTTGGAGATTGTACATCAGGAGGAAAAGAAGTCCTAAAAGAAGATGAAGAAATAAAAGAATCTGGAATATTAGAGATAGAAAAGTTAAATAAAAAATATCCAAAAATGCGGTGTCCCAAGATTTAATTTTATATACAGAAAAAGAATATGGAACGAAAAAGAAAAATGCTATCTAGGATGGGAACGAAAAAGAGGACTTCTAACAGAACTAAATACTTATTTAATGGAAGAAAAAGAAAGATGTGTAAGATTTGAGAATAAAAAAATAAATGGAAAAGAAATTAAAAATAATGATATAAATTCTACTGTACAAAAATTTAATAAAAATAAAAATACTTTTGTTGTAAACACAATAGAAAATTATAAACATAAAGCACAAAATGAAAATTTTATACAAATAAATAATGAAAAAAATCAAGATACTAATAAAGCTATGCAAGTTCAAGATGAAGAAGAGTTTACATTAAACATAAAATATGTAATTACATTAGATGCAGATACAAATCTAAGTTTAAATTCAGGAATTGAACTTATTGAAGCAATGGCACATCCTTTAAATAAACCAGTAATTGATGAAGAAAAAAAAGTTGTAGTAGATGGATATGGAATAATACAACCAAGAGTTGGTATAGAACTTGAAACAAGTATGAAGAGTATATTTACAGAGATATTTGCAGGAGATCGGAGGAGTAGATTCATATACAAATGCTATATCTGATATTTATCAAGATAACTTTGGAGAAGGGATATATACTGGAAAAGGAATATATGACTTAGAAACTTTTTCAACAGTTATGAAAGGAAAAATAAAAGAAAATACAGTCCTTAGTCATGATTTATTAGAAGGATGCTTTTTGAGATGTGGTTTAGCATCTGATATTATGCTTTTAGATGGATACCCAAGTGGATATAATTCATATATAACAAGAACATCAAGATGGATAAGAGGAGATATCCAAATAACTCCATGGATAAATGATAAATCATTAAATAAACTTTCAAGATACAAAATAATAGATAATGTTAGAAGAAGCTTAGTTGAGATATTTGGAATATTAAATTTAATATTTCTGGGACTTTTAAAATTAAAAATAAATAAAAATTTAATCATATTCTGGGTTATAACCTTCCTTAGCGTGAGTTTTTCAAGCATAATTGATGTAGCAAATTACATCATATTTAGAAAAGAGAATATAAAGGTACAAAAGAAATTTACTAAAAAAATAGATGGATTAACTGCGAGTATATACAGAGGTTTAATTAGTATATCAAATCTTCCAACTAAGGCCTATATATCATTTATATCAATCATAAAAACAATATATAGGATGAAATTTTCAAAAGAACATTTACTTGAATGGACAACGGCAGAAGAAGCAGAAAAGAAAAACGACAAAGATTTAAAATCAATGTATAAAATGATGTTTCCAAATGTAATATTAGGAATTTTAGGTATAGTTTTTTTAGAAATAGCAAATCTTCGGTCTAATATCAGAAATAATTATAGCTATAATCTCATGTATTTGGATTTTAACACCTTTTATCATGTATAACATAAGTAAACCAAATAAAGAGAAAAAATCAATTCAAAAGCTAAATAAAGACGAAATAGAATATGTCAAAAAGATAGCAAAAGATACATGGTCTTTTTTCTCAGAATATATGAACAAAGAAAACAATTATCTTCCACCAGATAATTTTCAGGAAAGTAGAAGACAAAAAATAGTTCCAAGAACTTCGGCAACAAATATAGGATTGGGATTTCTTACAATAATTTCTGCATATGATTTAGGATTTATAACATTAGATATAGCAATAGATTATATACAAAAATCATTAGAAACAGTAGAAAAACTTGAAAAGTGGAATGGTCATCTTTTTAACTGGTATAATATAAGAACATTAAAACCGTTAACACCAAGATTCATATCTACAGTAGATAGTGGAAACTTCATACGGATATATGTATACTTTAAAAAAATTTCTAGAAGAGATAAAGTTAGAACAAGAATTAAAAAATGTAAATATGCAAGCTAAAGAAGAAAATAAAAGCAAAATAGAAGCACAAAGCAAAACAGATACGAAAAATGTATTTCTAGAAGGATTAGATTTAGATGATTTAATTTTAAAAGTAGATACAATAATTAAGAATACTGACTTTTCATATTTATACAGCGAAGAAAATAGATTAATGTCAATAGGATTTAATGTAGAAGAAAATAAGCTAATCGATACCTATTATGATTTACTTGCGTCAGAAGCGAGACAAGCGAGTTTAATTGCTATTGCTAAGAAAGATGTAGAAGCAAAACATTGGAACAATTTAAGTAGAACACTTACAAAGCTAGATAAATATAAAGGATTGATATCATGGTCAGGAACAGCATTTGAATATTTAATGCCAAATATAAATATAAAAAAATACAAAGGAAGCTTATTAGACGAGTCATGTAAATTTATGATAATGAGCCAGCAAAAGTATAGTAATAAGCTTCGGAATTCCATGGGGAATATCAGAAGCGGCATTTAATTTAAAAGACTTAAATTCAAACTACCAATATAAAGCTTTTGGTGTTCCATGGTTAGGGTTAAAAAGAGGACTAGCTGATGAAATGGTTGTATCGAGTTATGGTACAATACTTGCAATAACAGATTATCCAAAAGAAGTAGTTCAAAATCTAAAAAGACTAGAAACACAAGGCATGTATGGCAAATATGGCTTTTACGAATCAATAGATTATACCCCATCAAGAATTCCAGTGCGGAAAAACAAAAGCAGTTGTAGAAACATATATGGCACACCATCAAGCCTTAATTTTGCTTTCAATTAATAATTTAATAAACAACAACATTTTTCAAAAAAGGTTTATGGAAAATGCAGAAATAAAAGCAATAGATATACTTCTCCAAGAAAGAATGCCAAGAGACATGTTAATTACGAAAGAGAAGAAAGAAAAAACAAAGAAGATAAAATATACAGGATATGACAACTATGTAGAAACAACAATAACAAAAATTGATGAAACTTTAAGAAAATGTAATGTAATTTCAAATGAGAAATACATGATATGTATAAATGACAAGGGAGAAGGCTTTAGTAAGTATAAAGATATATTAGTTAACAAATATAAAGAAACAAAAGATATTCAACAAGGAATATTTTTCTATATAAAAAATGTTAGAACAAACAAAATGTGGAAATCAAATTTTGACTATAAAGATGCAAAAACAAGCAAATATGAAGTATTATTTGCAGAAGATAAAGCAAAATTTATAAAGACAGTAGATGACATTGAAACAGAAAATACAATAATTACAGCAGAGAATTTAGGAGTGGAAATTAGAAGCATAAAAATAAAAAACAACTCAGATAGAGAAGAAGAATTAGAAGTAACATCAATATTTGAACCAGTTTTATCTAAAAAAGAAGATGATATCGCTCATCCAGCATTTAACAATTTATTTCTTAAATACAGCCTAACAGAGAATGGGGACATTTTGATAAAAAGGAATAAGAGAGGAAACACAAAAGAGATTTATTTAGGATGCAACTTATTTATAGAAAATAATGAAATTCAAGAATTAGAATATGAAATAGATTTAAGTAAAGTATATAAGATGTTAGAAGAAGGAAAACCATTTTCAAAACAAATAGGACTTGTAACTGATCCAGTAGTTGCACTAAAGAGAAAAATAAAACTTAAATCAAATGAAGAAATAACATTAAATTTAATAATAAGTGTATCAGAAGAAAAGGAAGAAGTATTAGAAAATCTAAATTATTATAGATTACAAGAAAATGTAAAAAGAGAATTTAATATTTCAAAAGCAAAAGCGGAAGAAGAAACAAGATATTTATCATTAAGTAGAAATGATTTAATAACATTCAATAGTATTTTACCTTATATTATGTATCAAAATCCTATGAAAGCAATGTATTTACAAGATTTGCCTAAGAAAGAATATAAACAAAGTGATTTCTGGAAATATGGCATATCCGGAGATATACCAATAATACTTGTAAAAATCAAAGCAGTAAATGATATATACGTTATAAAAGAAATCTTGAAAGCACATGAATATCTAAGAGCAAAGGGAATAAAAACTGACCTAGTAATATTAGATTATGAAAAAGATATATACGAACAGTATGTAAAAGACCAAATAATACAAGAAATCTTAAACATGCAAATAGGATACTTGCAAAATATTAGCGGAGGAATATTCCTTTTAAATGCAAATGAAATAGAAGATGAAGACTTATTTACATTAAGAGCAAATTTGATTTTGCAGGCGAATAAAGGTAGTGTGTATGATGCAGTAAAAGAAATGGAAGAAGATTACAAAAAGCAAATAAAAAACATTGGAAATGAAAAGAGCAGTAAAATAAATTCTCAAGAATTGAGTAGTAAAATAAATTCTCAAGAATTGGAAAAAACAATATCAAAAGAAAAACAAGAATTACAATGTTCAAAATTTGAAACAATTAAACCAAATATAGACTTTAGCAAATTAAAATATTATAACGAATATGGAGGCTTTTCAGAAGATGGAAGAGAATATATAATAAAACTAAATAAAAAAGATAATATTCCAGCACCTTGGAGTAATGTACTTGCAAACGAAAATTTTGGAACAATAGTAACAAGTAACATGGGAGGATATACATGGAAGAAAAATAGTAGACTTAATAGAATAACTTCATGGGCTAATACTCCTACAAATGATATTCCATCAGAAATAATATATTTGAAAGATATAGACTATGCAAAAACATGGAGTTTAAATTTATCACCTATGCCAGATGAAGAAGATTACTATGTATATTACGGATTTGGATATGCAAAATATTATCATGCAAGTCTTGGAATAATACAGGAGACAGAAATTTTTGTACCAAATAAAGATAGTATAAAAATAAATATTGTAAGACTAAAGAATACTACATCAGAAAAAAGAAAGCTAAAACTTGTATATTATATAAAACCAGTTTTAGGTGAAGATGAAACAAAGACAGATGGATATATAGATTTAAAATTTGAAGAAAATGTAATCTATGCAAAAAATATATATGGAGAAGGTCTATCAAAACTTGTATATGTATCAAGTAGTGAAAAAATTATATCTTATACAGGAAATAATCTATCATTTGTAGGAAATGGAGATTTAAGTAATCCAGAAGGATTGGAAAAAGTAGAACTAAGCAAAGAAAATTCATTAGGAACAAAATCTTGCATTGCGTTAGAATTGGAAATAGAACTTGAAGCATATGAAGACAAAAAATTAATTTTAATGTTAGGAGAAGAAGATGAAAAAGAAATTATTAAAGAACAAGTAGAAAAGTATAAAGACATAGAAAAAGCAGAAGAAGAATTAAAATTAGAAAAAGAATATTGGAACAAAACTTTAAGAAGATTGCAAATAAAAACAGAAGAAGAAGCTATGGATATTATATTAAATGGATGGGCAATGTATCAAACAATGGTATGTAGACTATTTGCAAGAACAGGATATTATCAATCAGGGGGAGCATTTGGATTTAGAGATCAGCTTCAAGATGCACTTAGTACGAAGTTTATTTCAAGAGATATACTAAAAAATCAAATATTAAAACATGCAAGACATCAGTTTGAAGAAGGAGACGTAGAACATTGGTGGCATGATGATACAAAAAGGGGAATAAGGACAAGATTTTCGGATGACTTTTTGTGGTTAGTATATGCCGTATGTGAATATATAGAATTTACAGGAGACTTTGGTATATTAGATGAAAAAGTACCATATATTAAAGGAAATTTATTAGAAGCAAGTGAAGATGAAAAATATGATATATATGAAGAAAGTGAGAAAGTAGAAAGTATATATGACCATTGTATAAAAGCAATAGAAAAGTCACTTAATTTTGGAGAAAATCTATTACCTAAAATTGGCTCAGGAGACTGGAATGATGGCTTTAGTACAGTTGGAAATAAAGGAATAGGAGAAAGCGTGTGGCTTGGATTTTTCTTGTACAATATTTTAGATAGATTTGATAAAATTTGTGAAAAAATAGGAAAAGTAGACTATATTCAAAAATATGAAAAAATAAAAAATAGCTTAAAACAAGCAGTAAATGAAGCGGGATGGGATGGCAATTGGTATAAAAGAGCATTTATGGATACAAAAGAAATTTTAGGAAGTAGCAAAAACGAAGAATGTAAAATAGATAGTATTGCTCAAAGTTGGTCTGTAATTTCGTCTGCAGGTGATGAAGATAAAAAGCGTCTTGCTATGGAGAATTTAGAAAAGTATTTAGTAAATTATGAAGTAGGAATTATAAAATTGCTTGACCCACCATTTGAAAATAGTAGTTTAGAACCAGGATATATAAAAGCATACTTGCCAGGAGTAAGAGAAAATGGAGGACAATACACACATGCAGCTATATGGGCAGTAATTGCAATGGCAGTGCTAAAAATAAATGACAAAGCAGAAAAGTTATATGAAATCATAAATCCTATTGAGCACACTAGAACAAAAGAAGAAGTTTTAAAATATAAAGTAGAGCCATATACTATTGTAGCTGACATATATGGACATGCTAATCTTCTTGGAAGAGGACGGCTGGACATGGTATACGGGATCTAGCAGTTGGTTTTATAAAGCAGGAATCGAGTATATATTGGGACTAAAAATAGAAGAGGATACTTTAAGAATAGAACCTTGTATACCTAGTGATTGGAAAGAATATAAAATAAGATATGAATATAAAACAAGTATATATAATATATACGTTAAAAATATAAGTCAAAATGGAATGAATGAAGTAAAAGAATTTTATGTTGATGGACAAAAAATAGAGGAAAAGAAGATAAAATTAATTGATAATGGAAGAATTTATGAGATAGAAGTAATATTGTAATCTTTTTATTTTTGGAAAGAGGGAAAATGATTTATTTTGGAGCTTTGCAGTCGCAACTTACAAATTAAAATATATATGTAAGTTGCTCCACTTCGCACTTCGCTTCGCTACGTTTGGTCGCTTACGCAGCTCCAAAATAAATCATTTTCCCTCTTTTAAATATAATATTAGAATAAAACTCACAAAACCTAAAAATAAGGCTTGAAAAATAATGAAAAACAATATATAATGAGGTTAAGAAAAAAACAAAAAAGGAGAGAATAGCCTATGAACGTAAAAATAACAGGGAAAGATATAAAAGCAACAGAAGCAATAAAAGATTATACAGAAAAGAAATTAGAAAGAATACAAAAGTATTTTGATGAAGATTTTGACGTAAATGTTACAATAAGAACAGAAAAAAATATGCAAATTGCAGAAATGCATGTAATTACAAGAGCAAATACATTTAGAGCAGTAACAGAACATAAAGATTTATATGCTTCTATTGATAAGAATATAGACATACTAGAAGGACAAATTAGAAAAGCTAAAACAAAAAGAGACAGAGTAAATAAAGAAGATTCTATCAAAGTAAAAGAATTAGCTTATGCACCACAAGAAAAAGAAATAGAGGACGAAATATTAAAAACTTTATACTATGAGATAAAGCCAATAGCACCAGAAGATGCAAAATTAAAATTACAAGAAAAACCAGGAAATAACTTCTTAACATTTATAAATGTAGATACAGGAAAAGTAAATGTAATCTTTAAATTAAAAGATGGTAAAAACTATGGTTTAGTTGAACCAGAAGGATAAAAACTATCTTTACTAAAAAAGAAAAGAGGATAGAAATTTTATAAATTTCTATCCTCAAAGTATATATAAATTTAACAATACGAACTAAAAGAGAAAGGAAATACAAATGGAGCAAAAATATATACTAGAAAATGCAAATTCCTTTGAGCCAGTACACATATTTGAATGTGGTCAATGTTTTAGATGGAACAAAGAAGAAGATGGAAGCTATACAGGAATATTTAAAAATAATGTATTAAATGTAAAAAAAGAAAAAAACAATATAATATTTGAAGGTATCTGTGATGGAGATATAAAGACAGTTTGCATAGATTATTTTGATTTGAACACAGATTATGAAAAAATAAAAGAAAAACTATCTAAAATAGATGATTATTTAAAAACAAGTATAGAATATGGACAAGGAATAAGAATATTAAATCAAGACTTATGGGAAACAATAATCTCTTTTATAATTTCTGCAAATAACAACATACCTAGAATAAAAGGAATAATAGAAAGAATATCAAAAAAATATGGAGATAGAATAAATTATAAAGGAAAAGACTATTATACATTTCCAAGTATGGAAGCTTTAGGACAAGCAAGTGTAGAAGATTTAAGAGCTTTAGGTTTAGGCTTTAGGGATAAGAGAATATATGAAACAACAAAAATGTTCTTAAATAAAGAAATAACATTAGAAGAATTAGAAAATGAAAAAGATGTAGAAGTCCTAAGAGAAAAACTAATGACTCTTTCTGGAGTAGGAGGAAAAGTTGCAGATTGTATAATGCTATTTTCATTAAAGAAATTTGATGTATTCCCAATAGATGTGTGGGTTAGAAGAGTAATGAATGAACTTTATATAAAAGAGGAAGATGAAAATAAAGTATCAAAAAAACTTTTGCAAAGTTTAGCAAAAGAAAAATATGCGGAACTTGCAGGACTTGCACAGCAATATTTATTCTATTGGAAAAGAGAAGCGTAAAACAAAGACCTAAAAATACTAGGTCTTTGTTTTTACTGCTTTATATTATATCAAAATTAAATACAAAAATTTGTTCTAATCTATTGCATTTTAGTAAAAATTATTATATAGTTTAAAACATAGGAAATGGGAATAAGCAGATGTGAGTGTTACCTCTAATTTCTCGAATTTGTCGAGAGATAGGAGGTGGTGTTTATATGTTAAATTTTTTAATATTCTTAATAATAGGATGTCTAACTTCTTTAACTATAAACGTTGCCTTATTAAGTATTATATACATAATATTAACTAATAGGCAATAATAAAAATACACCACATACGCTTCCACAGAGCTAGTGGTGTATATCTAAAATATAGGTAGCACGCATTATCTGTGCGAACCATTTCCTACTTTTATTATACACAGATAACTATGATTTGTCAATAACTTTAAAATGTAGACTTATTTCATAGCAAGAATAAAAAAACGTTTTTTAAATATGTATTCCTTTTTTAAAAAATCTATGATAAAATACAAGCATGAAACTAAAAATAATATATGGAAAAGCAGGAAGTGGAAAAAGTACATATCTTTTTAAATACATAAAAGATATAATAAACAATCCACAAAAAATATATATAATTACGCCAGAGCAGTTCTCTTTTACAGCTGAAAGGAAACTTTTAGAAGAAGTAGAGGGGGCTTGTATTAATGCTGAAGTTTTAACCTTTAGCCGTATGGCATATAGAGTAGTAAAAGAGATAGGGAACAACCTAAAAAATATAGAAAGCTTTGGAAAATCAATGCTTATATACAACCTATTAGATAACTCGAAAAATGACCTAAAATTTTTAGGGAAAAATATGCAAAATGTAGAAGTAATAGAAAAACTTATAACAGAATTTAAAAAACACAATGTTACATTAGAAAGCCTAAAAAAGGCCAACGAACAAATAGAAGATAAATATCTAAAATCTAAGTTAGAAGATATAGAATACATATATAATAAGTATGAAGAAAACATATCAGAAAGATTCCTAGATGAAAATGATATATTAACAATACTTGCAGAGAATATAAAAAACACAGATATGTTTAACGATTCCGTAATATGTATAGATGAATTTGCAGGTTTTACACCACAAGAATATAGAGTAATAGAAGAGCTTATGAAAGTTGCAAAAGAAATAAATGTAAGTATTTGCCTAGACGAATTATCTATTGATACTGCATCACAAAAAAGCATGCAAAAAGATTATGGCATAATTGCTAAAAACAAACAAAAAATAAACATAGATGAAGCTTCAGATTTGTTCTATAGCAATAGAATAGCAGTAGAAAAATTAATAAATATTGCAAATTTAAACAATATAGAAGTAGAAAAACCAGTATTTTTGGATAAACAATATAGGTTTAAAAATGATGAATTACAGCATCTTGAAAGAAATATATACTCTAATATATATGAAGAATATAAAGGCGAGAATACTAACATAAAATTATTCCTAGCAGTTAATCCCTATTCAGAAATAGAACAAGTCGCATGCAAAATAATAGAAGAAGTAAGAGAAAACAAAGTAAAATTTAAAGAGATAGGAATAATTACAAAAAATTTAGATACATATTCAGGAATAATAAAAGCCGTTTTTGATAAATATGATATACCTGTATATATAGATGAAAAGAAAGATTTAAGCCAAAACATATTAATAAAATATATAATCAGTTTTTTAGATATATTTGCTAAAAACTGGTCATATGATAGTGTTATTTCGTATATAAAAACAGGCTTTTTAGACATAAAAGAAAGTGACGTTTACCAGATAGAAAATTATGCAAAAAGATGGGGAATAAAGTATAGCAAATGGTATAAAGAAGATTGGAAATTTGGAGAAGAAGATAAAGAAAAATTAGCACATCTAAACGAAGTAAGAAGAAAGATAGTAACTCCACTTTTAGAATTTAAAGAAAATTATACCGCAAACAATAATGCTGAGGGCTTAACAAAAGCTATATATGAGTTTTTAATAAAAAACAAAATAGATAAAAAACTTCAAAAAAAGGCACAAATTTTAGAAAAAGATAATAAAGATTTAGCACAAGAATACGAAACAAGTTTTAATACAGTAATAAAAATATTAGACGAAATAGTAAAGATATTTGGAGAAGAAAAACTAACCTTTGATAAATATACAAATCTTTTAAAAATATCATTTTCAGAAAATGGATTAGGTAAAATACCAGCAGGACTAGATCAAGTGACAGTAGGAGATGTTGACAGATCTAGGAGTCATAAAGTTAAAATAATATTCATAATTGGAATAAATGATGGAAGCTTTCCAACTGTTAATAATGATGAAGGATTCTTAAACGATAAAGACAGAGAAAACTTAAAAAATATAGATATAGAACTTGCAAAAACCACGTTAGAGGCTCTATACAATGATAATTTCAATATTTATAAAGCATTTACAACTAGTGAAGAAAAGATATATTTGTCTTATGTTTCAGCAGATAGTGATTCGCAAGCTCTAAAACCTTCTGTATTATTACTTAAAATAAAAAAGATATTTCCAAAACTAAAAGAAGAAAGTGATATTATAACAAGACCAAAAAGAATAACAAACAAAAAAGCAACTTTTGACGAACTTTTGTTAAATATTAGAAACTATAAAGATAAAAAAGAAATAGATGAAACATGGTTTGAAATATATAAAATTTTTGAGCAAGATGAAAATTGGAAAGTGAAGTTAGAAAATGCAGTAAAAGCTTTAGATTTTTCTAACTTGCCAGAGACATTAAGCAAAGAAAATGTAGAAAAGCTATATGGAAATAAATTAAGGACAAGTGTTTCAAGACTTGAAAAATATAAATCTTGCCCATTTTCATTTTACTTAAGATATGGATTAAAGCTAGAAGAAAAAGGAACATTTAAAGTAGAGAGCATAGATACAGGAAGCTTTATGCATGAAGTAATAGATGCATTCTTTGTAAAATTAGAAGAGCTTGAAATATCTGTAAGAGATATAGAAGACGAAAAAGTAAAAGAAATAATAAACGAAATAATAGAAGAAAAATTAGGATTACCACAGAACTATATATTCATAAGTACAGCAAAGTTTAAGAGTCAATTTATGAGATTAAAAAGACTAGTTTTAAAAGCAATGAAATATATAATTTTAACAATAAAAGAAAGTGAATTTGACGTATTTGGAACAGAAATAGAATTTGGAGAAGATAAAAAATATAAACCAATTGAAATTGATTTAGAAGACCGGAAAAAAAGTAGAGATAATAGGAAAAATAGATAGAGTAGATATTGCAAAAGGAGAAGATGGAAAATACTTAAGAATCATTGACTATAAATCTTCAGTAAAAGACATAGATTTAAATGATGTAATGTATGGTCTACAACTTCAGCTTTTAACATATATGGATGCAATGTCAAAAGAAGAAAATATACAGCCAGCAGGAGTGTTATATTTCAACCTAATAGAGCCAATAATAAAAGCAGACAAAAGAGCAACTGAAGAAGAACTAGAATCAGCAATCAGAAAAAACTTCAAAATGAAAGGTTTAGTTTTAGCAAATGTTAAAGTAGTAAAAATGATGGATAAGAGCTTAGAACAAGGTTATTCAGAACTTATTCCAGTATATCTTGGAAAAGATGATATAATAAGCGAAAAATTATCTTCAACAGCAACAAAGGAGCAATTTGAACTACTTCAAAAATATATAATAAAAACGATAAAAAATATATCAAAAGAAATATTAAGTGGTAAAATAGATATGAAACCATATAACAAAAATCAAAAAGTGCCATGTGAATATTGCGAATATAGAGCAATATGTGGATTTGATAATAATAAAGCTGATAACAATTATAGCTATATTCCAATACTAAAGAAGGATGAAATCTGGGAAAAAATTGCAAATGATTAAAAATCGTAAACAACTGATAGATAGCAATATTATATAATTTTTGAAATGAGTTCGACATTGAGAAATTATTTGCTTTATCAAATAAAAATGTGTATCAATTATTTATAAAACCAATATAAATTAAACGCCTTGGAGAACGGAATTGAATAAAATTATATAATATTGCTATAAGTAATTAAAAAATAGGAAAGGATGTTTAATATGGGAATGATAGGTTTTTATGCAGGATCATTTGATCCATTTACTAATCGGTCACTTAGCAATAGTCAAAAAAACAGTAAAATGTTTTGACAAAGTCATAATTGGAATTGGAAAAAATGCAGAAAAAAGAAACAGAGTAGATAAAAACAAAATGAAAGAGGCCATCGAAAAAACCTTGAAAGCAGAAAAAATAACAAATGCAGAAGTAATAATATATGATGGTTTAACTGCAAAAGTTGCAAAAGAATATGGTGCAGAGATTTTGATAAGAGGACTAAGAAATGGAACAGATTATGAGTATGAAGAAACAATAGCAGAGATCAATGATGAATATTCAAAGATGGATACATGTTACTTTAGGGCAGGAAATTTAGGATATTTATCATCAAGTATGGTCATGGAGCTATATAATGCAGAAGAAGATGTATCAAAATTTGTACCAAAAGCAGTTGCAGAAGTACTAAAAGATAAAAAAAATTTATTAATTTAATTAAATCAAATTGCTTAAAATCAATTTCAAAATTTATCAAAAGAAAACTAATGAAAATTTATCAAAAGAAAAATAAAAAATTCAATTTTAAAAGATGCGAGAAAGGAAGAAGTTATGCAAATAATTGGAATAACTGGAATTTCCGGATCGGGAAAATCGACAGTATCAGAAAAGATATGTCAAATGAAAAATGGAAGACACATAGATGCAGATATTGTAGCTAAATCTTTGAGAAAGAAGCGGAGAAGACTACTATAAAAAAATAGTAGAAACCTTCGGAAAAGAAATTTTAGATGAAGATTTAGAAATAGATAGAAAAAAGCTTGCAGAACTTATATTTTTTGATAAAGAAAAAAAGGAAAAACTGGATATTATCACAGATAAATATGTAGTAAAAAGAATAAAAGAAGAAATAGATAAAACAAAAGAAGAAGTAGTTGTAATAGATGTGCCACTTCTATTTGAATCTGGATTAGATAAAATTTGTGATATAACGATAGGAGTAATTGCTAAAAAAGAAACATGCATAAAAAGAATCATAAAAAGAGATAAGATATCAGAAGAATTAGCAAATGCAAGAATAGAGGCACAAAAGCAAGAAACATTTTTAAAAACACATGCAAATTATTGTATCATAAATGATGGAGAAAAGTTAGAATATCAGATACAAGAGATATTTAGTGGAGAAAATCTTTCAAATGAAAACGTAATACATTTATATCAAGGAGATGTAGAATATCTGCAATTTAGAAGATTGCTAGAATACAGTGATAAAATAAAACATTGTTATACATTAAAACCACTTGATGTTGGACATAATAATAATTACGAAGCAAATAAAAATAAAATTGAAGAAAATTACAAAATAATATGTAGAGCTTTAGACTTAGATGAAAAGAATATATATAGACCAAGACAAACTCATACAGATGAAATAAAAGTTGTAAACAATCAAAAACCAGGAATATACACAGAAGATTTCCAAAATGTAGATGGATTAATGACAAACCAAAAAGATAAAATTTTATCATTATCCTTTGCAGACTGTATAGCATTATATTTTTATGATCCTACAAAAAACGTTATTGCAAATATACACTCAGGTTGGCAAGGCACATATAAAGAAATAGGAAGAAAAGCAGTAAAGAAACTAGAACAAGAATACGGATGCAATCCTAAAGATTTAATATGTGTGATAGGACCAAGTATAAAAAAATGCTGTTTTGAAGTAGACGAAGATGTAAAAGAAATGTTTTATAATAAATTTAAAAATAGAAAAGAAATAGAACAAATAATAGAAAAGAAAAACAATTCTAAATATAATATAGATACAGTATTAATAAATAGAATTTTCTTAGAGGAAGAGGGATTAGATCCAAAAAATATTATAGAAAGCAATATCTGTACAAAATGTAATTCTAAAAAATTACATTCATATAGGCAAGATAAGGAATTGTCAGGAAGAAATGCAAGTATAATAACTTTAACATGAAAGAAGGAAATGTAAAATGGACGAACAAGCCAGAATTATTTTATACAATCAATTGTTAAAATTTGAAAAAAATACAAAGATAAAAATAAAAAAGTTATTAGGATGGGAAAATTTTTTAAGCTTAACTGATAAAGAGGCTTTAGAATATGTGTTGATGTATAGAGACAAATTAGTAGATAAGATGAAAAAAAGCAAAGGAGAACTAAAACCAACAGATTTTTATATAGAACTTCCAGACATGGATTTTGAAGGAGAAGACTTAAGTGGTATATATTTACATACTTTTATGGCTGGAATTTCGAAAGAAAGAAATAACGGAAAAAAAGTATTTGTAACAACCAATATAAACTTAAAAAATACAGGCTGTATAATAAATCTTGCGACAATAAGGCCTATAATTGTATCTGAAGATGGAATAAATATAAGAGAAATAATTGCAGATGTGAAAAAATGTGATTTTAGAGGATGCACAGTATTTGGAAAATTTCAAAATAGTAAGGCAAAATTAGAATATACAAACGAGAATCTTCCAGAAGAATATATAAAAAGGTTAAAAGAATATGAAGTGCCATATGAAGCAAGAATAACAACAGATATAGTATATCTTGACATGTTAGAAAGAAAAATCGTAAAAGGAACAAACGGACTTGAAAATGTAAAGCAAATGGTAGATTTTGATTTAACGAGTATGAATAAGGATATTTGGAAATATAGAGATGTAATCAAAAACAATAATATAAATATAAACTACACAGGAGCTTTTATTTGGGAATATGGATATGATTCTATAGGTAAAGAAAACTATTATATAGATATAGATACACGTGCAAGAGATGAGTATAAGAAAAGAAACTTTGATTATATAGAAATGGTCTATGATGACTTAAGCAAAGAAAGCAAAAAAAGACTATTATCTCTAGCACTTAGAGATGGAGAAATAAAATTTGTAAAAAGACATAAAAAAGATTTATCAAGTGTGCAAAAAAAATATCTAGATATACAAAATAAGGGTGTAAAAGCAGAGGAAGAAAAACAAAATGCAAAAGAGCAATTAATGCAAGAATATAAAGAAGGAAACTTATTAGATTTTGAGATAGATTTGTCAAATGCAAATGAAATCTTAAGAACTGAAATTATAAGTGAAATATATAAAAATGGAAACCTAAAATTGGTGGAAAAGTATTTAGAAAGTATAGATTTAAAATTAAAAAATGAAATATTAGAAAAGGAATATAATAAGGGCAATATAGAATTTATATATAGAAATTTTAAATATTTACAAAATATAAATATAAAAAAAGAATTGATACAGAAAGAATTAGAAAATAAAAATATTGATTTCTTATGTAAGAACTATGACAGTATAACAAGTCAAGATATTAAGAAAAAAGTTCTAGAACTTGCTTTTAATAACGAAAAAGTAAGATTTATAGAAAAACATTTTGAAGAATACCCAAAAGCTATGCAAATGGAAGCAGCAATAAAATTTAAAGACTTGAAATTACCAAAAGAAATAATGTTAAAATTAATGAAATAAATTTTATTAGTTTGATATTATTAACTTAACATGCAAGTTTAAATAAAATTAAATTTGATACGCAAGGAGGAAATGAATGAAACCTAAAGCACTAAAAAAAGGAGATACAATTCGGAATTGTTGCAGCATCAGATCCAGTACTTGATGAAGATATAGAAGATATAAAAAAATCAGTAAAACTTATGGAAGATTTAGGACTTCATATAAAGTTTGGAAAGCATGTTTATGAAAATCCGCTTGGATATGGAGAAACCGCAAAACATAAAGCGGAAGATATAAACGAGATGTTTAAAGACAGAGAAGTAAAAGCAATATTTTGTGCAGAAGGTGGGTATAATTCAAACTCAACTTTTGAATATTTAGACTTTAATTTAATAAAAGAAAATCCTAAAATAATTTGTGGATATAGCGACCCAACGTCACTAATAAATGAAATTTATGCTAGAACAGGATTAGTCACATTTCACGGACCAAATTTTAAATCACTTTCATCAGAAGAAACAGACTATGGTTATAAAGAAGTAATAAAAAGATTTATAGAAAATGATACAAGCTTTGGAGAATATCCAAGTAAAATCACGATAAATCGGAGAAGAGCAAATAGTAAAAGAATATGATGGAAAATATAAAGTAATCAATGATCGGACAAGCAGAGGGAATACTTATACGGCGGAAATTTAAGTTTATTTTCAAGCTTGATTGATGGAAAATATAAAGTAGATGTAACAGATAAAATTCTATTCATTGAAGAATTGGGATTTGAGAGCCCTCCAGGATTTGTAAGCAATTACTTATATAAAATGAAACAAAATGGTGTATTTGATAAAATTAAAGGCTTGTGGCTTGGAAACTATGAACATGAAAGCAAAATTCCACTTGAGAAAATAGTAATGGATGTTTTAGAAGATTCAAAATTTCCAATAGTAAAATCAGATAACTTTGGACATGGAGTGTTTAAAACAGTAATACCAATTGGTATAAAGGTAAAAATAGATACTTTTGCAAAAGAAAAAATAGAAATGATGGAAAATCCAGTAGTCAGCACAAACAAATAGTTTTAGAGTTGTAACTAAAGATTTGTCTAAAAATTAAAAGAATAACAAGAAAAACTGTGCTCTTCTGACACCTAGTATAGAAAGGAAAAAATAAAATGTATGATACATGGGAAGAACTAGAAAAATCCATAGAAAATTGCAAAAAGTGTAAATTAGGAGATACAAGAAAAAATATAGTATTCGGAGTAGGAAATAAAAATGCAGATTTGATGTTTATAGGGGAAGGACCAGGAGCAGACGAAGACGAGCAAGGAGAACCTTTCGTTGGAAAAGCAGGAAAATTAATGGACAAGGCATTTATAGGACTTGGAATAAAAAGGGAAGAAGTATACATAGCCAATATTGTAAAATGTAGACCTCCACAAAATAGAAACCCAGAAGCAGATGAGGCAACAGCTTGCATGGATTACTTAAGAAACCAAGTATTACTAGTAAAACCAAAAATAATAGTGCTACTTGGAAGTGTAGCATTAAAAAATATATTAGGGGAAGAGTATGGTATAACAAAGGCAAGAGGAAATTGGATAGAAAAAAACGGAATACAATATTTGCCAACATGGCATCCAGCAGCATTATTGAGAGATGAAACTAAGAAGATAGATTTTTGGAAAGATTTAAAACTTGCTAAAAAGATGTTAGATGAAATAGAGAAAAATAACTGAGTTTAAAAACTATTATTGATAAAATTTTGATTTTACATATATAGATGTTTTATAAATAAAATTGTCTTTTTAGATATATATTTATTTTTATAAATAACCGCGTAAGCGATTAAACGTAGCGAAGCGAAGTGCGATATGGAGCAAGCTACCTATAAATAATTTAATTTGTAGCTTGCGACAGCAAGGTTATTTATAAAAATAAATATATATCTAAAATATATAATAATATAAGGAGAAATATATAGTAATGGAAATAGAAGAAATACAAAAAAAAGCAGAATATTGCCTAAGTTGTAAAACAAAATCTTGCCAAAAAGGCTGTCCATTAGGAAATGATATAACAGACTTTATAGCATGCATTAAAGAAAAACAATACAAAAAAGCATATGAAATCTTATCAAATACAACAGTATTAGAATCAGTCTGCGGAAGAATCTGCCCGCACTTTAAACAATGCCAAGGGTCATGTATTAGAGGAATAAAAGGAGAAGCGGTAAGTATAGGAGAACTTGAGGCATTTATTGGAGATATGGCAATAAAAGAAAATTGGAAAATAGAAAAAATAGGAGAGAAAAAAGATAAAAAAGTTGCAATAGTTGGAGGAGGCCCAGCAGGACTAACGGCGGCAGCGTTTCTAGCAAAAGATGGCTTTGATGTTACTATATTTGAAAAATATCAGTTATTAGGTGGGCTTTTAGTTCATGGAATACCAGATTTTAGACTTCCAAAAAATATTGTTAAAGAAATAGTTGAAAAAATACTAGACCTAGGAATAAAAGTAAATTTAGGAAAAGAGTTAGGAAAAAATCTTAGCTTAGAAGAATTAGAAAAAAATTTTGACGCAATTTTACTTTGCTTTGGAGCAAATGTCTCATCAAAAATGGGAATAGAAGGGGAAGATTTAGAAGGAGTATATGGAGGAAACGAACTTTTAGAAAATGGAAATTATCCTGATTTTGAGGGAAAAAAAGTAGCAGTAATTGGTGGAGGAAATACTGCAATGGATACTGCGAGAACAATAAATAGAAAAAAGGCAAAAAAAGTAACAGTTATATATAGAAGAGCAAGAAAACAAATGCCTGCAGAAGATGAAGAAATAGAATCAGCAATAGAAGAAGGAGTAGAATTTCTTTTTCAAAACAATATAGTAAAAATACTAGGAAAAGAAAAAGTAGAAAAAATAGAATGTATAAAGACGGAGCTTATCAAAGTAGAAGGAGATAGAGAAAAACCCGTAAACATAGAAAATAGTAATTATTTATTAGATATGGACTATGTAGTTATGGCAGTTGGTTCAAAACCACAAAGTGAAGTCTTAGAAAAATTAAATTTAGAAAAAAATGAATGGGGCTATATAAAATCAGATGAAAATCAAATGACCTCGCAGGAAAAAGTATTTGTCGCAGGAGATATTATGCGGAGAAAAGTCAACAGTTGCGTGGGCTGCGAGGTCAGGAAGAAAAGGAGCAGAGGAAATAGAAAGATATTTAAATAAAAATTTATTCAAAAATTCATAAGTGATTTTAATAAAATAACAAGCAACACTTGACAAACAGTATCATAAAATGTTAAAATAGTATCAATTAATACCAATATTTATAATAATATTTAAAATATTAATAAAAAATATAACAAGGAGGAAAATATAGGAAAAAAGAAATATGTAACAGGAAGGAGAAACAAACGACTTTTGTTATTCAGCAGATGACTATAATAATCCTGAAGAAAAGTTATATGTTTTTTGTAGAGAATATGAATTAAACAATTGGGGCACAATTGAGAAAAAGGAGGTATATGTTAAAATTGTGCAAAAAGATAATAATTTTGTTGTAATAATTTCATTTCATGAGCCTGAAAAGAAAATAAAAAAATTATTTTTGTAAGAGGCGGTGAGTTTATTTATGGATAAAGGTTTTTGTGAAAAATGTAATAAATTAGTAGAATATGAAATAAAAGAAATTAATGATAAAGTAGAAATAAAAGGAAAAAATTATAATTATAAAAGATTAATTGGATATTGTAAAAACTGCGGAGAAGAAATTAGTTCAAATGAGCTAAATGATGAAAATTTAATTAGAATTGACAAGGCATATAGAAATGAAGAAAAAATAATTACAACAGAAGAAATAAATCAAATATTAAGCAAATATAAAATAGGTAAAAAACCGCTTTCTAAGTTATTAGGATGGGGAGAAGTTACGCTAATTAGATATCTAAACGGAGATGTTCCATCAAAGGTTTATTCAGATCAATTATATAAAATTTTAAAAGATGAAAAATATATGAATCAGTTAATTGAAGAAAATAAAAATCTTATTACTGAGACGGCATATAATAAAGTGAAGAAAGTTATTAGTGAAATGAAAGAGAAAACATATAGCTTGGAAATTGAGAAAGAGATAGAGATAATTGCTGAATATATTATTTTTAAAGGGAAAGAAGTTACACCATTAGCATTGCAAAAAATTTTGTATTATGCACAGGGATTCTATAAAGCATTTTTTGATAAATTTTTATTTGACGAAGATTGCGAGGCATGGGTTCATGGACCAGTGTATGTTGATATATATGATAAGTATAAAGAATTTAAGTCAGCTAATATATTAATAGATATAGATTACGACATAGAAGACATTATAGTAGATGAAAAAAGAGACATACTTGATGTAGTTGTTAAGTATTTCGGATATTATAACGGAAAAGCTTTAGAAAAAATGTCACACTATGAAACACCATGGATGAACGCAAGAAAAGGTCTGCTACCAACAGAAAATTCAAATAATATAATAGAAAAAAAAGATATAAAAGAATATTTTGAAAAAGTAAAAGAGAAATATGATATGTTAAATATATTAGATATAAAAAAGTATAGTAATGATCAATTTAAAAGAGTTATTGAAATTGCATAATAGAATTTGATTATTACCTATTTCAAAATAATGATATATAATTATTGGGAGTTTTTTAGCGTTTTGTAAAAAACTCCCAAATAATATAAATAATCTATTGTATATTCCAGTAATGATAAAGTTATATTTATTTCTACACCAAATCATTCATAGAATAAAGGCCAGCAGGTTTTCCAATCATAAATTCTGCAGCTTTAATTGCACCTTCTGCAAAAACAGACCTTGAATAAGAAGTATGCTTAATCTCAAAAGTTTCATAAGGGCCAAAAAACTGTACAGTATGTTCGCCTACAATATTTCCACCTCTAATAGAAGAAAAACCAATTTCATCATTTTCTCTTTTCTGAGATAAATCGTGTCTGTTATAAACATATTTCATCTTACCACCTAATGCATTATTGATGCTATTAGCAAGTAAAAGAGCAGTTCCGCTTGGAGCATCTATTTTGTTTCTATGATGTGTTTCAGTTATTTCTATATCAGAATTAGAAAGAAGAGGGGCAAGCTTAGATAAAATCTTACACATAAGATTTATATCAAAAGACATATTTGCAGACTTAAATACAGGGATAGTTTTGCTATATTTTTCAATAATTTTTTCTTGCTCCATATTAAAACCAGTAGTAGCTATAACTATTGGGATATTTTTTTCTTTAGCATATTCAAGCATATCTAAACTTAAATGAACTTGTGAAAAGTCTATAATAATATCAGCATCATCTTTGATACTTGAAGCATTTGGGTAAATAGGAAAATCAGGATTTGTACCTTGTTTATCAACACCACAAACAACTTTTAAATTAGCATTTTCTGAAAGCTTAGAAATAACTTCTTTTCCCATTCTACCACATGCACCACTTACAATAACATTATACATATTTTTTACCTCCGAAATTTTCTAAATTATATCATAAAAGAATAATAATGTAAAATAAAAAAGTTGTTTTTATTAACCGCGCAAGCGAAGTGCGAAATGGAGCAAACTACTTATAAATTAATTTAATTTGTAGTTTATAGGCAGCAAGGTTAATAAAGGACAACTTTTTTATTTTATTATTTAATCTAAATTTTAATGTTTGAAATGTCTCATTCCTGTAAATATCATTGCAATTCCATACTTATTACATTTATCAATAGAATCTTGATCACGAAGAGAACCACCTGGTTGAACAATAGCAGTTATACCTGCCTCATGAGCTGCTTCTACACAATCATCAAATGGGAAGAAAGCATCAGATGCTAAGATTGCACCATTTGTCACACCTTCGCCAATAAGTTCTTTAGAATGTTCAACACATTGTTTTACAGCCCAAATTCTATTAACTTGTCCAGGACCAATTCCAATAGTTTGTTTATCTTTCGCAAGAACAATACCATTAGATTTAGCAAATTTTACAACTTTTAAACCAAATAACATATCTTCAAGTTCTTTGTCAGTAGGTTTTCTATCAGTTACTACTTTATAATCATCTAAAAGTTTTGAATCTATTGTTTGAACAATAATTCCACCATTTATCTTCTTAATATCATAAGAACCTTCAGGTTGTTTTACTTTTATACTAGGAAGCTCAAGAAGTCTTAAATTCTTCTTTTGTTTTAGAACTTCAAGTGCTTCTTCTTCATAAGAAGGAGCAACTATAACCTCTAAGAAAATTTCTTTCATTTCTTCTGCCATTTTCAAAGTAACTTCTCTATTTACAGTAACAATACCACCAAAGATAGAAGTTTTATCTGCTGCAAAAGCTTTAGTCCAAGCTTCATAAATATCTTTTCCAGAACCAACACCACAAGGGTTTCCATGTTTACAAGCAACAACAGTTGGTTCATCAAATTCTTTTAATAATTCAAGTGCACCATTTGTGTCATTTATATTATTGAAAGAAAGCTCTTTTCCATTTAATTGAGTAGCTATAGTAAGAGAACCTTCACATTTGCCGATTTCTTTATATAAAGCTGCTTTTTGATGTGGGTTTTCACCATACCTCATATCTTGAACTTTTTCATAAGTAAGAGTTAGAGCATTTGGAAAACTTTCATCATGTCTTTCATTCTTTAAATAATTGCAAATCATTGCATCATAGTTTGCTGTGTGTTCAAATACTTTATTCATTAAATAGAATTTAGTATCTAATGAAACAGAACCATTAGTTTTTAACTCATTTAAAACAATTTCATAATCATTAGGATCTGTTATAACAGTAACATCTTGATAGTTTTTAGCAGCACTTCTAAGCATTGTAGGACCACCAATATCAATGTTCTCAACACATTCTGCTCTTGTTACACCTTCTTTAAGCATAGTTTGTTTGAAAGGATAAAGGTTTACAACAACAAAATCAATAGTGTCAATTCCTAAATCTTTTAATTGTTTCATATGTTCTTCCTTTGATCTCATAGCAAGGATTCCAGCATGAACCTTTGGATGAAGTGTCTTAACTCTTCCGTCTAGACATTCAGGAAAACCTGTAAGATCAGAAATCTCAATTGCGTTAACTCCTGATTCTTTAAGTCTTTTGTATGTACCACCAGTTGAAATAATTTCAATTCCTAAAGCTTCAAGTTCTTTTGCAAATTCAACAATACCTGTTTTATCAGATACACTAATTAAAGCTTTCATGATAACCTCCACAAAAAATAAAATTGCCATATCTTAATATGACAAAAAGTATTATACTACAAATTATCAAATAATACAAGATAAAATACGACAGAAAGAAAGTTAATATGACAAAAGTAGATTAAATTATAACTGAAAGTAATTTGAGCTTAAAATAGTAATATTTCAAAATGGATTACTGATGATTTTCCTCTTCCCAAAGTACAAAAAATAGTGTATAATAACAATATAACTATTGAAGAATTAACAAAACTATATATAAAATTAGGGAGGAATAAGATATGAAAAAAATTAGAAATGAAAACGGAGTATCTGCTATAGGATTATTATTAATGATGGTTGCAGTAATAGTGCTATTTTTATTAATTGGCTCAACAGTAGGATTATTAAACAATGGAAATGAAGCAGATAACCAAATAAAAAATGAAAATACAGATGTGGTTACAAGTGAAGAACAAGTAAATAACTAACATGAAACAAAATAGCCAAAACCACTTGACAGTTTACAATAATACGTATAAAATATTATAGTAAGTTAAAATATATTCTAAAATAAATTAGTTATATATTATCTGTACATTGAAAATTAAATAGGAAAGAGGAGATTTTATGGATAACATTGTAACCATAATCGCTACTGTCCTAATCTCAGGAATAATATTTATTCCAATAGGTATATTTATTAGAAAAAAAATTGCAGAGTCAAAAATTGAAGGAGCAGAAAGTGAAGCAGCAAGATTATTAGACCTTGCAAAAAAAGAAGCCGAGAATGTTAAGAAAGAAGAAATTTTTAAAGCAAAAGAAGAAATTATGCAAGAAAGAAGTGAACTTGAAAAAGAGATTAGGGAGAGAAGAGGCGAAGTACAAGCCCAAGAAAGAAGGCTTATACAAAAAGAAGAAAACCTTGATAAAAGATCAGAAAGTTTTGAACAAAAAGAAAAAGACATAGAAAGAAAAATGCAAGAGGTAGAAAATAAAAAGAGAGAACTACAAACTACAATTGATAAACAAATGGAAGAACTTCAAAGAATATCAGGGTTAACAGAAGAGGAAGCTAAAGCTAAAATATTATCAGAACTTGATAAACAAATGGCAAATGAGAAAGCAAACTTAATTAAAGAAATGAATGAAAGAGTCAAAGAAGAAGCAACAAAAAACGCAAAGGAAGTAATAACATATACAATACAAAAATGTGCAGCAGACCATACATCAGAAACAACAGTATCAATAGTAGCACTTCCTAGTGATGAAATGAAAGGAAGAATCATTGGTAGAGAGGGAAGAAATATTAAAGCATTAGAAACTCTTACTGGTATAGATTTAATAATAGATGATACACCAGAAGCTGTTGTATTATCAGGTTTTGATCCATTAAGAAGAGAAGTAGCAAAAATTGCACTAGAAAAATTAATAGAAGACCGGTAGAATACACCCAGCTAAGATAGAAGAGATGGTTGAGAAGGCAAAAGAAGAAGTTGCAGAAACTATAAAATCAGAAGGAGAAAGAGCAACACTTGAAACAGGAGTTATTGGATTAAATCCAGAACTTATTAAGTTAATAGGAAAACTTAAATATAGAACAAGTTATGGACAAAATGTTCTTAATCACTCAATAGAAGTATCAAATCTTGCAAGAATCATGGCAGAAGAATTAGGATTAGATAGCAAAAGAGCTGCAAGAGCAGGCCTTTTACATGACATAGGAAAAGCACTAGACCATGATATGGAAGGAACACATGTTGAAATAGGAGTAGAGATACTTAAAAAATTCAAAGAAAATCCATTAGTAATAAATGCAGTAGAAGCCCATCATGAAGATGTAGAACCACAAACATTAGAAGCAGTCTTAGTACAAGCAGCAGATGCAATCTCAGCATCTCGCCCAGGAGCAAGACGTGAGACATTAGAAGCATACATAAAGAGACTAGAAAAACTAGAAGAAATTGCAGATTCATTTGACGGAGTTGATAAATCTTATGCAATACAAGCTGGTCGTGAAGTCAGAATAATTGTAAAACCAGAAAAAGTATCAGAAGCAGATATGACAATAATGGCTAGAGATATTGCAAAAAGAGTAGAAGATGAAATGGATTATCCAGGACAAATAAAAGTAAATGTTATAAGAGAATCAAGAGCAATAGAATATGCAAAATAAAATTTAATCTTAACAAATAAGAATATTACCCACCATCACAATCGAAGATTGTGGGAGGGTACCTAGGAACCTTGTTGTTTTACAATAAAAAATAAGTAATGATTGTCTAATCATTACTTATTTTTTTGTTAAATATCTAAAAAGTTAAATATCTAAAAAGGATTAATAATATATTTTGTTAAACTGCGTAAGCGACCAACCGGAGCGAAGCGAAGGGCGAATGGAGCAACTTACATTTAAAAACTTATTTTGTAAGTTGCGACTGCAAAGCTTAACAAAATATATTATTAATCCTTTTTTTTCTGATAAGAAATTTCTCTGAAATTTCTATTAGATAAAAGGCTTTAGCGTTGCCCTTTAAGTTTTCTCGCCTTTAGGCTCGAAACTTAAATCGGGCACGAACAAAGAGCGCCTATGCGCTTTATTCATAGTAATAAATATAATCTTTTTCTCCTAATACCTTGCGTTAAGCTTAAAAATGTAGTATCATATTACAAAGAAGAGGAGGAAGACAAATGAAAATATTAGCAATAGGAGATTTAGTCGGAGAAATAGGACTAGAAAAATTAGAAAAAGAGATATCAAAAATAAAAGAAGAAAATAATATAGATTTTATAATTGTAAATGGAGAAAACGTTGCAGAAGGAATGGGAATTACAGCAAAGCAATTTGAAAAAATTTTAGCATGTGGAGCAGATGCAGTAACCATGGGAAACCATACATGGGGCAAAAAAGATATATTTTCATTTATAAATGCACCAAAACTAATTAGACCAGCAAATTATCCGGAAGGAGTTTGTGGCAAAGGATATGGAATATATGAATGTAAAGGAAAAAAAATAGCTGTAATTAACCTAATTGGAAGAACTGATATGAATGTACTTTCAGAAAATCCATTCTTAGTAGTAAATAAAATAATAGAAAAAATAAAAGATAAAGTTGATGTAATAGTTGTAGATTTCCATGCAGAAGCAACAGCAGAGAAAATAGCAATGAGTTATTATTTAGATGGAAAAGTTCAAGTATTATTTGGTACACACACACATGTACAAACAGCAGATGAAAGAATAACAGAAAAAGGAACAGGTTATATAACAGATATAGGAATGACAGGACCAAAAAATTCAGTAATAGGAATGGAAGTAGAAGCATCATTAAAGAGATTTGTTACATCTCTTCCAGAAAAGTATAGAGTTGCAAAAGGAGAAACAATGCTTAATGGTTGTATTTTTGAAATTGATGATGAAACTTGTAAAACGAAAAAAATTACTAGAATTAATTACTAGAAAATGTCGAAAAACATTAATTCTACGCGAACGAAACTTCCAGTTTTTACCAAAAAGTACTAGACATTGTTTGTGAAATATAATATAAATAATATTGTTCAAATGAAACAAAAAAATAAATTAGAGGAGGCACAAACAAATGGAAGTTTTAAAAATCTCATCAAAATCAAATCCAAATTCAGTAGCAGGAGCAATTGCTGGTTTGGTAAAGGAAAGTAACAAAGCAGAGATGCAAGCAATCGGAGCAGGAGCATTAAACCAAGCAATTAAGGCAGTGGCAATCGCGAGAGGATTTGTGGCACCATCTGGAGTAGATTTAGTATGTGTACCAGCTTTTGCGGAAGTTGAGGTAGAAGGTGAGGACAGAACTCGGAATCAAGATTCTTGTAGAATCAAGAAATTAAATAAAGTAAAAAATAATTTAAACTATATTTAATTACAAAAGAAAAATTTAATAATAGAAAAGCTAATTAAGGTAAAACTTATTTAGCTTTTTTCTTTTATTAATATAACTTTTTCTTACCTCTTCAAATACACAAAAATATATGATATAATAATCCAAGAATAAACTAGATAAAGAAAGGAAGAAAATAAATGGAATACGAGACTCAAGTAGAAGGAAGAAATGCAGTATTAGAACTTTTAGAGAGTGGAAAAGATATAAATAAAATTTTTGTACAAAGTGGAGAAAGACATGGCTCAATAACAAAAATAATTAGCAAAGCAAAATCAAATGGAGTTGTAGTAGTGGAAGTGCAAAAGAGAAAACTAGACGAAATGTCAACTTCTCATAATCATCAAGGTGTAATAGCAATAGTTCCTCCATTTGAATATGTAGAAGTAGAAGATATATTAAAAGAAGCAAAAGATAGGAAGGAAGAGCCATTTATATTAATATTAGATGGAATAGAAGACCCTCACAATCTTGGATCAATAATAAGAACAGCAGAAACAGCAGGAGTACATGGAATAATAATTCCAAAAAGAAGAGCTGTAGCAGTAAATAGCACAGTAAGCAAAACTTCGGCAGGCGCAGTAGAATATATGAAAATTGCAAGAGTTAACAATATAAACGAAACAATAGAATATTTAAAAGACAACGGCGTATGGATATGCGGAACAGATATGGATACAAAAACAGCATATTACGAGCAAGATTACAGCATGCCACTAGGAATAGTAATTGGAAATGAAGGAAAACGGAATAAGCAGGCTAACAAAAGAAAATTGCGATTTTTGTGTAAAAATCCCTATGTATGGAAAGATAGAATCACTTAATGCATCAGTATCTGCGGGAATAATTATATATGAAGCTACAAAGCAAAGAAAAATGTTGCAAAAATAGACAAAAATATATATAATTACAATGTAAATTATTGAATTATATGAACCAAGAAAAGAATAAGACAAATATATAATTACAATGTAAGTGGAGGTTTATATTTTGGAAGAAAATAGTATAATTAGACCAGAATTAGAGGGAATAGAAGAAGAAAAAATAGAAAAATCACTAAGACCTAAGACTTTAGAAGAATATATAGGACAGACAAAAGTAAAAGAAAATATGAAAATATACATTGAGGCTGCCAAGAAAAGAGGGGAGCCTCTTGATCATATTCTTTTATATGGACCTCCTGGACTTGGAAAAACAACACTTTCAAATATAATATCAAATGAAATGAATTCAAATATAAAAATAACATCAGGACCCGCGATAGAAAAACCAGGAGACTTAGCAGCGCTTCTTACTAACCTTTCAGAGTTTGATGTTTTATTTATAGACGAAATACATAGATTAAATAAGAGTGTAGAGGAAATATTATATCCAGCACTTGAAGATTACACATTAGATATAATAATAGGAAAAGGACCTAGTGCAAGATCAATAAGATTAGACCTTCCAAAATTTACATTAATAGGAGCAACTACAAAAGCTGGATCTCTTACAACGCCTTTGAGAGATAGATTTGGAATTGTTGCAAGACTAGAACTATATAATACGGACGAATTAACTACAATAGTTAAAAGGTCAGCAGGAATTCTAGAAATAAAAATAGATGATGAAGCAGCAGAAGAAATTGCAAGAAGAGCTAGGGGTACTCCAAGAATAGCAAATAGAATATTAAAAAGAGTAAGAGATTATGCACTAGTACTTGGTGATGGAAATATATCTTTAAAAATTGCAAAAATTGCTTTAGGAAAGCTTGAAATTGATGAGCTTGGTTTAGATGACATAGATAGAAAAATGCTTGAAACAATGATTGAAAAATATCAAGGTGGACCAGTTGGAATAGAGACAATAGCAACAACGATAGGAGAAGAAACAGAAACAATAGAGGATGTATATGAGCCATATCTTATACAAATAGGATTTTTGTCGCGTACACTTAGAGGAAGAATAGTCCTTCCAGATGCTTATAGACATCTAGGATATGAATATAAAGGTGAATAAAATATTAGATTAGTTATGTTAGAAGTTGGAGTTGTAGATGAATAAAAAGACATTTTTAAAAAATGTATTATTATTTTTAGCACTACTTATAATTGTAAGTGGTCATGTTTTCATACAAAAATTATCAAACTATGATGAAGTATGGGTATACAATTTTGCAAGATGCATAAGTATAGGACTTTTGCCATACAAAGATTTTAGTATGATAATAACACCTTTATTTCCAATGATATGTGCAGTATTTTTAAAGATATTTGGAAATGAATTAATAGTAATGAGAGTACTAGAAGTAATTAACACAGCAGTTATTTTATTCATGATATATAAAATCTTAGAAAGGCTAAAAGTAAATAAAAATATTTCAATCATTGTAGTTTTACGGAATATATTATACATTTTCTGGATTTTTCTGTTTTGACTATAATTTTGCGGTACTTTTAGTTACGTTAAGTTTACTCTACATAGAACTAAAACATGTTAAAGAAGGTTTAAATTCTAACTTTAAAAGAAATTTAATTCTTGGAATCTTAGCACGGAATAGCAATATTATTTAAACAAACGACAGGATTAGTTTTAGCAATGTTATTTTCAGGATATAAGATTCTAGAAATAAAAGAAAAAGAAGATTTTAAAAAGTTCTTAAAAATATTTTTAGGAAGAATTCTAGGAGTGTTAATACCAATTATTGCTTTTGCAATATATCTAAGCTACAACAATCTTTGGGAAGATTTCGTAGACTATACAATACTAGGAATAAGAACTTTTTCAAATAATATAAGTTATTTTTCATTATTTAAAAATTCAGACATAGTAATTAGAATTTTAAGTTATATTGTACCAGCATATTTTGTAATAACAGTTATAATATATATAATATCAGTTATAAGCAAAAAACTTAGAAATAAAGAATGGATAGAAAATTTGCAAGTACTTTTAGTATATAGTGTTGCAAGTTTACCAGCGATGTACCCAATAGCAGATAGTGGACATTTTGGAATAGGAAGTATGTGCTCAATAATTGCTAGTATATATTTAATAAATACATTAGCAAGTTATATAATAAAGGATGAAAAAGCAAGATATATTATATCAAATTTCGTTAAAGCAATGGCTTTTTTACTAGTTATAGTATATATGGGATATGGAGTAAAATTACTTGCAACAGAAATAGAACCAGAAGAAATAAATTACGAAAAGCCACTAGAGCATTTTAAAATGATACCAACAAGTGCAGGAAATTATTCATTAATTACTAGTATAGACACATTTATTTTAGAAGAAGAAAAACAAGGAACAAAAGTATACATATTAGATGCTATGTCGGCCATGTTCACAATTCCAATAAATAAATATAATAAAAACTATGATATGTTTAATTTAGGAAATTTTGGAGGAAGAGGAGAAGAAGGAATAATTCAAGATTTAGAAAAAGAACAAAATATTGTGCTTTTAGTATTGAAAGAAAAATATGAGCCAAACTGGCAATCTCCGAAGAATGTAATAAAGTATGTAAGAAATAATTTTCAATGCATAGGTGAAATTGGAATATTTGATGCATATTTTAAACAATAATTATAAAGATAAATATTTAATTTGAAAGCCAAAGTTTTGAAAGCAAGAAATAATACTAAATAAAAATAATGAAAGGATAAAAAGTAATGGGAATAATATACTTAATATCGGTAATCGCATTAATTACAAGCTTTATAACAATAAAGAAAACAGAAAAAGAATTAAATATAATAAGTTTCATTCTAATTACATTAGTCTTACTTTTATGTCATAATGTATTTGTGTGTTATGTTCTAACATTTATAACAGTTCCCATCACTTTAACAAGCCTTAGTATAATAAATTTTGTAATCTCAGGAATATTAGTACTATTAATTTTAAGAAAAAGAGAAATTCAAAAATATAAATTAGATAAATTTGGACTAATTTCAATAGCAATAATTTTAGTTGCAACATTAATAGCATCTTATTTGAATTTTGGGTTCCCACTTAATATAAAATACGAGACAGGAGATCCATCTGTACATTATTTAACATCTGTTCTTTTTGCAAAACAAGATAGGCTATTAAATCTTAATGATGATCCTGTTCACGATTCATTCCAAGGCAGAAAAATAGGCTCATACGTAAATTCTGGCATCATAATGAAATGCTTATCAAATGTTTTAGATGAAATTGATTTCTACAAAATATTTATAATATTTGGAATATTCATATTCTTTATGACAGGTGCTATAATGTATAGTACATTAGAAAAATTCGCAAAGAGAAGATCTGGAAAGATATTAGCATTAATTGTAAGCATAATATATGTAATGGGATATCCTCTAAATAGTTTCTTGTTTGGGTTTGAATATCTAAGCTTAGGAATTTTAATTATTGGAACTATAATTCATATGATATATTATTTCGAACATGAGAAATTAAAATTTGGATATTACATTTTAATATTTGCACTTTTAAATTTTAATGTTTTCTGCTCATATTATATGTTTGTACCATTTATATATAGTGCTTTGTGGATATATTTTTGTATATATAGTAAGAAAAATAATGGAAAAATATTCTGCAAAAGAAATTTATCACTTTTAGGAATAACATTACTTATTCCATTTTTCTTAGGATATATATATCATTTAGCACCAGCCATATACAACATATTAAATTTAAATGCATGGGAAGCATTAATGAGTTCCTTAGAATATTCATCAGGAATACTAAATCACAGTTTTACATTATATGGATACATATACATAAACTTTTATTCAAACATGATACTTTTTGTGCCTTTAACTATTTATTACATAATAAAGAAGTTTAAAAATAAAGAAATATGGTCATTTGAGATAATTGGATTAATATTTCTTTTGATATTTATGGGAATTCTTGGATTAGGAGTTTACTGCAAAAAAGTATCAGTATACTTTTTGATGAAGAATTACTACATACTATGGTTATTCTTAATATATATTAATTTTAGAAGCATGATGTACATATCAGAAAAAAATAAATTAAAACCATATCCAATAATATTATTCTATTTACTTTTAGTAATTCTTAATTTAATTTTTGTAGATGCACCTTTAAAAAATAAAAAAGTTAACGAAAATGAAAGTATACAAAACTTAGTTGAAATATTTGGGGTAAATAAAACAATTTTAACTGAAAAAGAAATAGACTATACTCCAAATGAAATAGAACTTTTAAAATATGCAAGAGATAATTTGGATTTTTCAAAAGATAAAATAGAATTTTTAGGAGAATCAGAGCAATTATTCTGGGAATATAGCCTATTAAGATATGTAAGCTATGAAGATATATTAGATGATCCTATATATAGTGGACAGCAAAGATTAACTCTAAAATCTAGAAGGGCAGAAAGAAAAATTGGAGAAGTAGATTATATGGTATACTTTAAGAGAAGTACATATTTTATGCCAAACGAAAAGAAATTGTTTGAAGCAGGAACGATAATATATGAAAATGAAGCAGGAGGAATAGTAAAGTTTGATAAGGATAAGTAATAATTAAGAATATAGTAACATTAAGAATATAAAATTAAAGTTTTGCAAAAAGCTACAAGCAATGAACACATATACGTATGGAAGGAATAAAAATGAAAAGTAAAATAATTAATATATTAAAAATCATAGGCAAATATATAATTACATTTGTGATTTTAATAAGTTCATATTTTGCTCTATTATCTGTAACAAGTATGATACCATCAAAGGTAATTGAAAATAATGTAAGAAAAAGTTCAGAAATTTTAGAGAAAAAAGGTGAGAAGGTTATCTTTGATTTAGGATATAAAGAAGAAATACTTTTTACATTTACAGATGCTTTGATGATTAATACAGCTTATTCAATAGATAGTAATCACCCAGTACAAAGTTTTATTTATGCAAAGAAAAATTATATTCCAGGACAAACGAAATATTTTTTTGGAGATAGCAAATATAGTTTGGTGGCTAGTCCTAAATATATGGGAGATTTAAACGAAATTTATCCAACTAAAGAACTATATGGATTAATGCATGGAGATGATATTGAAGATTCTTATGAATATGCAAGATATTGGCATGGGTATTTAATATTTCTAAGACCACTTCTTACAGTATTTGACTATGGAACAATTTGTATAATATTATCTGTCATAACGATTATATCTATAATTATTATGACAATACTTATTTACAAAAAGATTAATTTAAAAAGTGCAATTATATATCTAATAGGACTATGCTCAATAAATATATTTATTGTATCCCAATCAATAAATGAAATTTCAATATTTTTGATAGCAATAATTAGTACAATTATATTACTTTTAAGGAATGAAAAAATAAAGAATATAGGAATATTCTTCTTTGTAGTAGGATCAATTTCAAGTTTTATTGATTTGTTTACCGCACCACTTGTTTCTTTAGGGCTTCCAATAATTACATATTTCTTGTTACAAAAAGAAGAAAAACCAAAAATAAAAAGATACATAATTCAAATATTAAAAATTTCTTTTGCATGGCTTACAGGATATGCAATAACATGGGGAGCAAAATGGATAATTAGTGAACTATTCTTTAATAGAGCATTAATATCACAAGCAATGACACAAATATATTTTAGAAGCGGAAATTTAAAAGAAAGTGCTATTACTGTTATTGCAAAATCTTTGGCATATATATCAAAACCTGTTACATTTGTTATATTAGGAATTTGTATAATATTTATGGCTGTTACAGGATATATGAGCTCTAAAGAAAAACCAGACTACAATAAAAATTGTGTTAGATGTATCCCATACATAATAATTTTATTTTTCCCAATAATATGGTTTGCAGTAGTAAAGCAACATTCAATGGTTCATACATTTTTTACTTACAGAAGTTTAGTAATATCAATAATATGTATGCTAATTATATCTAGTAAATTATTTGAAAGAGATAATAATAAAAAAGAGGAAAGAAAGGAAGAAAAGATAAAATGAAGCTATTAATGCATACTTGCTGTGCACCTTGTAGTGTGTACTGTATAGACACTCTAAGAAAAGAAGGAATAGAACCAACATTGTATTGGTATAACCCTAATATTCATCCATATATGGAGTATAAGGCAAGAAGAGATTGCCTAAAAGAATATGCAAAATCTATTAATGTAGATGCTATATTTGAAGAAGAATATGGATTAGATGCTTTTTGCAAGAATGTTATAGGAGACTTAGAGCATAGATGTGAAAACCATTGCTATAAAGTTAGACTAAGTCAAACAGCAAAATATGCAGTAGAAAATGGTTTTGATACTATTACTACAACCCTTTTTGTAAGTCCATATCAAAAACATGATATATTAAAAAAGCAAGCAGAAGAAATTGCAAAAGAATATGGATTAAATTTTCTATATAGAGATTTTAGAGTAGGATTTAGAGAAGGACAAGCAAAAGCAAGGGAGATAGGATTATATATGCAAAAATACTGCGGATGTGTTTTTTCAGAGGAGATGAGATATTATAACCGCAATCCTATACAAACCAGTAATAACAATGGTTACGAGATACCAAAAGA
>CANQCU010000011.1 GCA_947590905.1 uncultured Clostridia bacterium | reverse complement strand
CAGCCCAGCCAAAATAAGAATTCATACAAATATTGAACAATCAATGCTTGTATGGATTCTTTATTTATTTGGGCTCAATGTCAATAGTTGGGTTTTATCCACCCCAACTAATATTATAGAACCATATTTTTTATCAAAAATATTAGCAAAAGATTGCATTTTAATTTCTTTTGTGAAATAATAAAAGAAAAAAGCAAAAGAGGAAAAACAATGGGTGCAAATGATTTAAAAAAATTATTAGAAGAAACTGCTGACAAATTAAGTGTATTTACAAATATAAATTTATTTGATGAATATGAATGCACAAGAAAAGAATTATACGATTTAATTAGAGAGTTCTTTAATGATGAAGAAATATTAAAATTGTTTTCTTATCCAGCTCTTAAAGATTGTACTCCTGGTGTAAAAGAAGGAATACTTAAGCTTATTTCGGATGAGAATGTATTGCTACAAGCTTTAAGAAATGATGATATTATGGATGCAATTGAAAATTGGCAAGTATTTGAGATTATTATTAAATCATCAGAAAATGTTAAATTTCAATTATTGCATGATGAAGGCTTTATTGAAAGAAGCCAATTAAAAGATTATCAAATACAAAAAATATTATTAAGTTTGAATCCACAAAAAATAGCTCAAATATTAGAAGAGAGAACATTAGTCATAGAAAAATTTAAATTATCAAATTGGCAAATATCTGATTTAATAAAAAAATTATTAGATGAAGATGAAAAAATAAAGTTTTCAAAAATGTATAATATGGACAATTACTTAATGGTTGATATAGCAAGCGGATTTAGCACAGCTAAAAAAATTGATTTTATTTTAACAAGTGATTTTAATAAATATGATACAATAAAATTAATGCGATTACTTGAACCAGAAGATTTAATAAAATTTTTAAATGGAAATAAACAATTTTGGATGGAACATGATATAGCACCTTATGAAATAGTAGATGGATTAGATACTGAAAAACAGCAAAAATTAGCAGAACAAATTCAAACAATGGATCTAGAATTATATGAGAAAAAAGAAATTATTGCAGTATTAGATAAAAAAGTAAAACAGACTTTGGAATTAGCAGATTTTCCAGAAGAATTAAAAAAAGTGCTACAAATTACATCAAAAAATAAAAGAGTATCAATAGATTTAAATGGAGATTTAGAACAGTATCGTGGATTAGACAGATTAATGTCAATAAATGGGATGGAATTCACAGAAGAAGAAAGAAAAAAGCTTATAAAATTATGTAATATTTGTCCTAATATGGAAGTAATAAGTATATTAAATTCAACTGCTGGATTTTTATCAACTGGTAAAGAATATGTAGAAGCAGAACAATGGATATCTTCTGTACTTGATAGTCTAAAACCCGAATATTCACAAGCACAAAAATTAGCAATTATAGATAATGCAATAGGTAGAAGAGTTAGCTACAGTCCAGATTTTGAAACAGAAGTATATGATTCAAAAGACAGTAGAGCATTATGGAAAATAGTTAGTACAGGATATGGAGTATGTAATGGAATAGCTAACCTAGAAAAATATATGCTTGAAAGAGTTGGAATAGAAAGCGAAATGGCAAGTAGTGGAAGTCATGTGTTTTTAATAATTAAAGATATTGAACTTCCGTTAGCGAGTGGAGAAAAGGTAAGAGGAGATACTATAGTAGATCCAACATGGAATCTAGCAGAACAGAGATTTGGAGGGAAGCCAAGCTGCTTTTGCATTAATTATGAACAGGCAAGAAAAAAAGATATAGACGGAGAAGGAAAAGACCGTAAAAGCCATAAAAATGACGAGCAATTGAGTGATATAACATTAAGTTTAGATGATAAAAGCCTAAGGGCATTATTTACGAGTGTAGGACTTGCTGATAGAGAGGGAAAATTCCCAATTAAAGAATTAGTAGCAGAATCTAATAGTATAGATGTAAATTATGCAAACAATCCTAATGAAAATATTAGGAGACAATTAGCATTACTAAAAAAATTCTGCCCTGAATTTACAAGGTGTCAAAATTCGAGCATTAGTGTATTAAAAGATATACTTTTAAACGGTGAAAATTTACCGTTCAATAAGTGTGCAGTAAATAGAGTATATAATAGAGCTGACAAAGATAGAAGGCCTGTTATATATGTTTATATAGATTCTAATGAATTAGGCAGAAAATTTTACTTTGCTGATAAGGAAAATGGGGAATTTATAGAAATGCCAGAAGAAAATTTTAAAAATCAATTTGAATGCTATGATATGGATTTAAAAGCAAGCAAGGGAATAAGACCATGGGAAAATTCAAGTAAGACAAAAGAAAATACAGATTTATCAACTAGCTCTGAAAAACTAATTGCAGAGGAGGGAAGATAGAATGGGTATTTTTAAAAGAATAGTAAATTATTTCAAAAATATATTTATGAAAAACGAGAAAGTAAAAGAAATAGAAGCACCAAAATTTGAGGAAAATTTAAAAACAAGAAATGACTTCATAGAAAAACTAAAAGTAAATATTATAGAAAAAAGAAAAAATAAAAAGATTGAAACACTAATCTGTGAAGGAGATGGATTAGGAATAAAAAATAAAATAACTTATTAAAAATATGAACAAAGAGCGTTATATTACTCTTTGTTCATATTTTTAAACATCTCTATTCATATGACCATTTGTATATAGCTCACCTTCAAAACGCTTTCCAGCTTTAACAGTACGAATAACATTATTAATTTCAGGGATACTTTCTTCTAATATATTAATACGAGCATAATCAATACCTAAATCTGTAAAATCAATTGATTGAATTTTTGAATTATATATATTAGTAATAGTTTGCATATTATCAGGCACAACTCTAAATTTAAAACCTAATCTATCCTTTAAATAATATTTAGAATCATCTTTTTGACATCTTGCACTACAAGTAGGATAACAATTATTTGACTTGCCAAGTAAGCAATACTTACTAGTCATTAATTTTATTCTACCATAAACAATTAATTCTTTATCTACATTTGAATGCATTTGCTGTATATCAAGCTTATTAAGTTCTGGAGATAAGGTAATAGTGTCAACACCATGTCTTTCAAGCTCATTTATTGAATAATCATTAAATACATTTAAAGTATAATTTGCAATTAAATCATATTTACTAAATTCGGGTATCTTAAAACTATACAAAGCACTTACATTTGAAAATATAAATCCAACAATATTATATGTTTCCAAAGCATTAGCAACTACATTTTTCATTAAATTAGTATAATTTGGATTAATAACAGGTGGCAAATAAATATACAAATCAAATTTCTTACTAATTGTTTCAATACATTTTTTATATTTAGCATTATTAAAATATCTTAAAGGTATATAAACTCTATCAACATCATCTAAAAGAGAATAATCAAAAGATGGATTTAGTTCAATTAGAGCCAAAGAAATCTTTGGAAAAGTATGTTCTTTATCCTCAAATTCTTTTTCTTTTATTTTAACAGGAACTCTAACAAATTTAAGTGAAACGATTTCTTCTAATTTTTGCAAAACATCTCTTCTTAAAGCATTTAATTCACTTATTTTTGGTATATATAAATTATCATCCAAATCAACATCAATCTTATCAAACTCAAAAGGTGTGTTTGAAGTCTTAGAAAATTGAGCAATTACTTTTTCCTTAGTTAAAGGCTGATTTTTAGCAATAATAGGCACAGTCTCAGAACTAAGAGAAACATTAATATTTTTGTAATGCTCGTAGTTATTAGCAGGTTTTACATATACAGATATAGGAGTATCTTTTTTTATTGTTACTTTACAATTTAATTTGATTTTTTTCAATTCTTTACCAGAATATGTTTCCTTTGCACTATCCGAAAGAGCTTTACTTGCAATTTTAAAAATTTTATCTCCTGGAGCTATATTTCCTTTCATTCTTCCAATAGTTATAACCTCATTATCACAAGCAAAAGGAATATTTTTATTTTGAAACATCAATTCAGAAACTCTATATTTACCATCTTCATTTTCAAAAGATATAGAATCACCAAGAGCTAGAGCCTCATTTAAGTTCAAAGTTACATAGCCTTTTTTGTCATTATAATTTGCAACATTACCTATGTAAATTCCCATATTATTAGGCTTTTCTTTATAAACAAGATTCAAATTAGGATTTGAGTCAAAATGTCCACTAGAAAAGTTACCACGGTTAAAGACTTGAAGTAAATCATTTCTATCCTTAATGTCTATTTCATAAGGATTAGAAGAATAATATAAATCTATGTATTTTCTATATATTCTAGTAACAGTTGCTACATATTCTGGAGACTTTAATCTTCCTTCAATTTTAAATGATTTTACACCAGACTCAATAAGCTGAGGCAAAAAGTCTAGACCACATAAATCACGAGGACTTAAAAGATGACCAGAATCAATAATTTTATCATTATCAAGTAATTGATAAGGAAGACGGCAAGATTGAGCACATTTTCCACGGTTAGCAGATCTTCCACCAACCATACTAGAAAACAAACATTGACCAGAATAACAGATACAAAGAGCACCATGAATAAAAGTTTCAATTTCAATATCAGTATTTCTACAAATATAATCTATTTCAGGAAGTGATAATTCTCTTGAAAGCACAATTCTTTTAAAACCCTGACGTTCCAAAGCCCTTATTCCATCTAAATCATGAATAGTCATTTGAGTGCTAGCATGTATAGGGAGTTTTGGAAAAGAGTTAATAAGAACAGTCGCAAGACCTAGATCTTGAACTAATATTGCATCAATTCCAAACTCATAAGCCTTTTCAGCGACAGCTAATGCTTCTTTAAATTCGTTATTTTTAATTAGAGTATTTAAAGTTAAATGAACTTTAACATTACGTATATGAGCATAATTAATAACCTCTTTTAAGGCATCATAAGTAAAATTTGTAGCACTCGCGCGAGCGTTAAAACTTGAAGCACCAAGATAAATTGCATCTGCACCATTTTGTATGGCTGCTTTGGCACATTCAAAATCACCGGGCAGGCGATAAAAGTTCTACATCATTTCTCATTTAAATTTGCTCCAATCTAAAATTTACTTTTTTTACATTTCTATTGTATCACAAATAAATAAAAATTCATAGTATATTGTAGAAACTTTTAAAAAGCTAAAAACCTTATTATTTAAGAAAGGAAGGGAAATATTATGCCAGAAGAACAAAGAAACTATGGAGAACAAAGAAATTGCGGATGCAATAATGGACCTCTAGGAGGATTATTTGGAGGTTGCGGTTGTGGCGGAAATAGTGAAATATTATTCTTTATAATAATATTCTTATTATTATTTACAAACTTTGGTTGTTGCAATAACTAAAAGATATATACTTAAAAAATAAATGTAGACACAAAATGTGTTTACATTTATTTTTAATACAAAATACATAAATCATATAGCAAAACTTCTCCAAATGTGATATATTGTTATCATATTTGGAGGTTTTTTATGGGAGAAGTAAAATGGACTAAAGAACAAACTTTAGCAATAAAAGAAAAAGGACAAAATATACTAGTAAGTGCAGCAGCAGGATCAGGAAAAACAGCAGTACTAGTAGAAAGAATAATAAACAAGATAATAAACGAAAAAATAGACATAGATAGAATACTAGTAGTAACCTTCACAAAAGCAGTTGCATCAGAAATGAGAGGAAAAATACTAGATGCAATATATAAAGAAATAGAAAAAGATCCAAATAACTCACATCTTCAAAAACAAATAACGCTTCTAGCTAAAGCAAGTATATGCACAATAGATGCATTTTGTTTAGACATAGTAAAAAACAACTTCTTTGAAATAGGAATATCTCCAAACCTAAAAATAGCAGAAGGAACAGAAATAGAAATACTAAAAGAAGAAACATTAGAAGATTTATTTGAAGAAAAATACGAAGCACAAGATAAAGAATTTTTAGAATTAATAAATACATATACAAGTTATAAAGGAGACGAAAAACTAAAAGAAATAATTTTAGGAATATATAGATTTATGCAAAGTATTCCATTCCCAGAAAAATGGCTTGAAGAAAAAGTAGAAATGCTTAACATAGAAAAAACAAGTTTCGAGAAAACAGTATGGGGTGAGATTCTATTAAAAAAAGTAAAAGACAGTCTAAAAGATGGAATATTAAGATTAGAAAATGAATTAGAAAATTTAAAATATGAAGAAAACGCACCAAAAATGACCGTAATTTTAACAGAAGACATAAGAAAAATAAACAAAATATATGAGTTAAACACATGGGACGAAGTATATAATGGAATAAATGAATTTTCACCTGATAGATTTAGCGGAGATAAAGAAGTACCAGATGAGGTAAAAAAAAGAATAAAAAACACAAGAACAAAAATTAAGGATGAAATAAAAGGACTTACTAATACCATCATGTTATATACATCTGACGAAGCAAACGAAGATGTAAAATCAATGTATGATTCATTAAGTAGAATAAAAAATCTAGTTATAGAATTTTCAGATAGATTAGCAAAAGCAAAACAAGATAGAAACATTATGGATTTTAACGACATAGAGCACTTTGCATTAAGAATACTTAATTCATCAGAAGAAAATCATGTAGCAGAAAAGTATAGAGAAAAATATGAAGAGATACTAATAGATGAATATCAAGATAGTAACTTAGTTCAAGAATATATATTAAATTCTATATCAAAAGGAAATAACATCTTTATGGTAGGAGATGTAAAGCAAAGTATATATAAATTTAGACAAGCAAGACCAGAATTATTTATAGAAAAATATGAGACATATAAAGACATAGAAGAACTAAAAGAAGGAGACAATTTAAAAATACAATTATTTAAAAACTTTAGAAGCAGAAAAAATATACTTGATTTAACCAATATAGTATTTTCTAATATCATGAGCAAAGAATTAGGAGATATAGATTATAACGAAAAAGAATATTTGAATTTAGGTGCAGAATATCCAGAAGGAAAGAACTTAGAAACAGAAATACATGTAATAGATTTAAAAGAAGAAGAAGAGAGTATATATAAAGGTGAAGAGAAAAATAGTGAAGAAGTAGAAAGAGTAGAAGATATCTTACTTGAAGCAAAATTTGTAGCAAGAAAAATAAAAGATTTAATTAATAGTGGTTATATGATATGTAATAAAGATAAAAGTTATAGAAAAATTACATATAAGGATATAGCTATACTTTTACGCTCAGCACAAAGTTTAGCACCAATATATGAACAAGAAATTTCAAAACTAAACTTGCCAGTATTTTGCGATACAAGCGCTCGGGTATCTTGATTCTCTTGAAATACAAATAATAATGAGTTTACTTAAAATTATAGACAATCCAATAAATGACATTGCACTTGTGACAGTATTAAGATCAATGATAGGAAACTTTACAGATAATGAACTTATAAAAATAAGAATAGCTAAACCAAAAGGAAACTTCTATGAAGCAATGTGCGCATACAAGGACAAAGAAGACGGAGAAAAAGAATTAATAGATAAAATAAATACATTTTTAGATATGATAGAAAATTTTAGAAAATGTGAAGAATATATGCCACTTAATGAATTCATTTGGAAAATATATCAAGATACTGGATATTATAGCTATGTAAATCTAATGCCAAATGGACTTTTAAGAGTTGCAAACTTAAAACTATTATTCGAAAAAGCAAAACAATATGAGAAGACAAGCTTCAAAGGATTATACAATTTTATAAGTTTCATTGAAAAGCTAAGTATTAGCAATAAAGACATGTCAGGAGCAAAACTTATTGGAGAGAATGAAGATGTAATAAGAATAATGAGCATACATAAAAGTAAAGGACTAGAATTTCCAGTAGTATTTATAAGTAATACAAATAGAAAATTTAATGTCCAAGACTTAAACAAAAGCATAGTTTTACTTCATCAAGACATAGGAATAGGATCAAAATATATAAACTATGAAGAAGGAATAACATATAGTACACTTGCAAGAGAAGCAATAAGATACAAATCAAAAATAGAGCAAATTTCGGAAGAAATGAGAATACTCTATGTAGGTTTAACTAGAGCAAAAGAAAAATTAATAATAACAGGTTTATCAAAAGATTACCAAAAAGATATTAAGGAAAAAGAAATATTGTTAAATACATATAGATTAGCACAAGAAAGCAATAAAATAGATAAGAATATAATACAAAAATATGATTCTTACTTAGATTGGTTAGAACTTGTATATACAAATTCAGATAAAGAGTTAAAAGAAATATTAAATGTAGAAGAACATAAAAAAGAAGAATTATTAAAAAGTTTATTTCAAGAAGAAAAAGAAGAAAAACTAGATTTACAAGATAAGATAGATAGTATAGAATTAACAGAAAAAAAGAACTTAAAAGAAAAACTAGAGTGGGAATATGAAGGAAAAATTCCGAATAATATTTTAAGTAAGAGCTCCGTTACTCAAGTAAAAAATATGAAACTAGATTTAGAAGAAGAGGAAATAGCGGAATATAAGGTGCCAGAGTTCTTAGAAGAAGAAAAAACAATTTCTGCAAGTCAAAAGGGAACTCTTATGCATTTAATTTTACAGAAATTAGATGAAAAGATAGACTATGATATTTCAATGCTTAAGCAATTAATAGATAATTTGCAAGAAAAAAATATAATAACAGAAAAGGAAAAAGAAGCGGTAGATATAGAAAAGGTATACGAATTTACCAAAACAAATATTTGGCATCAAATGAAGACAGCTAAAAAAGTAGAAAAAGAAAAGCCATTTTATATAAACATACCTGCAAAAGAGATATATAATGAAAATATAGAAGAAAATATTTTAGTACAAGGTATAATAGATCTTTATTATATTACAGAAGATGACAAGTTAGTTTTGGTAGACTATAAAACTGATAAAGTAGAAAAAGAAGCGGAACTAGTAGAAAAGTATAAAACGCAATTAGACATATACAAAAAAGCACTAGAAAAAGCACTTAACAGAAAAGTAGAGAGTATTTATATTTATTCAGTTTATTTGAGCAAAGAGATAGAGGTTTAATAGTGTATTTTAAAATAAGCTATGTATTTAACTAATAGTATAGGCCATTTTTATAAGTATAATAAGTATAATATTTTATTTTTAAGAAACTGCGTAAGCAACCAAACGTAGCGTAAGCGAAGTGCGATATGTAGCAACTTACATATAAACTTTTAGATATGGAAGTTGCGACAGCAAAGTTTCGAAAAAAATAAAATATTATACTTATTAGATAAAACATATTTAGAAATATTAGATAAAAAATATATTGAGAAAGTGAGAAAAATTTGATATACTTTAAGCTATGATAGTAGAAGTAATGATAAGCAGTAATGCAAAAGACCTAAATAGAATATTTGACTATAATGTACCAGCAAAATTTGTTGGTACTGTTCATATTGGAAGTAAAGTATTAGTTTCCTTTGGAACAATGAAAAAGGTACAAGAAGGTTTTGTAATAGGAATAAAAGAAGAAACAGAATACAAAGTAAAAGATATATTAAATGTAGAAGAAGGACTAGATGAAGAGAAAATAACTTTAGCAAAACTTATGGCACATAAATATTTTTGCAATGTGTCAGACTGTATAAAACTAATGCTACCACCAGGAACAACAGCAAAAAATATAGAGAACAGAATAAAAGACAAATCAATGAAATTTGTGTATCTAACAAAAGATACAGACGAAATACAGGAAGATATAGAAAATAAAGTATTAAAATCAGATAAGCAAATAAGAACACTAAATTTCTTAATGCAAAATGATGAAGTATTAATGTCAGAGCTTATAACATTTGCAGATAGTAGCAATGCAGTAATAAAAACATTACAAAAAAATGGTTACATAGAAATAATTGAAAAAGAAGTAAATAGAAATCCATTTAAAAATAAAAATATAGCACCTACTAAAAATTTAAACTTAACAAAAGAACAACAAAAAGCAATGAATAGAATAGAAGGAATGATAATAGATAAAGAATTTAAAGAATTCTTAATACATGGAGTAACTCGGCTCACGGAAAAACAGAAATATACTTGCAATTGATAGGAAAAGTATTAGAAAGAGGAAAAACAGCAATAGTTTTAGTCCCAGAAATATCTTTAACTCCACAAATGGTAGATAGATTTATAGCAAGATTTGGAGAAGAAAAAATAGCGCTTTTGCATAGCAAACTATCAGTTGGAGAAAGATATGATGAATGGAAAAGAATAGAAAGAAATGAAGCAAAAATAGTAATTGGAGCAAGATCTGCCATCTTTGCACCAGTAAAAGACTTAGGAATAATAATAATAGATGAAGAACACGACACATCATATAAGTCAGATATGACACCTAAATATAATGCAAAAGAAATAGCACTATATTTAGCAAAAGAAAATAACATACCATTAGTTTTAGGCTCTGCAACACCTGATATGGAGACATACTATAAAGCAGAAAAAAGTGATGGACTTATAACTCTAAAAAATAGAGCAAATAATTCAAAACTTCCAGATGTAGAAATAATAGATATGAAAAAAGAACTTGCAATTGGAAATAAATCAATGATAAGCACTAGACTTCATGAAATGATAGAAAAAAACTTGCAAAACAAAAAACAAACAATATTATTTTTAAACAGAAGAGGATATTCAACTTTTGTAATGTGTAGGGACTGCGGATATACTGCAACATGTCCTAAGTGCAACGTAAGTTTAACGTATCATATAAAGCAAGATAGATTAAAGTGCCATTATTGTGGATATGAAAGAAAAAATTTTACAGAATGTCCAGAGTGTAAAAGCAAAAATATTAGATATTTCGGAACAGGAACACAAAAATTAGAAGTAGAAATAAATAAAATGTTTCCAAATGTAAAAACAATAAGAATGGATATAGATACAGTAACAAAGAAAAATTCCTATGATGACATATTAAACAAATTTAAAAATGAAGGAATAGATATACTAATTCGGAACACAAATGGTAGTCAAAGGACATCATTTTCCAAATGTTACACTAGTTCGGAGTAATAGCAGCAGATAGTAGTATGTATATGTCAGATTATAGAAGCAGTGAAAGAACCTTCCAGCTTTTAACACAAGTTGCACGGAAGAGCAGGAAGAGAACAAGACGAGGGAAAAGTTATAATACAAACATACAATCCAGAAAGCTTTCCAATAGAATGTGCTAAAGATCAAGATTATTTAAAATTTTATTCACAAGAAATAAAACTTAGAAAAATCTTGAAATATCCGCCATTTTGCGATATAATAAAAGTCGAAGTTTCTAGTTTAAATGAAGAAAATACAAGAAAAACAATAACTTCAATATATGAAAAACTTTTAAAACAAGCAGAAAAAGAAATGATGGTATTTGCTCCAATGCCTTCACCTATAAGTAAAATTAAAAACAGGTATAGGTGGAGAATAATAATTAAAGGTTTTATAGGAAATAATATAATAAAAAAACTAAACGAAGCTACTTTAAATATAAAAACAAATCAAGATACAAGAGTAAGTATTGATATTAATCCAAACAATATGAACTAAAAGATGTAAAAAAATATTGATAAAATAGAAAAGACCAAATTTTGATAAAATAGAAAAGTTAAAATGATAAAAGTCAAAATGATAAAATTAAAATGATAAAGTCAAAATGATAAAATTAAAATGATAAAGTCAAAATGATAAAATTAAAATGCTAAAAACTAAAATAATACAAGCTAAAATAAAATTAGTTTAGCAAAAACAAATAGTAGTAAAAATAAATATAAATGAAAGAAAGGAAGAAAAAATGGCTATTCGTAATATAAGAAAAGAAGATGACGAAATATTAAGAAAAAAATCAAAAGAAGTAGAAGTTATAGATGATAGGGTAAAAGAATTAATAAATGATATGATAGAAACAATGCATAAATATGATGGAGTTGGATTAGCAGCAGTTCAAGTAGGAATACTTAAAAGAATAGTTGTAATAGACCTATATGACGAAAAGCCAATTCTAAAATTAATAAATCCTGTAATAACAAAAACAAAAGGAAAACAAGAAGTAGATGAAGGATGTCTAAGCTTTCCAAATAAATATGTTAAAGTAATAAGACCAGAAGAAGTTACAGTTGAAGCATTAGATGAAAATGGCAAAAAAATAAAAGTCACAGGAACAGGACTTTTAGCCCAAGCTATAGCACATGAGGTAGATCACCTAAATGGAATTATATTAACAGATGTTATGATACCTGGAACAATGGAAGTAATAAGTCCAGAAGATCAAGCAACTCCACCTAAAAAGAAATAAAATTAAATATTACAAAATAATATTAGACAGTTTAAAACAATATAATATATTTTAAAATCGTAAATATATTAACAAAACTTTGAAAGAGGTAAGAAAATATGCCAAAGATAGTATTCATGGGGACACCAGATTTTGCAAAAACTTCATTAGAAGCCTTATATAATAATGGATATGAAATAATACGGAGTAGTTACAAATCCTGACAAGCAAAAAGGAAGAGGTATGAAAACAATTGAATCTGATGTAAAAAAATTTGCAGTGGAAAAAGGAATACCAGTATACCAACCAGAAAAAGTAAAAGGAAATACAGAATTTGTAAATACATTAAAAGAATTAAATCCAGATATAATGTGCGTTGTAGCATATGGAAAAATTTTACCAAAGGAAATATTAGATATTCCTAAAAAGGGTTGTATTAACTTACATGGTTCACTTCTTCCAAAATATAGAGGAGCTGCTCCAATACAATGGGCTGTGCTAAACGGAGATACTGTAACAGGAGTAACGACAATGTATATGAATGAAAAGATGGACGAAGGAGATATAATACTTCAAGAAGAAACAGAAATTGGAGAGAATGAAACCACAGGAGAACTTTGGGATAGACTTGCAAAAATAGGAGCAGATTTATTAGTAAAGACAGTAGATATGGTAGACAATGAAACAGCACCAAGAGAAAAGCAAGGTTCAATATTCACAGTTGCTCCAATGCTAGACAAAGAAATGGCAAAAATAGACTTCAAAGAAGATATAAAAATGATAAAAAATCTAATATATGGGTTGAATCCAATAATGGGTGCCTATGTAATGTATGAAGGGAAAAAAATAAAATTTTGGAGAGCAGAAATATTTAGTAATGAAGCTGTTAGCAAAATAATAAATAAAGAAATAACAGAAGAAATAAATCCTGGGACAATAGTCATTTCACAGGAAAAAATAGGATTATTCGTTAAAGCAATTGGTGGAGTGCTAAAAATAACAGAAATTCAAGGAGAAAATGCTAAGAGAATGAATACAGAGGATTTTTTAAGAGGAAACAAGCTTAAAGAAGGATATGTTTTTTAGAAAAGATATAATAATGTATAAATTAGTTATACATAAATATTTATAGAAAATAAAATGAACGAATTATTTATAATAAAATATTAAATGGACGTAAACATAGATACATATTGTGTTTACGCCCATTTTTTACTTATTTATCTGTAAAATATTGAAAAACGCAACAAATTATGTTAATATATAATATAGAGAAATAGGAGGAAATATGTATTCATTTGAAGAAAAAGAGAAAATAATAAAGATGCTAAAAGCCGGAATAAACATAGATAGAATATCTCAAGAGCAGAATATACCTGTAAGCATATTAACTGAATGGCAAGAAGAATTAGAAATAAGGCAAAGAATAAAAACATTAATACAGCAAAACAAACTTAAAGAAGCCGAAGACATGATAGAATTGTTAACAGGACCAAATAATGAGACAATAAGAATATCTTTTCGAATAATGATATTAAGAGCAGAAGGAAGCATAAACGAAGAAAAAGCAGAAGCAAATAGACAAAAAGAAAAAGAATTATTAAAAGAACAACTAAGAATAAATCCAAAAGATATAATAGCAATGAGTGGATTAATAAAAATAGCAAGAATAGAAGGAGATATCGAGACAGAGAAATTTTGGATACAAGAACAGTTAAATGTAAATCCAAAAGATAAAATAGCAACTAGTGCAATGATTAGAATGTCAAGAATAGAAAAAAATAAAAGCGCAGAAAAATATTGGCTACAAAGACAAAGGGAATTAAACAAAGATGAATATAATCCAATAGTAATAGCTGATTCAATAAGAATAGCAAGAGAAGAAGGAGACATAGAAACAGAAAAAAGCTTATTAGAGCAAATGCTACAAAGAGATCCAAATAATATAGTAGCAATAAGCAGTTCGATAAGAATAGCAAGAGAAGAAGGAAATATAGCAAGAGAAAAAGAACTTTTAGCTCGTAGATCATTATTAGATCCAGACAACACAAAAGCAATGAGTAGTAGAGTAAGAATTGCAATTCAAGAAAATGACATAGATTTAGAAAGAAAATTGTTAGAAAGAATTCTAGAATTAGAACCTGACAATGAAAGAGCAAAAGCTAGTTTAAGATATATAAGAACTGCTTATCAAGGAAGTAAAGAAAGTATAGAGGTAGAATTAGAAGATATAGAGCATAGCATAGCGTCTCCAGTAGGTAGAGCAAGAAGTCTCATTTATGAAAATCAAGACATTGTTCAAGCAGCAGAACAAATAAAAGAATTATTAGAAGGAGAAGGAAGTCTAGAAAGAGAACTTGTTCTAGCAGAACTATATTTTAATGCAGGATTAGTTGATAGAGCTAAAAAAGAACTAAGGAAATATAAAGGTACTTTACAAACACCAGAAGATATTAAAATAGTTGCAGAAGCAATAAAGTTATTAGAGAGTAATAAAACTAAAAGACATAATTGGGAAGGATTATGGTTTGATATTTCTAAAAAAGAGCAAATAGCAGGTAGCGGAGAGAAAGATAAATCTGAATATCATCAAGATGAAGAAGGAAGATAAGTTGTTTAAGTAAAAAAGGAGTAATTTATGTATCCAGTTGAAGTAAAAAAAAGAGCAATAGAGATGCTGAAAAGCAAAAGTAGTGTAAAAGATATAGTAAAAGAGCTTGGAGTATCAGAGACTACAGTATATAGATGGAAAAAAGAACTAAGGAAGAGAAGGAGAATAAAGCGTCTATCAGTAGAAGGAAAATTAAAAAAAGCAGAATCGGAAGTTGCAGAATTAAAAGGAAAAAGCAATGAACCTATAAGAAATTCCCTTTTGGCGATGATAGAAAGAAGAAAAGGAAATATAGCAGAAAGTAAGAGATTAGAAGAGAAAGTTTTAGAACAAGAACCAGATAATTTAAGAACAGTTTATAATTTAATAGAGATAGCAATAGCAGAAGGAGATATAGAAAGGGAAAAACAATTATTAGAGCTAAAATTAAAAATAAATCCTAAAGATGTAAAAGCAATGACTAAATTAGCAAGTTTAATTAGAAAAACAGAAAAAGGAACGGGAAAAACAACAAGAGAAAAAGAGCTTATAGAAGGAGCTTTAAATTTAGAACCTAAAAATATTATTTTACTAAATTGGTTAATAGATATAGCTGTGCAAGAAGGAGACGAAGAAAGACAGCTTCAATTATTGCAAAGAGAAGCAGAAACATTGAAAGAAATATTAGACGAGAATCAAAATGATGAAAAAACCAAAAAAAAATTAAAAGGAATTAACGAAAGAATAAGACAATTAAATAAGAGACAAGCAATAGCTTTTGAAGAAAAGGTAAACGAAAATTCAGCTGATATTAAAGCTATAAGAGAGCTTATTTATGAAAGTAATGATGCATTAAAAGTAGCAGAACAGATAAAAGAGATGTATGGAGAAGAACAAAGCGTAGATAGGGAACTTATATTAGCAGAATTATATTATAATCTTGGACTAGTAGACAGAGCAAGAAAATCATTAAAAAGCTTTAGAGATACATTACAAGATGTTAGTGACATAAAGAGAATTTCGCAAGCAATAAGACTAGTTCAGAGTGGTAAAACTAGAAGACTTGATTGGGAAGGAATGTGGTTTAATATACTTTTACAAGAACAAAGTAAAAATAGGATAAGTCAAGCTAGTACAAAAGATGGAGAAAAAGGTGAAGAAGGTGAAGAAAAATAATATAAGAACCAAATCAATGAAAAACGTAAGAAAATAAGCATTTTCCATTTACAAAAGCAAAAATATAGTGTATAATAAATTTGGTAGATTATAGAAATAAGGGGGATTTTAATGGAAAAAATTGTCCAAAACAAAAAACTAAAATTAATATCTATAATATCAATAAGTTTCATAGCATTGTTTACAATGCTTTTTTTACCGAAAATAGTCTTTGCTGATAGCGAAAACAACGACTGTGTTTACTTATCAGATATTGAGTACGATAAAAATCAGTCAAAGGTAAGTTGGGGTAGCATTACACCAGATAGCAACCTTGAGACACAATATAATCATGGGTTAATTACCTTAATAGTAAATGGAGAACCTAAATATTTCCTTAAAGGTATGTCAGCTCATGCTACATCAACACTTGTATATGATATAAGTAAATATCATTATAAATATTTTAGTACATACATTGGTGTAGATGAAAGCCGTAAAGAAAACGGAAACGGTGTTAAATTTAGAATATATACATCAGTAGATGGAAGCACTTGGGTAGACAAAACAGATGAGGAGATAAAAAATGTAGCCTTGAAAGGTAGCTCAGAAGCAAAACTTATAACTTTAGAACTTGGAGATGCAAAATTTATAAAACTTGAAGCATTAGATAATGGAAGTAACTCATCAGATCACTCTGTTTACGCAAATGCTAAATTGTATAACGATGGATATGTAGAACCAGATTCAAAGCCCGTAGATTTTATAAAAACTGTTTCAGAATATGATGAACTATTAAAGGGAAAAAATTTATCTGCAAATATGGATGCAGAAACAGAAATGCTTTTACTACAAAGAACATTTGTAAATAATGTTGGATATAAGCTTTTACTTGCAATAGTTAATCAAAATGAAGATTACAAAACAGCAGTATCATGGATGATGAACGATTTAGAGAATCTTCGTTTATATGTTTTAGGTGGAGAACCAGATGGAGGAAGTTACTATAACTCAATAAAGGAATTATCTAGACTTTATAAAGAATATCATGAAGACTTTGATGACGACACACCAACAGATAATCCATGGGTAAAAGGACTTACAAAAGGTCAAGTGTATAAGAAAATGGCAATATCGCTTTCTCTTACACATGCTACAAAAGTAGGATATTGGGCACAAATTGATCACCCAAGCAATAGATCAGATTCAGTAAAACGTTATGAAATATACAAAACTTTATATAACGATGGAAAATTCGTAGTAGCTAGAGAAACCAAAACAAACGAAGATGACGAAATAGTACCAGTAGAGCCAATTACACCAAGAGTAGACAAAGATGGCAAAGCAGTACAAGATCAAACACCTTGGTTTGAGGCATTAACAGTTGAAGAAATGCGTTATGTAATGAACAACATAACAGACGACGAGGAACTTATTTGGTTCAATGATTATACACAAAAAAGAATAGATGCGCATCCAGGTCAAGAAGAAAAATATTTACAACCACATACATATATTGCCTATATATGGCCAAACTTCGAAGATCCAATTTTCCATGATAGAAACTTAAAAGATCATTGGAACAAGTTATTTGAGGGAATATTTAGTGAATATGGAGTAACTTATAGTGATGATGAAGAAGATACTGGGCATGTATATAAAGCATGGATGAGTATGAGAAATGATATAAAAGAAACAGGAGCTGTTTGCGGTGGTATATCAAAACTTGGTGCTCATATACGTGCAGCACATGGTACACCAGCATCTGTTGTGGGTCAGCCAGGACACGCAGCAATAATTTATTATAGAAAAGATGCAAACGGTAACGGATATTGGACACTTGATAATGATGTTTCAGGATGGGCTCAAACAGGAAAATCTGAGAAGATGAACACAAGAATGCCTCTAGGTTGGGGTAATGACAGCTATGTTAATGGTTGGGCTGGAACATACATGATGTTATCACAAGCAGCCATAAATGACGAAGCAAATTACGAAAAAGCAGAAAAACTTATAATGACAGCAGACTTATATAAAGATGATTTAGACAAACAAGAAAAAATATATAGAGCAGCATTAGAAATACAAGATATAAATATTGATGCTTGGTGGGGCTTAATTAATGTATATAAACAAAGAGAGAATACAACACAGGAAGAATTCTTTGATCTTGCAAAAGAACTTGGCGAAAGCTTAAAATCATACCCACTTCCTATGAAAAACTTGCTTGACCAAATTGGCCCTGAGCTTACAGAAGTACAGTATTCATTCGACTTTACATTATTAGAAACAAGACTTTTAAATGAAGGAAAGAATTATACAAACGATAATACTGATGTAATGCAACCATCAATAACAAGAACAGTTGCAAATTTCCTATTAGGTAATATGGATACATCTCTTGCAACATTCTCATTTGATGGAAAAGATGCAAACAAAATAATTCTAGCAAGCAAATATGATGGCGTTGGTGTTCGTTGGGAATATAGTATAGACGGAAAGAAAACTTGGACCACAGTTGATTTCTCAGCAGATGAAGAACATAAACATGAGCTTACAGCGGACGAAATCGCACAAATCAAAGCAGAAAATGATATTTGCATAAACATAGTTGGTACAGCACGTAATGAAGAAAACATATTTACAATAGACATTGAGGAACAAAAACTTCCAGATAATATATTTCATAATGATTTAGAAAATAGTTTATTTGGAATAGATTTAAATACATCTTGGAGATATGTAGATCCAAACAATGGAGCAACTGGAAAATGGACATCATATGCTGTTGAATCACCAGATTTAACAGGATATAAACTTGTACAAATTAGAAAAGAAGCAACAGGAACTAAACTTGCAAGTCCAGAATCAGAAGTATATGTATTCTTAGAAGATGAAAATGATGAAACTAAAAAATACATAAGAATTTCAGATATGGAAATAGTTTCAGTAAATACAGAATCAGAAGATTCAGCAAGACCATTCTATGCTAAGAATATAATCGATGGAAATAAAAATACACTTTGGCATACAAACTTCAAATATGACCTTCAAAAATTAGAAGAAAAAGACCAACCAGAGATTGTTATAAAATTAAATAGAGAAAGATATATATCTGCAATAGATTTTATCCAAAAGAAATATAGACCTGATGATAGAGACGGTATTAAATCAATGACAGTTTATGTAAGCGAGGATGGAGAAAACTGGAAAGAAGCAGGAAAAATAGAAGGCTTAACTAGAGATGACTATCCAAATATGCAAACTATAGAATTTAACGAAAGTATTTTAGGTCAATACGTAAAATTAAGTATGAGAAGCTATGACTTATTTACTTCTCTTGCAATGATAAACCTATATGAAGACGAGACAAAAGTAGATAAGACAAAACCTACTGCAGGAATACATTATAGTACAACCGAACCTACAAGTGATTACGTTATTGCAAGACTTGTTAACCCAAGCACAGAAATTACAATAACTAATAATGATGGAAATGATACTTATGTATTTAAGAAAAATGATGAATTCACATTCGAGTTTGTAGATAAAGAAGGTCACACAGGAGAAGCAACAGCAGTTGTTACATGGATAGATGAAAAAACTCCAACAGCAGACGTAGAATATAAACTAGATTCAGAGAAAAAATTATCTATATTACTAGAAAGCATAAGTGAAGATGTATATTTACTTGATAATAATGACAAAAAAATAAACTATATCGAAGTAGATATAAATGGCAAACCATATAAAAATTCATATTTAGATGAAAATGGCAACATATATAAAGTAGAAGAATTAAAAGAAGTAGAGCAAGAAGATGAAACAGGTAAAATAACTAAACAAAGAATTGTAGCAAAAACAACATATACAAATACAACAGGTAAATTCCCAGATGTTGCATATTATATAACAACACTAAAAGAAGATGGAAAAACTAATAAAGAAGAATTTGTAGACGTAAATGGAGAACCAGTTGAAATTTCAGAACAAGATAAAGAAGTTTTTAAAGCATTAGAAAAAGTAAAAACAAACCCATTAGAATATACTTTCGAAAGCAGTGGAAGCTATGAATTCAAACTTTTAGATAAAGCAAGCAATTATGCATACAAGAGTATAAAAGCAGATTATCTTGAAGATAGCAGTATTATAGCAAGTGATATTACTTATGACATTGCTAATACAACAAACAAAGATGTTACAGCAACAATTAATCCATACAAGATTAATGATAAAGGTGTGGATAGAAATGTTGAAGTAATTAATAATGACGGTAAAAGCTATATATTTAGTACAAATAATAAATTTACATTTAAATACAAAGCTACTTCAGATGTAGATGATGATGACGTAATGGAACACGAAGCAAGCGTACATTGGATAGATAAAGACGTTCCAACTGCAGAAATAAAATATAGTATAGATACAGAAACAGATGGACCAGTTACTGCAACTTTGGTAAATGAAAGTGAAGATATAGTTATTACAAACAATAATATGAATAGAGAACATACATTTACAGAAAATAATACATTTACTTTTGAATTTATGGATAAAGCAGGAAATGTAGGAACAGCAGTTGCAAAAGTAAACTGGATAAGTAATGAGCAAGATAGTGAAAAAGAAATTCCAGGAGATGCAAGTGGTGACGGAGAAGTTACACCAACAGATTTATTATTAGTAAAAAGACATATATTATCAGAGAATAATAAAGAATGGGCTTTATCAGAAGAAGCACAAAAATGTGCAGATATAAACAAAGATGGAATAATAACTCCAACAGATTTATTATTACTTCAAAGATTAATATTAGGGCAAGAAGCAATAAGCTAAGAAAGGGGAATAATGAATGAAACTTAATTTAAATTATAAAAGAATAGTTATATCCTTACTTGCATTTAGTCTTTTAATATTTAATGTACCAGTATATGCTGAAAACATAGATAGTTATAATGCTGTTATAAGTACAAATAAAGATAATGTAACCAAAGGAGAAGAAATAACAATTACAATATCATTAGAAGATATTAATATTGAAAGTGGAGAAAAAGGAATTGGAGCATATACAGCTAATCTAAACTTCAATCCATCAGCTTTAGAATATGTGAGCTCAGCAGGTACAGATAAATGGGAAGCCCCAATGTATTACAACGGAAAAATCGTAGGAAATACAAAAGATGGAAAAGTAATGACAGAAGAAGGAAATATAGGAACAATTACATTTAAAGTAAAAGAAGATGCAGACTTAGGTGAAATAACAGTATCACTTGTAAACTTTTCTGGTTCAAATGCAGTAAATGATATAAAAGCTCCTGATTATTCTACAAAAATAACAGTAAAAGATGGAGAGGCAGGAAATACAGGAGATAACGAGCAAGGCGGAGATGAAGGCCAAGGTGGAAATCAAGGAGAAGCTGGAGATTCACAAGGCGGAAGTCAAGGAGAAAACGGAAATACACAAAGTGGAAGTGGAAGCCAAGGTGGAAACGGAAACACACAAGGCGGAAATGAAAACCAAAATGAAAATGGAAACACACAAGGCGGAAATGAAAACCAAAATGAAAATGCAAACCAACAGAATGGAAATGATAGTCAAGCAGGAAGTGGAGACAACAACCAAGGTGAAAATGGTAACCAAAGTGAAAGCGGAAATAATTCACAAAATGGAACACAGAACGGAAGTACAAATTCAGACAATAAAGGCAATTCAAATGAGAAAAATAAATTTCCTAATTCCTTACCAAAAACTGGTGAAAGCAATATAATTCTATATCTAATTGCAGGTACATTATTTTTAGCAATTTCAGCTTGCTTAGGAATTAAATTATTAAAATCAAAAAAATAGTTGATTAGAGTATAAAAATAATAAAATAAGAAAAAGTATAAAAATCAAGCATAATTTTAAAAAAATCAAGCATAATTTTTTAAAAAATGCTTGATTTTTTATATACTTCTGTGGTATAATTTGTAAGGTTATAAATAGACACATAGGACTAGTCTATAAAAAGTGCTTGAAACCAAGTCTTTATAGATGCTTGAAATCTTATGGATGTTAAAAACTAAAAGGAGGAATTTAAAATGGCAGTAGTTGCAATGAAACAATTACTTGAAGCAGGTGTTCATTTCGGACATCAAACAAGAAGATGGGATCCTAGAATGGCTGAATACATTTATCAAGCTAGAAATGGTATCCATATTATCGATTTACAAAAGACATCTAAAAAAATTGATGAAGCATATGCATTCATTAAAGAAAGAGTAGAAGAAGGAGAAACAGTTTTATTTGTAGGAACAAAAAAACAAGCACAAGAATGCATGAAAGAAGCAGCTTTATCTTGTGAAATGTTCTATGTTGACCAAAGATGGTTAGGTGGAATGCTTACAAACTTTGGAACAATTAGAAAAAGAGTACAAAGATTAAAAAAATTAGAAACAATGCAAGAAGATGGAACATTTGACGTATTACCTAAAAAAGAAGTAATGGGTCTAAAAAAGGAAATGGAAAAACTAGAAAAAAATCTTGGTGGAATTAAAAACATGGAAAGTTTACCAGGAGTTATATTCATAGTAGATCCTAAAAAAGAAAGAACAGCTATATTAGAAGCTAAAAAATTAAAAATACCAGTAGTTGGTTTAGTTGATACAAATTGTAGTCCAGAAGACATTGACTATCCAATACCAGGAAATGATGATGCTATACGTTCAGTTAAATTAATTGCAACAGTTATGGCAAATGCAGTTATAGAAGGAAAACAAGGAGAAGTAATGTCATTAGAAGACGAAATGACTGAAAATCAAGAAGAAGGCGAAAAGAGTATAGAAGAAGTAGTAGCTGAAGAAGAACCAAAGGCAGAAGAGAATAAGGAAGAAGCTACAGAAACTACATCAGAAGAATAAAATTTAAAATTGGAGGGAAATATATATGGTTACTGCAGAGTTAGTTAAAGAGTTAAGAGAAAAAACAGGAGCAGGAATGATGGACTGCAAGAAAGTTTTAACAGAAACAGATGGTGACATGGAAAAAGCAGCTGAATTATTACGTGAAAGAGGAATAGCAAAAGCAGCTAAGAAATCAAGCAGAATAGCAGCAGAAGGATTAGTTGTTGCATGCCTATCTGAAGATGGAAAAACAGGAGCAGTTGTTGAAGTTAATGCTGAAACTGACTTCGTTGCTAAAAATGACGAATTCAAAACATTTGCAAATGATGTAGCAAAACAAGTTGTTAAAACAAATCCAGCAAATGTAGAAGAATTATTAAACCAAAAATGGATTAATGATGAAAGCAAGACAGTATCAGAAGTATTAACAGATAAAATAGCAAAAATCGGTGAAAATATGTCAATTAGAAGATTTGTAAGATTTACTTCAAATGGTCTAGTTGAAAAATACATCCATGGAGAAGGAAAAATAGGAGTACTTGTTTCTATGGAAGGTGGAAATAGTGAACTTGCAAAAGATATATGTATGCAAGTTGCAGCAGCTCGTCCAGAATACTTAGATGAAAAATCTGTACCACAAGAAAGAGTTGCAAAAGAAATGGAAATCTTAAAAGCACAAGCTATGAATGAAGGAAAACCTGCAGAAATAGCTGAAAAAGTTGTTCATGGTAGAATTGGAAAATTCTATGCTGAAATATGCTTAGTTGATCAACCATTTGTTAAAGATCCAAATGTTAAAGTTTCTGATTTGCTTGCTTCTAAAGGAGCAAAAGTTTTAGAGTTCGCAAGAATAGAAAGAGGAGAAGGATTAGAAAAAAGAGAAGAAAACTTTGCAGAAGAAGTTGCAAAGCAGATTAATGGTTAATTTAAAAAGGAACTTTTAAAAGTTCCTTTTTTTTGAAATTTTGAAAATAAATCCAGATAAATTTATTTGGTAAATAACATATTAGTTCTTTTCAAAATTTATTATATACAAATTTTTTTTGCCCATTTGTGGGAGAGAGGAAGGAAAATGAAAGGCTATTTAGTACTAGAAAACGGAGAAATTTTTGAAGGAGAAAGAATCGGATATGAAAAAGATGCATGCCTAGAAGTAGTATTTAATACATCAATGGCAGGTTACTTAAAAGTATTTACTGACCCATCATATTCATCACAAGGAGTTGTTATGACATATCCATTAATCGGAAATTATGGAGTCATACCAGAGGACAAGGAGTCTAAGAAGGTTTGGGTAAGTGCAATATTTGTGCATGAACTTGCAGAAACAGCAAGCAATTTTAGAAATGCAGAAGATTTAAATGATTATTTAATAGAAAATAAAATACCAGGACTAAAAAATGTAAATACAAGAAAACTTACTAAAATACTTAGAAATAGTGGAACAATGAGAGGAAAAATAACCTCAGATATATCAAATAAAGAAGAAATAATAAAAGAAATAAAGGAATATAAAGCAAACAATCTAGTACGGAATGGCTTCAACAAAAAGACCTTATGTACAAGGAGAAGGAGATATAAACATTGGACTTTTAGATTTTGGATGCAAAGAAAATATTATAAGAGAGCTAGTAAAAAGAAACTGTACTGTACATGTATATCCACAAGACACATCAGCAGAAGTAATATTAGATGCAAAACATGATGGAATAGTACTTTCAAATGGTCCACGGAGATCCAGAAGATTGTAAAATAGGAATAGAAACAGTTAGAAAATTGTATAATAGTGATACTCCAATACTTGGAATATGTTTAGGACATCAACTAATGGCACTTGCAACAGGAGCAAAAACTGCAAAATTAAAATATGGACATAGAGGACCAAATCATCCAGTTAAAGATATAAAAGAAGATAGAGTATACATAACATCACAAAATCATGGATATTACGTAAAAGAAGATAGCATAAAAAAAGATGTAGCAGAAATTTCACATGTAAACTTAAATGATGGAACAGTTGAGGGATTGAGATATAAAAATAAGAATATATCTACAGTACAATTTCACCCAGAAGCTTGTCCAGGACCAGAAGATACATCATATATATTTGATGAATTTTTAAAATCACTTTAAAGAATAAACGCTTAAAATCTATATATTAAAATAATTTAAAATTTATAACTTAGTAAAATATGAAAATTTGAAGGGAGAAAAATATGCCAAGAAATACAAAAATAAAAAAAGTTTTAGTAATAGGTTCAGGACCAATAATAATAGGACAAGCAGCAGAATTTGATTATGCAGGAACACAAGCTTGTACAGAATTAAAAAAAGAAGGTATCGAAGTAGTACTTGTTAATTCAAACCCTGCAACAATAATGACAGACAAAAATATGGCAGATAAAATATATATAGAGCCATTAACACCTACAACAGTTAAAAAGATAATAGAAAAGGAAAAACCAGATAGTATCTTACCAAACCTAGGTGGACAAACAGGATTAAATATAGCAATGGAGCTAGAAGAACAAGGATATCTAAAAGAAAATAACGTAAGATTACTTGGAACATCACCAGAAGGAATAAGAAATGCAGAAGATAGACAAGCTTTTAAGGATATGATGGAAAGAATAAACGAACCATGCATAGCAAGTAAAGTAGTAAATAATGTAGAAGATGCAGTTAGTTTTTCAAGAGAGATAGGTTTACCAGTTATAGTAAGACCTGCTTATACATTAGGAGGAACAGGTGGAGGAATTGCTTATACAGAAGAACAATTAAGAGAGATAAGCTCTAATGGACTTCATTTATCAAGAGTATGCCAAGTATTAATAGAAAAATGTATATCAGGTTGGAAAGAAATAGAATATGAAGTAATAAGAGATTCTAAAGGAAATTGTATTACTGTATGTAATATGGAAAACATAAACCCAGTTGGAGTACATACAGGAGATAGTATAGTAGTTGCACCATCACAAACGCTTGCAGATAAAGAATACCAAATGCTTAGAACATCTGCAATAAAAATAATATCAGCATTGAAAATAGAGGGTGGATGTAATGTACAATTTGCATTAAATCCAAATAGCTTTGAATACGCGGTAATAGAAGTAAACCCAAGAGTTAGCCGTTCATCAGCATTAGCATCAAAAGCAACAGGTTACCCAATAGCAAAAGTTGCAAGTAAAATTGCAATAGGTTATACCCTAGATGAGATCAAAAATGCAGTAACAGGAAAAACTTATGCGTGCTTTGAGCCAGTGCTAGATTATGTTGTAGTAAAAATTCCAAAGTGGCCATTTAATAAATTTTTAACAGCAAGTCGTGAACTTGGAACACAAATGAAAGCAACAGGAGAAGTAATGGCAATAGCACCAAATTTAGAAGCAGGTCTTATGAAAGCTATTCGTTCACTTGAAGAAAATGTCGATTCACTTGTACTTCCTAAATTTGCAAGTTACACAGATGAACAAATAAGAGCAGAATTAAAAAATGTAAATAATGAAACTTTATGGGTAATTGCAGAAAATTTAAGAAGAGGAATGACAATAGAACAAATACACCAAGCAACAACAATAGATGCTTTCTTTATAAGTAAAGTAAAAAATTTAGTTGATATGGAACAAACACTAAAAACAAAGAACTTGAATCTAGAGACTTTAAGAAAAGCAAAAGAATATGGTTATACTGATGCAGTTATTTCAAGATTAACAAAAATACCAGAAGAACAAATAAAGAATTTGAGAAAAGAAAACAATATAATTGCAAACTTTAAGATGGTTGATACTTGTGCAGCAGAATTTGATGCTGAAACACCATATTATTATTCAAGCTATGATGAGGAAAATGAAGCAGATAGAAAAGCAAACAAGAAGAAAGTAGTTGTATTAGGTTCAGGACCAATAAGAATAGGACAAGGAATAGAATTTGACTATTGTAGTGTACACTCAGTATGGTCTTTAAAAAAACACGGTTATGAAACTATAATTGTAAACAATAACCCAGAGACAGTTAGTACGGACTTTGATATAGCAGACAAATTATACTTTGAGCCATTAACAAGAGAAGATGTAGAAAACATAATTGATGTAGAAAAGCCTTATGGGGCAATAGTACAATTTGGAGGACAAACAGCAATAAAACTAACAAGAGCATTAAAAGATATGGGTGTTAGAATCTTAGGAACACAAGAAAAAGATATGGATAGAGCAGAAGATAGAGAGCTTTTTGATGAAGCATTAAATAACTGCAAAATATTAAGACCAAAGGGAAGTACAGTTTATACAGTAGAAGAAGCAATAAAAGTTGCAAGAGAGCTTGAATATCCAGTACTAGTTAGACCTTCTTATGTTTTAGGTGGACAAGGAATGGCAATAGCTTATGATGATGAAGAAATAACAGAATTTATAAACGAAATAAATAAAACAGTACAAGAGCACCCAATACTTGTTGATAAATATATGCTTGGAAAAGAATTAGAAGTTGATGCAATATGTGATGGAGAAGATATTTTAATCCCAGGAATAATGGAACACTTAGAAAGAGCAGGAGTTCACTCTGGCGATAGTATATCAGTATATCCAACACAAACAATATCAGAGGAGCATCAAAAAAAGATAATTGACTATACAGAGAAGATTGCAAAAGAACTTAATGTAATAGGAGTACTTAATATACAATTCATCATTTCAAAAGGAGAAGTATATATAATAGAAGTAAACCCACGTTCAAGTAGAACAGTACCATACATAAGTAAGGTTACAAATTTACCAGTTATAGATATTGCAACAAGAGTAATTCTTGGAGAAAAATTAAAAGATATAGGTTATGGAACAGGTATATATAAAAGAAGTGATCATATTGCAATAAAAATGCCAGTATTCTCATTTGAAAAAATAAAGAATGCAGACACGAGCTTAGGTCCTGAAATGAAGTCAACAGGTGAAGTGTTAGGTGTATCTACAAACTTCTCAGATGCACTTATGAAAGCCTTTATAGCTTCTGGTATTAACATACCAAGAAAAGGAAGTGTGCTTATAACAGTAAGAGATAAAGACAAAGAAGAAATGTTACCACTTGCTAAAAAGTTGTACAATAAAGGCTTTGAAATCTATGCAACAAAAGGAACAGCAATGCTTCTTAGAAACAATGGAATAGAAGCAAAAGTAGTAGAGAAAATATGGGAAGGAGCAGAGAGCATACCAAATCTATTGCAACTAGGAAAAATAAATTTCATTATAAATACACCAACAAGAGGAAAGGAATCAAATCGTGATGGATTTAAAATTAGAAGGCTAGCTGCAGAATCAAAAATTCCATGTTTTACTTCACTAGATACAGCAAATGCACTATATAATGCTATCGAAGATACAAAAACAGAAGAAGAACTAGATATAGTTGATATTACAGAAATATAAAATACGAAATATAGTTGATATAAAGAAATATACAATACTAGAGATAGAACAAAAAATACAATAATAAGCAATATAAAAATAATAACCAAAAGGACCAGAAAAATCTGGTCCTTTTGGTTTGAGCTTAGTTAACATACAACGTGTTGGCGGGTAATCTTGTAAAATCAGGAGAGTATCTCACCGAAGTGGATCCTATGATGATTTCCTTGGTTGAGAGAATTTCGCTCGGCGGCAAACCAATACTGGCTAACATGTCGCAGAACTCTTTGTTCTTGCTCCAAAGGATGCAAGTTCCCAATCTTTTGTATTTCTTAAGGATGTAGTCGTGTAAGGCGTCCCTTTGGGAGTTAAGGATAAACCTGTCCTCGCCTATGAGAAGCCTTATTGCCCGAGGGATGATAATCACCTCAAGCTTGCGCTGAAGATACTCGTCTAAAGTTTCAGTTTTGCTCATTTTTTTAATAAAACCTCCTTGGTATTTTATGTATACTTTAATTATAACACTTTTTGCTAAAAAAGTAAAATATTATAGTAATCTATTGGAATTTAAAAAAATTTGTAATATAATAAAACGAAAAGGTGTATATAATGAAAGAATTAAAACAAGAGTTAATTAATCTTAGTGACGAAAAATATAGAAAATTTAATCAAAAATTGTGTCCAGATACAAAAAGAAAAATATTAGGAATAAGAATACCAAACTTAAGAAATTTTGCAAAACAGTTAATTAAGGAGAACAATACTACTAATAATTCAAAAGAAGAATTAGACAACATATTAAAAAAATTAGATGACGAATATTTTGAAGAAATAGCAGTACAAGGTTTTATAATAGGATATGCAAAAATTGATATAAAGGAAAAAATGCCGTATATAAAAAATTTTGTACCTAAGATAGACAGTTGGGAAATATCAGATACTTTTGTACCAACATTAAAAATAAAAGAAAAAGACCTAGATGAAGTTTTAAAATTTATAAAACCTTACTTTAAATCAAGTGAAGAATTTGAAGTAAGATTTGCAGTAATTATGCTTCTTGATTATTACATAAGGGAAGAATATATAGATGAAGTCATAGAGATTTTAGATAATATAAAACATGATGGCTACTATGTAAAAATGGGAGTAGCATGGTGTTTGGCAGAAATAGGAGTAAAATTTAATACTAAGTTAATGCTCTATCTAAATGGTAAAAATAACTTAGACAAATTCACCTTTAACAAAACATTACAAAAAATGATAGAATCGTATAGAATAGACGAAAATCAAAAAGATATATTAAGAAAAATGAAGAGAAAATAGTAAATTTTAAGAAAATCTTAAGACAAAATCTATTTATTATTAATAATTTTTTGATATAATGAAATAAAAGTTGAATTATTATTTAATTAAGTCCTTTTAGTAAACTTAACACATAAATAAATTAGAACTTTTACTCCGGAAAGATCACAAGATTTTTCTAGAAAATGAAAAGAATTGGAGTTTTATAGAAATGGAAGTTATAAAAGAAATATTTAAAATAATTGATATACTTACTACAACATATTTAATTTATTTTATAATTACAGGACTTTTGGTGCTTAAGGAAAATAGAAAAATTAAAGATGCAAAAGAAAAACATAAATTTGCGATACTTGTACCAGCAAAAAATGAAGAAAAAGTTATAGGAAATTTACTTAAAAGTTTAAATAAACAAGAATATCCAAAAGATATGTATGATGTATATGTAATTGCAAATAATTGCACAGATAATACAAAGAAAATTTCATTAGAAAATAATGCAAATCTTATAGAATGTGATATTCGAGTTAAATCTAAAGGAGATGCTTTAAGAAGAGCTTTCAATAAATTAGATAAGGAAGATTATGAAGCATATATAATTTTTGATGCAGATAACATAGTTCATCCAAAATTTATAAGTAAAATGAATAATGCTTTGGAAGAAGGCTATGAAATAGCACAAGGGTTTAGAGATAGCAAAAATGTATCAGATACTTGGGTATCAGGATCATACTCAATACATTATTTAATACATAATGCATTTTTAAATAAATCAAGAATGAACATAGATAAATCTAGTTTCGTAAATGGGACAGGTTTTATGATTTCTAAGAAGCTTTTATATAAAAGAGGATATAAAGCTCATACATTAACAGAAGATATTGAACTTACGGTAAGATGTGCTTTAGCAGAAGATAAAATTGCATTTGTAGAAGATGCAATAACATATGATGAGCAACCAACAACTTTCAAAGAATCATGGAAACAAAGAAAAAGATGGTCAATTGGAACGATACAATGCTTCAAAATTTACTTTACAAAATTATTCAAAAAAGGAATTAGAGAAAATGGTTTTTCAGCGCTAGATGTTTTAATATTTTTATCTGCGCCATTTCTACAATTTATAAGTGGTATATCATATGTTTCGCATTTTATAATTTCAATATTAGAAGGAGAATACATAAATTACGGAAGTAAATTATTTACACTAGTTGTGTGGTACTTTGTAAGTATATTGATATCTATTTTAGCAATAAAATTAAACAAAAAACATATACGCCCATATATTAAAGGAATAGCAATGTTACCAGTATTCTTATTAACTTGGATACCAATAAATATGATTGCTTGTTTTAGGCAAAAAAGTGATTGGGAAAAGATAGAACATACAAGAGACGTTCCAATAGAAAAAGTATTAGAAGTTGATTATAAGTAATAAAAAGTAGTCTTAAATAACAGATTTCCAAAATTTTATTTACATACAAAGAAAAGCAAGGAAGGAATGAAAGATTATATGAAAAGCAAAAATGTAAAAATATTTAAAATACTCTTATTAGCATTGTTTATATTAATAATGGTATTTTTGACAATAAAACTTTTGCCAATGTTTAAAAGCATATCAACAGAAGAAGGAAGAATAGCCTTAAAAAATGAGATAGAAAGCTTAGGATTTGAAGGAATATTTATAATAATAGGTCTTATGGTAATACAAATATTTTTACCAATATTGCCAGGAGAACCAGTAGAAGTACTTGCTGGTATGTCTTATGGACCAATTGGAGGTTTTGTAATAATTCTTCTTGGCGCATTCTTAAGTAGCTTTATTATATTCTTTTCAGTAAGAAAATTTGGTAGAAATTTTATATATAGCTTTATATCAAAAGAGAAAATAGAGAATTTAGAAAAAAGTAAATGGTTTTCAAATTCTAAAAGAGTAGATTTAATTCTCTTTATATTATTTTTTATACCAGGAACACCAAAAGATTTATTTGTATATTTAGGTGGACTTTTGCCAATAAAACCTGCAAAATTTTTAAGCATAGCAACATTTGCAAGGTTCCCATCAGTTATTTCATCAACAATTGCAGGAAGCAATATAATGTCTGGAAATTGGATTACAATAGCAATAACATATGCAATCACTTTCTTATGTGCAGGAATTATGATATATGTATTTAACAAGAAAGAAAAAGTATATATAAAGTTATAAGGGATGAGATTAATTATGAAGAAAATGAAAAAAGTAATAATAATTTTTGCTTTAGTCTTAATAATACTCGTTGCACTAGCTATGATTTGTTCACTTTATGAAAAAAATAAACCAACATATAATGCCGAATATTTTGGAATAACAGAGATAAAAAGCCAAACAGATTTTGATAACGACGGAATAGATGATTATACAGATATTTTACAGGGAGCAAAATTACAGATTCCATTAAATCCTAAATATAAAAGTGCATATTATCAAGGAGGATATCCTCCAGAAAATGAAGGTGTTTGCACTGATGTAATATGGAGAGCATTAAAAAATGCGGGGTACAATTTAAAAGACTTAGTTGATGAAGATATAAAAAACAATGTAAAAGCTTATCCAAGAGTTAGTCGGGAAACCAGATCCAAACATAGATTTTAGAAGAGTTCCAAATTTAAAAGTATATTTTGAAAGAAACCATGTAAGCTTGACTACAGACTTAACTAAAATAGCAGAATGGCAACCTGGTGATATTGTTACGTTTGGAACTTCACATATTGGAATAATATCAGATAAAAGAAATAAAAAAGGAATACCATATTTAATACATAATTCAGGGAAATTAAGAGAAGAAGATGCACTAGAATTTTACAAAGACATTTCAGGACATTTTAGAATAACAGATGAGTACAATGTCTAGCAACATTACTTTTATAAGAATAAAGGAAATGATAATAACTATAATATTACAAAATTAACACTAAAATCTTACAAAATTACCACTAAAAACTATTGAAATTAAATATTAAAAATGCTACAATCATAGTTGAAGTTTTCTAACGGAAAGCAGTATAAAAATACTCCTAACCGAAAGAGCACAATATGGTTATAAAATATTAGATATAGCTGTGCTTTAGGTTAAGGCACAGTATTTTTATTGCATATGAAATTTCGCAGAAGTTTCAGGAGCAAAAAGGTTAAGCTACCTTTATTCGTGCGGTTTGCAAAGCAAATCCACACATGTGGTAAAGCTACTTTTCTTATTTATAAATCTATAAAAAGGGAGAATAAAATAATGGAAACAAGAGTTGCAGTTATTGGAATAATAGTTGAAAACAAAGAAAGCGTTTCAGAACTTAATAAACTGCTTTCAGAATATGGAGATTATATAATAGGAAGAATGGGAGTGCCATATCATAAAAAAGGAATAAATGTTATATCTATTGCTATAGATGCTCCACAAGATGTAATAAATACTTTAAGTGGCAAAATAGGAAGATTAGGTGGTGTTTATGCAAAAACAGCTTATAGTAACGTGTAAAGAGTTAATAGATAAATTAGAAAAGGAAAATAAGCTTTCCTATGAAGAATATTTATACTTAATAAAAAACAGAGACAAATGTGCAAATTATCTTTATGACAAAGCAAGTAAAATGCGAGAGAAAATTTATGGAAATAAAATATATATAAGAGGCTTGATAGAATTTTCAAACTATTGCAAAAATGATTGCTTATACTGTGGAATACGAAGAAGTAATAATAGAGCTGAAAGATATAGGCTAACAAAAGAAGAAATATTAGAGTGTGCAGAGGAAGGATACAAACTTCGGCTTTCGTACATTTGTTATGCAAAGTGGAGAAGATATGTATTTTACAGACGAAATACTAATAACTATAATAAAAGAAATAAAATCAAAATATCCTGATTGTGCACTGACATTATCAATAGGAGAAAGAAGTTTTGAAAGCTATAAAAAATTAAGACAAGCTGGAGCAGATAGATATCTACTTAGACATGAAACAGCAAGTAAAACACACTATGAGAAATTACATCCAAAAGAAATGAGTTTTGAAAATAGAATAGGATGTTTAAAAAATTTAAAAAAACTAGGATACCAAGTAGGAGCAGGATTCATGGTTGGTTCGCCTTATCAAACAGAAAAAAACTTGGCGGAAGAACTAATATTCTTAAAAAAATTGAATCCAGAAATGTGCGGAATAGGACCATTTATTTCACACAAAGATACACCATTTAAAGACCAAGAATCAGGTACATTAGATTTAACATTATTTATGCTAGGACTTGTACGACTTACACTTCCAAATGTATTACTTCCAGCAACAACTGCTTTAGGAACAATAGATGAGTTTGGAAGAGAAAAAGGAATAAAAGCAGGAGCAAATGTACTTATGCCAAATCTTTCACCTGTTAGTGTTAGGAAGAAATATATGCTATATGATAATAAAATATGTACAGGAGATGAATCAGCTAGTTGTGTTGAATGCTTAAAACGAAGGATAAGCAAAACGGGGTGTAGCATAGTTGTAGATAGAGGAGATTATATTAGGCAAAATTGATAAATTAAATGCAACTTAATATAGTATTTATTTTTTTAAGTTGCGTAAGCAATCAAACGTAGCGAAGCGAAGTGCGATATGGAGCAACTTACATATGAAATTTAATTTTTAAGTTGCGACTGCAAAACTTAAAAAAATAAATATTATATTAAGTTAAGTTACATAAGCAGTCAAACGTAGCAAAGCAAAGTGCGATATAGAGCAAATCACATATAAATTTTAATTTTTAAGTTGCGACTGCAAAACTTAAAAAATAAATATTATATTAAGTTAAAAATTATATTAATTTAAAATAATAAATTTTAGAAAGGAATGATAATTATGATTAAATATGACCCAAAATCACTAGTTGCAGAAGAATTTATAAATGACGAGGAAATAAAAGAAACATTAAAATATGCTGATGAAAACAAGGATAATCTAGAACTTGTTGATAAAATACTAGAAAAGGCAAAAGAGCACAAAGGACTAAACCATAGAGAGGCAAGTGTATTACTTGCATGTGATAATAAAGAAAAAGTAAAAGAAATGTACGATTTAGCAGAACAAATAAAAAAGGATTTTTATGGTAATAGAATAGTTATGTTTGCTCCACTTTATCTTTCAAATTATTGTGTAAATGGTTGTCTTTATTGCCCATACCACTTAAAAAACAAAACTATACCACGTAAAAAACTTACACAAGAAGAAGTAAAGAAAGAAGTTATAGCACTTCAAGATATGGGACATAAACGTCTTGCAATAGAAGCAGGAGAAGACCCTGTAAATAATCCTATTGAATATATATTAGATTGTATAAAAACAATATATTCAATAAAACACAAAAATGGGGCTATACGTAGAGTAAATGTAAATATTGCAGCAACAACAGTAGAAAATTATAGAAAATTAAAAGAAGCAGGGATAGGAACATATATACTTTTCCAAGAAACATATCATAAAGAAAGTTATGAAAAACTACATCCAACAGGACCAAAACACGACTATGCATATCACACAGAAGCTATGGATAGAGCAATGGAAGGTGGAATAGATGATGTAGGAATAGGAGTTTTGTTTGGACTTGATAAATACCGCTATGAGTTTGCAGGATTATTAATGCATGCAGAACACCTAGAAGCAGTACATGGAGTAGGACCACACACAATAAGTGTACCACGTGTTAAAAGAGCAGATGACATAGATCCAAATGATTTTGATAATTCACTTAGTGATGAAATGTTTTGTAAAATAGCTGCTTGTATAAGAATAGCAGTACCATATACAGGAATGATAATCTCAACACGTGAGACCCCAAAAGTACGTGAAGAAATAATACGTTTAGGAGTAAGCCAAATTAGTGGAGGATCTCGTACATCAGTTGGAGGATATGCAGAAGAAGAACGTCCACATGACACAGAACAATTTGATGTTTCAGATAATAGAAGCCTAGATGAAGTTGTAAATTGGTTAATGAGAGCAGGATACATACCATCATTTTGTACGGCATGTTATAGAGAAGGAAGAACAGGAGACAGATTTATGAGCCTATGTAAATCAGGACAAATACAAAATTGTTGTCATCCAAATGCATTAATGACTTTAAAAGAATTCCTTATGGATTATGCATCACCTGACACTAAAAAGATAGGCGAAGAATTAATAGAAAAAGAAATAGACAATATAGGAAAAGAACAAATAAAAGAAATAGTTAGAGAACGTTTAGTAAAAATAGAAAATGGAGAAAGGGATTTTCGTTTTTAAAATGTAAAGAGCAAAGAGCCTAGGCTCTTTACTCTTTTAAGCTCTTTATGGAAAGAAAAAGATTTAAGAGTATTTATTTAATATAAAAGAGGGTGAGAATTATGAGTTTAAATGATACACCAGTTGGAGAAAGAATAAATATAGCATTTTTTGGTTGTAGAAATGTGGGAAAAAGCAGTCTAGTAAATGCTGTAACGAACCAAGAATTATCTGTTGTAAGTGATGTGAAAGGAACAACAACAGATCCAGTAAAAAAATCAATGGAATTACTTCCTCTTCGGACCAGTTATAATAATAGATACACCGGGTTATGATGATGAAGGAAATTTAGGAGAAAAAAGAGTAGAAAAAACAAAAGACATTTTAAGAAATTGTGATGTTGCAATACTTGTAACAGAAGCAACGCGAGACTTAAACGAAACAGAAAAAGAATTAATTACAATATTTGAAGAAAAAGATATTCCATATATAATAGCAAAAAACAAAGCAGATACACTAGAAAATAACAAGACAGAAAAAGACCAAAATATTATTTATACAAGTGCTACAAACAAGACAGGAATAGAAAAATTAAAAGAAACAATAGGAAAACTAAAGAAAGAAAATTTAGAAAAAGAAAAATACTTTGTAAGAGACTTAATAAAGGCAAAGGATGTTGTTGTCCTTGTAACACCAATAGACACCGCAGCACCAAAAGGAAGAATGATAATGCCACAGCAATTAGCAATAAGAGACATAATAGATGCGGGAGGAATAGCAGTTGTAACGAGAGAAACTGAGCTTAAAGAAACACTTGAATCTTTAAAAGAAAATCCTGCACTTGTAATAACAGATTCACAAGTATTCGAAGTAGTAAATAAGATTGTAGATAAGGAAATACCACTTACATCATTTTCAATTCTAATGGCAAGATATAAAGGATTCCTTGATACAGCGATAGATGGAATAAGAAAGCTAGAAAAATTAAAAGATGGAGCAAAAATTCTAATTAGCGAAGGCTGTACTCATCATAGACAATGTGATGATATAGGAACAGTAAAATTACCAAAATGGATAAAAGAATATACTAAAGAGAACTTAAATTTTGAATGGAGTAGTGGAACAGGTTTCCCAAAAGATATAGAAAAATATGACTTAATTATTCACTGTGGAGGATGTATGCTTAATCAAAAAGAAATGGAATATAGAAGTAATTTTGCAAAAGAGAAAAATATTCCATTTACAAATTATGGAATAACAATAGCATATCTTAAAGGAATATTAGATAGAAGTATAGAACCAATTATAAGTAAAAAATAAATATAAATTAGTGTAGAAAGTTAATTTTCAAAATAAAAGACCAAATATAGCATACTATATTTATGTAAATATGTCAAAACAAAAACCGAACGAGCGGTCAGAAATATGCAAAAGTTGTAAAAACTATTGCATATTTTTTTGTTAAATAATATAATGTACATATTAAAATCAAATAAAAAGGATGGATGAAATATGCACGAACGTTTACATGAAATAGTTGAGATAAAAGATTTAAAAGATATGTTAGAAAAATCAGGAAAACTATATGGAGATAGACCAGCATATAGATTTAAAACAGAAGAAGAAGGAAAATTTAGAATAATAACACATAAAGAATATAGAGAAATGGTAAACGCTTTAGGAACAGCATTTATAAAGCTTGGATTAAAAGGAAAAAGAATAGCCGTAATATCAGAAAATAGATATGAATGGGGAATCTGCTATTTAGCTGTAACTTGTGGAACAGGAATAGTAGTACCACTAGATAAATCATTACCAGAAAATGAAATAAGAAGTTTAATAGAACGTTCAGGAGCAGAAGCAATATGCTATTCAAAAAAATATGATGAAATAATGAAAAAAGCTAAAAATGATGGAGTAGGAAAACTAAAACATCTAATTTCTATGGATTTAGAAGCACATGAAGACGGAATTTATTCTTTTAAAGAGCTTATAGAAAAAGGTAAAAAGCTAATAGAAGAAGGAGATAGAAACTTCTTAGATGCAAAAATAAACGCAGAAGAAATGGACATGATGTTATTTACATCAGGAACAACTGCAATAGCTAAAGCTGTAAAATTATCACATAAAATAATATGTGCAAATCTTATGGATATAGCTAGAGTATTAGAGATAACAGATCAAGACACAATGTTATCATTCTTGCCAATGCACCATGCTTTTGAATGTACAGTAGGATTTTTATATCCTATGTATAAAGGAACAGAGATAGTAATTTGTGACGGAATAAAACATATAGCAGAAAACTTAAAAGAATATAAAGTATCAGTAATGGTATCTGTACCAATACTATATGAAAATATGTATAGAAAATTACTAAAAGGAATGGAGAAAAAAGGAAAATTAGAAACAGTAAAAAAAGGTGTAAAGATAAGTAATGTATTAGGAAAATTACATATAGATATTAGAAAAAAATTATTCAAAGAAATCCATGAAATTCTTGGAGGAAGAGTAAGATTATTTGTTAGTGGTGCAGCAGGATTAGACCCAGAAGTAGAAAAGGGATATAACGAACTTGGAATAAGATTAATACAAGGTTATGGTTTAACAGAAACAGCACCAGTAGTAGCAGCTAATACCGATTTTAGATATAAATGTGGTTCAGTTGGACCAGTATTTCCAAGCTTACAAGCTAGAATAGCAGATCCAGATGAAAATGGTGTAGGAGAAATACAAATAAAAGGACCTAGTGTAATGCTTGGTTATTACGAAAATGAGGAAGCTACAAAAGAAGCATTCCAAGATGGTTGGTTTAGAACAGGAGATTTAGGATATATAGACAAAGATGGATTCATCTTTATTTCAGGAAGACAAAAAAGCGTTATAGTATTAAAAAACGGTAAAAATGTTTTCCCAGAAGAATTAGAAAGCCTAGTAAATAGAATAGAAGGCGTAACTGAAAGTATGGTATACGGAAAGCCTGAGCCAGATGGAGATACCAAAGTTTGTGTAAAGATAGTATATGACCCAGAAGTAATGAGCGAAATGTATAAAACAACAGATGAAGCAGAAATATTTGATATATTAACAAAGAAGGTAAAAGAAGTAAATAAAAAGATGCCAGCATATAAGTATATAAGAGAAATAATAATAACAACAGAGCCATTAATTAAGACAACAACCGCTAAAATTAAGCGTCATGAAGAACTAGCAAAAATTTTGTAAAAATAAACAAAAATATGTTGACATTTGTAATAAAATTGTAATAAAATTGTAATTGAAAATTAATGAAATAATTTTTAAATTCTATTGTAGTATTTTATGAAATGTTATATAATTTAGTTAATGATGTAACATTAGTACGAAGGAGGGAGGTTTACAATGCTAAGAAACAAGAAAACTGGCATAGTAAACATAAGAATGGTAATAACTGAAGAAAAAATATTATCAAATATTGACAAAGTACAAAAATTAATTAATCCAAATAGTAAAAAACAAATTGTTCAATTAGATGATGATGCATATTTTAAAGATTTAATTGAATCAATTAAGATGTATTTAATTGAATATCCAAAGAAAAAGAATTTCCCTGTTTCTGTTTATAAAGCAGCTTATGGGTTAGTAGAATATGCAACAAATCAATTTGAAGAAAATACAAAACAAATCGAAGAATTAATTAGACAAAGAGAAAGAAATATTAGATTATCTTCTGAATTAAAAGGACTATTGGATATAGTAAAAAATAAAGAAAAAGACTGGAAAGTCTATGTAAAAAATGGAGAAAAAGTATTTAGTGAAGATATAATTGATGCTTTAAATATCATAGGAAGAGCAAAAGTAGATACATCAGCAAATTATAAAGATGCTTTAAAATTAGTTAAAGCAAGAATAACAAATTTAGAGACAAACTTACATATTGAAATAGATATGGAAAGAATAGAAGATAAATCAAAAGCATTAAGTTACATAGGAATAGAAATAGCAGATGCGTTAAAAGGAATTCCAACACCAGTAGAAATAGTAGAAGAAAATCAAAGAAGCAAAGTAGAACAAGAACAATACTTACAAGAGACAAGAGTAGATGTAAAACCATCACTATGGCAAAGAATAAAACAAAGTAAAATAGCAAGAGCTTTAACATATGTATTCAAAGCTAAAAACGCTACAAATGCTTTACCAGAAGGTAGAGGAGAATAAAAATATGAAAGAGCACCTAAAAAAGTGCTCTTTTTTGTATAAAGGAAGGAGTCAAAATATGAGCAAATTTGATGAAATCTATCTAGATATAGCAGATAAAATACTAAAAGAAGGATATTATGATCAAAATAGAACAGGAGTTGCAACATACAAATTACCACATCAAATAATGAGATTTGATTTAAGCGAAGAATTTCCAATATTAACAACAAAATTTGTTGCTTTTAAAACTGCAGTAAAAGAATTACTTTGGATATTCCAAAAACAATCAAATAGTGTAAAAGAATTACAGGCAGAAAATGTACATATTTGGGACGAATGGGAAATGGAAGACGGAACAATAGGAACATCATATGGATGGATAGTAAGAGAATTTAAACAAATAGATACACTTATAAACAAACTAAAAACAAATCCACAAGATAGAAGAATGATAATAAACCTATGGCAAATACCTTATTTGGATACAGGAGCTTTATATCCATGTGTTTACAATAGCTGTTGGGATGTAACAGATGGAAGACTAAATTGCATGTTAACAATACGTTCAAACGATTTACCATTAGGTAATCCATTTAACGTTGTACAATATGCAGTACTAGTTCATCTTATAGCACAAGTTACAGGATTTAAACCAGGACTTCTAACAGTATGTATAAGCAATTGTCATATATACGAAAATCAAATAGATGGAATAAAAGAACAACTATCAAGAAGAAGTGAAGCATTACCTGCTCCAAAATTATGGATAAATCCAGAAATAACAGACTTTTATAAATTCACAATTGATGATATTAAATTAATAGACTATAAACATCTAGGAAAAATAGACATGCCAGTTGCTGTCTAGTATAGGTTTATAGGTATCCAAAAAACCTAAATATGTTATAGTAAGAAGGATAAAATGTTAAGTATAATAGTTGCAATAGCAAAAAATAATGTAATAGGGAAAGATAATAAATTAATTTGGCATATACCAGAAGATTTAAAAAGATTTAAGAAAATAACATCTGGAAAAACAGTAATAATGGGAAGAAATACATTTTTTTCACTAGGAAGAGTTTTACCTAATAGAAAACACGTAGTATTAACACATCTTGATGAAAAAGTATCAGATAACCCACAAGTTACAACAGTATATAGCCTTGAAGATTTACAAAAATATATTGATGATGACGAAGAAAATTTTGTAATAGGTGGTGCAATGTTATATAAAACACTTATGCCATATGCAAATAAAATGTATGTAACAGAAATAGATGAAGAATTTGAAGGAGATGTTTATTTCCCAGAGATAAATGAAAATGAGTGGGAAACAGAAAACGTAGAAGATGGAATAACAGATGAAGAAAATCCATATAAATATAAGTATGTAACCTATGTAAGAAGAAAAAATCAATAATAGACCTTCATAAATAAAGCCTGAAAAACTTAATTAAAAACTTTAATAAAATTTTACAAAAAGTATTGACAAAAGGTAAAATAACAAGTATAATACATAATTGTTGAGGGTAATGCAGGTGTAGTTCAATGGTAGAACCTCAGCCTTCCAAGCTGATGACGCGGGTTCGATTCCCGCTACCTGCTCCAAGAAAATACATCCTAATTAAAGGGTGCTTTTTCTTTAAAAATAGATGCTCCTTTAGCTCAGTTGGTTAGAGCAACCGGCTCATAACCGGTAGGTCCAAGGTTCGAGCCCTTGAAGGAGCACCAAAATTTACCACCAAGCAAATCATTGAAATGCTTGGTGGTTTTGTCTTTTAATTATGGCTCAATGTCAATAGTTTGGGTAAAATACCTGAACCATAAAAATTTGGCTCAATGTCAATAGTTGGGTTTTATTCACCCCAACTAATATTATAGAACCCTAATATTATAGAACCAATTTAATAAAGTGCATTAAAACTCATTAAAAAACAATAAAAAACATTTCATAAAGGGAAGAGTTTTAAATTTAGTAGTCATTTATTTTAACTGAAAAATAAGCTACTATTTTAACTGTAATAGGCTAGAATAGTAGCTTTAATATTATATTCAAATTTGAGTTTAAATTGTTCGACAAAATATATTTGAATATGATATAATAAAAAAAATACAAAAAAATCATTAAAAGAAGAAAAAAACAAAAAATTTATAAATGGAAGAGTTTAAAACTTAGTAGTTATTTATTTTTTTATAAAAAGTAAAATAAAGGTAAAATAAGTAGAGTTGACTTATAGTGGTTGGTATGATATAAAAAAAATAGGAGTTTTTATAGAAATTTTCATTATTGTAATTCAAATATATTCTATAATTGCCGGCAACTCCTATAGAAATAAAAAGGAGGAATTTGATATGAAAAAAATTTACAATTTATTATTTTTAAGTTTTTTATTTATAATATTATTAGGAAATATTAATGTAAATGCTTCAACAGTAGAAAATGAAACATCTAGATTGAATGAAATTTTAGATTCAAAAGAAAGAATTATGAAGTATGATGCTATAACAGGTGAAACGACAGAAGTAGATATAGAAGAATTACAAGAAGTTGTTAAAGAAAAATATGGATTAAAAGATAGTAAAGAAGCAATGTTAAATACTATTTTTTCAAACAAGAGTAAAATTATGTACACTCCAAATGCTCTAATGAGTACAAATGGTCCATTAACTAGATATATAAACACAACTGGAACAATACAAAGAGCAGTATGTAAGGTAAAGTCAGATCAAGGGAACGCCTCGGCTTGCCTAGTTGGAAATAATGTTGCTTTAACGGCTGCTCATGTGATTTGGAATGAGAATACTAAAGATAAGCATACTAATTTAAAATTTTACCCAGGATATTCAAATGGTAGCTATACAGGCAGTTGTGGGTGGAGCTCTGTTTATTATGCTGACAATTGGATGAATTCTACTCGGAAATAATGCGGCGTATGATTGGGCTATATGTGTTCTCGAGCAAAACCTTGGTAGTTCTGCTGGGGGATACCTTGACGCTTCATCCTCAGGAAACCTAATTAGTTCAGCTGGAAAACTAGTATCCTTATACGGTTATCCAGGAGAGTTGGACCATGGTGAATATCAATATGAGTATGGTGGCTACATATTTGCTTGTTTGTCACAAGAAATGTCATTTACAGCGCCAGGTGGAAGAGGATTTAGTGGTGGACCAGTTATAAATTCATCAGGATTGGTATCAGCTACATATTCTGGATCAAACGGCGAATATGGAGTAGGGACAAGAGTCAATGGAAACATGATTTCAATCATAAATAGCCTTCGTTAGTTTAAATAATGTAAAGTAAAATCATATATAGAGTTGTATAGTGAGGAGGATGGTTTCACTTGAAAAAATTCAGAGGTATAATAACTTTAAGTTTACTACTATTACCCATAGGCATCTGTTTTTTATGTGGTAGCGTCGTAATTATCAACAGTTTTGGCAGTAGCGACAATATGCATTGCAAACTAACGGCCGTAATCGTTAGAGTCGTGGACCATAACTTATTAGTCATGAGTCTTGAAGACAAAGAACTTATTGTAATAGGCCGAGGTCCTGAAGAGCAATATCCGTATAAAGAAGGACAGGAAATTTTAATCTACTACAACGGATTTAAATCGGCTTCAGATCCATTAGGCATAAGTAATATAGGTAGAATTGACATTATGAAAGAAAAAAGTGATATAGTAATTCCGGAAAGTGTTTTAGAAAGAGCTTATAATTTAAAATATTAAAACTCTGTGGGAGTTAATAAACGTTTTTCCCATTGTAAAGACTTATATTACATTGGCAAAGACTAAATGCACCATCTTAATTTTTAAGAGAAAAAAATAATAATTATTATAGAGACTAAGCAGTATGTAAGAAGATTCTTAAAGACGAAAAGACCTTGCTATATATGTACATATCCACCGCTAAAAATTGTGAATAGAATAAATTAATAAAAATAAGCTACTATTTTAGCTGTAATAGGCTAGAATAGTAGCTTTAATATTATATTCAAATTTGAGTTTAAATTGTTCGACAAAATATATTTGAATATGATATAATAAACAAAATGCAGAAGGAGTTGTAAAAAATGACATTAGAATTTATAACAGATTATATAAATATGAAAATGAATGAAAATCAAGAAATTTTGATTTTTACTTTTATGAATTAAGAGTAAAACATAATTTGTCAGAAAGTAAAACAAAAAGATTTTTAGAACTTGCTCAAATTAGATTAGAAAATTTAGGATATAAAATATATAAAACTGGAGAAAAATTTATATATGTAGATATTGTAAGTACAGTAAAAGAAAATGAATTAATGGTAGCAGTCAAGAAATAAAAGGGGGAAAAATAAAAATGAACTTAGTAAAAGAATTAAATAAAAATAAGTTAAAATTATTAGAGGATGCAGGAATAAATATTAAAGATAAGGAGTATAACAAGGAAGAATTACGACAATGTGACATAATTGTATAGTTTTTATTTTTGCCAAAAAAACATTGTAAAATTTTATAATATATAGTATAAAATATAACATTTAAAAGTTACTAAATTATAAAATATTATAAAAAAGAGGAGGTAAAAAAGTGAAAAAAGAAAAGGAAAAACAGAAAAAAAAAGATATAAAAAAAGATATATTATTAGTATTAAAACTTGCTGTATTAATATTTATAATAGAAATATTTGGATTTTGGATGTTTCTTGAAATAATGAGAAATCTTCCAATAAATGAAGGAGCAATACCACATTAATATGGAAATACCTACTTTCGGTGGTAGTGAGATGGGCGTCCTTATAACTTCAAAGATGTATGATATCGTAAAAGATAATCAATAATACTTCTTATATTTAGTTACATTGGACAAAATTAAATATGTATGAGTCATAAACAAAACATAATAAAATGAGGGAGTTACTTAACAGGTACACCCTCATTTTTTTTATTATTAAAATATAAGAATAATTGTTTTACACTAATCTTTTACTTCAACATCATCAAATATTTTATCATTAAAAAGTTCTTTAATTTTATATCAGTAAGTTTTACAAATTAGTGCAATAGATTCTAATTTTATAGAATTATTTTTCTTTCTTAAAAATTTATTTATAGATGAAATAATACAAAATGAATTATTAGAATTATTAAATTCAGTAATTATACAGTATTATAATTTAATTTACAAAAAGCAAAGATGCCTAATATACAAAATATTAATTATTATATTTATCAATAATAGGTTGTGCAGAGAAATATGCTTTATTAAATGCAAAGAGTAAGATTAAAAAGAAAAATATCATAGAAGAAGTCAGAAGATATAATATATAAGATAAAAAAGATGTCTCAGACTGTTGACAAAGTATATAAAAATAGCATAAAATTTGTAAAATTATATTATCAACTATTATTTAAGTATGATATAATGAAAAAAATATTGAAAAATACGGTAAAAGAAAATGAATTAATGGTAGCAGTCAAGAAATAAAAGGGGAAAAATAGAAATGAACTTAGTAAAAGAATTAAATAAAAATAAGTTAAAATTATTAGAGGATGCAGGAATAAATATTAAAGATAAGGAGTATAGCAAGGAAGAGTTAAGAGAGTGTGAAGTACAAGTAGAAGAATTTGTTATGAATCATAGTACTAAGAATGGAGATGTAAGCAAATTAAGTAATCAGTATATGGATATTTTAAATGATTTAATAAGTTATCAATCCTTATAAAGATAGGAGAAAATTTATGAACTATAAAGTGTTTGAAGTAGTATAGCTTGAGAATGATAATTTAGCAACAATATTAGGAAAAAGTGATAATACTTATAAAGTAGAAGAAATTGATAAAAATGGAGAAATAAAAGGTATAAAAGAAATAACAGATTATGATATAAAGGCATTAAAGTATTCAAGATAAAATATTTAAACATTCACAAAAGATAAAAAATAAATGTGAATGGAGTGGTATATGGAAAAGAAATATAAAGAACCAAAAGTAGAAGAAATGGAGACAACTATAAATGTAATGTATAATGATAATACATTTTCAATATATACTAATAAGCCTAATCTACAAAAACAGTTAAATAAAATAATTGGAGAACCGACAAAGGAATATAAAATTAAAAGAAGTATATCTGGTAGTAGATGGGATATATCTTTAGATAATAAGATAATAATATCAAGATTAATATTAAAAGCAAATGTATTTGAACTGTAATCTAAAAAACATAATAATTAACATATAAGCAAATGAATTTAACTACTTGCTTTTTTGATATACTTTAGATAAATAATTTGTAGGAGGTAGTATATGAAAAATAAAAAGTTTATTTTAATTATTGTTGGCGTAATTTTATTATTAGCAATCGTATGTATCGTATTTGCTATTAAAGGTGGAAAAGAATATAATATTAAAATTACTATTCCAGCAGGTAGTACAGAAGCTTTTATTTATTCAAATGAAGAAATATGTCCCAAAGATAATACTATTACATTGTATGCTGGAGAAGGAATGGGAGATGGCGAAATTGTATTGAAGCCAGTAGAAGTAGAAAAAGAAAATGCTTATGATAAGCCAACTTATATTACTCCAGGAATGCCTGTAAAGATGAATGTGGAAAAAGGCGCTTGGTTTAAAATAGGAGTAAACAATATACAAAATTCTTCTGAAGAAGATATTGTTGTTTATATAACAGTTTCTAATGTTGATGTTAGAATTTTAAATAAAAATGAAGATATGAACACAACACAAATAGAAGATAAACAAACAGATGCAAAGACAAATTTTACTGATACTAATTTTTCTCTTAAATTCTTAAAAATGGAAAATAAGAAAAACAATATGGTTTATAGTCCATTATCTATAAAATACGCTTTAAAAATGCTTAGCCATGGTGCAAAAGGAAATACTAAAACTCAAATTGATAGTGTAATTGGAGATATAGATTTAGTAAAATATGATAATATAGATAATATATTATCATTAGTAAATGCATTATATATTAGAGATTCATATTCACAATATGCAAAAGATGAATATAAAGATATATTACTTAATAAATATAATGCTGAAATAAAATATGATGCCTTTAGAAGTGCTGATAGTATTAATAATTGGATTGAAAATAAAACTTTTGGACAAATAAAAAATATGTTGAAAGATGAAATAGTAACAAATCCAAATAATGAAATGTTTCTAATAAATGCATTAGCTATTGATATGGCATGGAAAGATAAATTTGATGAAAAGAATACTCATGGAGGCAGATTTTATTTAGAAAATGGTAATGAAATGACTGCAACGATGATGACTCAAGAAACTAAAAGTAATAATGTTTCATATTATAAAGATAGCGATGTTATTGCGATTTCAATTGATTTAGAAGAATATGAAAATGAACAAATGGAATTTATTGCAATTATGCCTAATAATGATTTATCAAATTATGTAGAAAATTTTGGAGAAGATAC
>CANQCU010000010.1 GCA_947590905.1 uncultured Clostridia bacterium | reverse complement strand
TGGGAAAAAGTTACAGATGATGTAACAGAAGCAATGAAAGATAACTTTGATGAATTAAACCCAATATACATGATGGCACAATCTGGAGCAAGACGGAAATATGAACCAGCTAAGACAAATAGCAGGTATGCGTGGACTTATGGCAAATACATCAGGTAAAACAGTAGAAATACCAATTAGATCATGCTTCAGAGAGGGACTAGATGCACTAGAATACTTCATATCTTCACACGGAGCTAGAAAAGGTTTAGCAGATACAGCCCTAAGAACAGCAGACTCTGGATATCTAACAAGAAGATTAGTAGATGTAAGCCAAGACATAATAGTTAGAGAAGAAGACTGTGGAACACATGAAGGAATAATAGTAGAAGACATAAAAGATGGAAATCAAGTAATAGAAAAATTACAAGAAAGACTAGAAGGAAGATATGTAGTAGAAAATCTTGTAGACCCTAAAACAGGAGAAATAATTGTAGATACAGATACTATGATAAATGATGAAATAGCAAAGAAAATTGTAGACAGCGGAATAACAAGTGTAAAAGTACGTTCATCATTAACATGTAGAACAAAACATGGAGTCTGCAGTAAATGCTATGGTATGGGACTTGCAACACGTACAAAAGTAAATATTGGTGAAGCAGTAGGAATAATAGCCGCACAATCAATAGGTGAACCTGGTACACAGCTTACAATGCGTACATTCCACATGGGAGGTGTCGCAGGAGGAGATATTACACAAGGTCTTCCAAGAGTTGAAGAATTATTCGAAGCAAGAAAACCAAAGGGACTTGCAATAATTTCAGAAATAGCAGGAAAAGTAAAAGTAAAAGAAGAAGGAAACAAGAAGGAAATTATTGTAAAAGGAAAAGATGACAGTAAAACTTATGTAATACCATTTGGAGCTAAACTAAGAGTAAAAGATGGAGACGAAATAGAACCAGGAGCACAATTAATAGAAGGATCAATTAACCCTAGCGAAATACTTGCAATCAATGGACCAGAAGGAGTATATAAATACTTAATACAAGAAGTTCAAAAAGTATATAGAAACCAAGGTGTTGATATAAACGATAAGCACATTGAAGTAATAGGAAGACAAATGCTTAAGAGAGTAAGAGTAACAGATCCAGGAGATACAGGACTTTATGGAGGATCTTTAGTAGATATGTACGAATTTGAAGCCATAAATGAAGAAACAATAAAGAATGGCGGAAGACCAGCTATGGGACATAGAGCATTACTTGGAATTACAAAAGCCTCACTTGCAACAGAGAGCTTCTTATCAGCTGCATCATTCCAAGAGACAACAAAAGTATTAACTGAAGCCGCAATAAAAGGAAAGGTAGATCCATTAATAGGATTAAAAGAAAATGTAATTATAGGAAAACTAATACCTGCAGGAACAGGACTTGCACAATATAAAGACATAAAGATAAATACAGAAGAGACAGAAGATGAAGAAATTCCTGAAAATTTTAAATCAGATATAGTTGGATAGAAATTTAATATATAAAAGACAGATAATGATTTATTTTAGAGCTGCGTAAACGACCAAACGTAGCGTAAGCGAAGTGCGATACATAAGCAACTTACATTTTAAATTTTATTTTGTAAGTTGCGACAGCAAAGCTCTAAAAATAAATCATTATTTGTCTTTTAAAGAAAAATGATAAAAGTAATAAATTTAAATTACAAACAATTTAAGTTTACTACTTTTTTTTATAGAAATTATATGATAAAATATACCAAACAAGAAAAAGTAATAATAATATAAATATAGATTCTTACAATTAAAGCGAGAAAGGAATGAAAATTATTATGCGAGATATTAAAGTAAAGGATTTTATAACAATCTGTAATGCAAAGGTTTTATCGGGTGACAAAGAAGAAATACTAGAAAATTTCAAAAAGGATACAAGAGATATTAAAGAAGGAGACACATATATAGGTATAAAAGGTGAAAAATTTGATGGGAACCTATTTTTTGATAAAGCATTTGAAAATGGCGCAAAAGCTTGTATCTTAGAAGACATAGAAATAGAAAAATCAACCTTAGAAAAATACAAAGAGAAAATAATTATAGTAGTAGAAAACACAATAAAAGCAATGCAAGAAATAGCAAAATATAAAAGAGATGGATATGATATACCAGTTATAGGTTTAACAGGAAGTGTTGGAAAAACAAGTACAAAAGATATAATTGCAAGTGTTATGTCAAAAAAATATAAAACATTAAAAACACTTGGAAATTATAATAATCATATAGGAGTACCATTAACAATTTTAAGTTTAAAGGATCATCAATCAGCAGTTATAGAAATGGGAATGAATCATGAAGGGGAAATACGTGTGCTTACAAAAATTGCAAAACCAACAATGTGTGTAATTACAAATGTAGGAACAGCGCATATTGAATACTTAGGGACAAGAGAAAATATATTAAAAGCAAAACTAGAAATTATTGAAGGTATGAAAGAAGATGGACTAATAATCATAAATAATGATAATGATTTATTACATAAATGGTATATGGAAAATAAAAATAGTAAAAACATAATGACATATGGAATAGAAAATCAAAGTGATATAATGGCAAAAAACATAAGATTTGATGATAATGGCAGTACATTTGAATTAAATGTAGACGGTAAAAAATATGAAGTTAGAATAAATGTAGGAGGAAAACATTTTATAAGTAACAGTTTAGCAGGAATTTGTGTAGGTATAAAAAATGATATCCCAATGGAGGAAATTATAAAAGGAATAAGTGAATTTGAATTAACTAAAAAAAGAATGGAAATAAAGAAAGGAATAAATGAATCTACAATAATAAATGATTGCTATAATGCAAATTATGATTCAATGAATGCAGCCCTTGAATATTTGGGAATAACAAAAGCAAATAAAAAAATTGCGGTATTAGGAGATATGTTAGAACTTGGAAAAGAAGAAAAAAATCTCCATGAAAAAGTAGGAGAATCAGTATATAAAAATAATATAGATATTCTAATAACAGTTGGAAAAGCATCAAAAAACATTGCAAATAAAGCAAAAGAATTAGGAATGGACGAAAAAAGAATATTTACTTACGAAGAAAAAGAAGAAGCAATAAAGAAATTACAGAATATTATAGAAAAAAATGATTATATATTAATAAAAGCATCAAACTCAATGCATTTTGATGAAATAACAGAAAAGATAGTAATTTAATTTAGTTTTAAATATTATAATTTTTGAAATGAGTTCGACATTGAGATGTTATTTGCTTTATTATATTTCAGTGTGTATCAACTAATTAACAAACCAACTTAATTTTAACGCCTTGGAGAACGCAATGGAAAAAATTATAATATTTAAAACTAAAAAATAGGAGGAATAAATATGAAACTTGCAGTTATTTTTGGAGGCATGTCAACAGAACATGATGTTTCTATCGTATCAGGTACATCAGTAATATCTAATTTGGACAAAGAAAAATACGACATAACACCTATATATATAGATTTAGATGGAACATGGTACAAGTACACAAAAGATATTAAAGATATCAAAATTACAAAAATAGGAGAAAAAATTACAGAATTAGAAAAAATAGAAAATGTAATAGAATTATTAAGAAAGCAAGATGTAGTTTTTCCAGTATTACATGGACTTTATGGAGAGGATGGAACTATTCAAGGATTATTAGAATTATTAAGAATCCCTTATGTGGGGTGCAGAGTACTCTCATCAAGTATAGCAATGGATAAAGTATATACAAAGGTTGTTTTAGACAAAGCAGGAATAAGACAGACAAAATCAGAATATGTTAGAAAATTTGATGATAAGTATATATACATAGATAAAAATTTCAATGAAAAAATATGTGAATTAGAAGAAATTTGCAATATAGCAGAAAAAAATTTAAAGTATCCAATGTTTGTTAAACCTTCAAATTCGGGCTCAAGTGTAGGAGTAAATAAAGCAGAAACAAAAGAAGAGTTAAAAAACGCAATAGAATATGCAAGCAAATATGACAAAAAGATACTAATAGAAGAAGGAATAATTGGTCATGAAGTAGAATGTGCTGTACTTGGCAATGAAGAAGTAATTTCTAGTACAGTTGGGGAAATAAAATCAGCAGATGAATTTTATGATTTTGATTCAAAATATAAAAATCAAGAATCAAAAACACTTATTCCAGCAGAAATTTCAGAAGAAAAAATAGAAGAAATACGAAAATTAGCAGTAAAAGCATTTAAAGCAATAGACGGAAAAGGATTATCTAGAGTAGATTTCTTTGTAGAAAATGGAACAGATAAAGTATATTTAAACGAAATAAACACATTGCCAGGTTTCACAGAAATAAGTATGTATCCAAAATTATTTGAAGCAAGTGGTATAAAATATAATAAATTATTAGACAAACTAATTGAATTAGCTGGCAAATGATGATATAATATATACACCATGAATATGGAGGATGTTAAATGATATTTAAGGACTATTATAAAATACTAGGTTTCGAAACAAATAAGGTAACAGTAGATGATATTAAAATCGGATTTAGAGAACAAGCAAAAAAGTATCATCCAGATTTAAATGAAGGATCAAGTATTTCAGAGGAACGTTTTAAAGATATAAATGAGGCTTACAGAGTATTATCAAATTCAGCAAGCCGTAGAAAATACGATAGAAGTTGGAACAGTAATGTAGGAAAACAAAAAAATAAAGAAGAAAATGGAAAGAATATAAATCAAAGTGATACAATTTTTGGAGAAGTGATAAATATGTTTTTTGGACCTAAGAAAGAAAAAGAAAAACCAACTGAGAAAAAAGGAAAAGCACAAGTAAAGGGAGAAAATATTGAGACTGCAATAAATTTAAGTATTGAAGAAGCATATTTTGGAGGAACAAAGAAAATATCACTTCGCGCTATAGATGGAAAAATGAAAAACTTTACTATAAAAATTCCAGCAGGAATTAGAAATGATGAAAAAATTAGATTAGTAGGACAAGGGAAAAAAGGTGAAAACGGCGGGAAAAATGGAGACCTACTTATTAGAATAAATATAGATAATAACAAAAAATTTAGACTAGAAGGATGTAATCTTTACACAGATTTAAATCTAACACCTTGGGAAGCAGCGCTAGGAGCAAGAATAAAAATAGAAAGTATAGAAGGGCAAGAAACCGTATATGTACAAAAAGGAATACAAAGCGGTGACAGAATAAGAATAGCCCAAAAAGGATACAAAGATGGAAAAGGTGGTAGAGGAGATCTAATCGCAGAAGCTAAAATAATGATACCAAAAGAACCTAGTGAGGAAGAAATATCAATATATGAAAAATTAAAAGAAGTATCAAATTTTAATCCAAGACAATAAGTGTAACATTATAATTATAAATAATAAGAACATATATTATAAAAGTAGTAAAAGATAACATAAAAAAGCAAGCAATAAGCAGAGTAATACCAAGAAAATGTAATCACAAAAAATAAAGGTAACATAAAAAATAGCAATTAACTTGACAAGTTTATGGAAATATTGTATAATTATGTTTAGTGGTAATTTACAAAAGACAAACTAGCATAATTTGGAAAGAGGTGCGAAGATGGAAATTGTGCAAGGAAAACATTTTAGCATAACAGATCCAAAAGGTATAAACACAGTAATATACCAAATTAATAAAACAAATAAAGAATATTTAAACGAATTTCCAAAGTATACAGTAGAAAGATTAGATTATACAGCAGAAATTAGAGGAGATTCGACGAGAAAGACATATTTTGTTGATGAACCATCACCTGATGGAAATCAGCTAATGATACTTTCTTTTGGAAAAGAGAAAGTAGTAATAAATATGGGAATTTTGATTGGAGACGAAGTTAGAATAACAAAAAAACCAGCTCCTTTCAAATTTGATACATTATATTCAGAACAAAGTGATGAATATAAAGAATTCAATTATACTCCAAACTTAAAAAGGTCAATATCAATAATAGACCCAGACACAGGAGATGAAATAAAGCCAAGGCTATATTTTGATGAAAAAACGAATGAAGTAAAAGGTAAGTGTAAATTAAAACCGTATAAATCTTATTTCGCATTCGAAATAAGAGAAGACTAGGAGGAAATAAAAATGGCACAAGAAATTAGAAAGAAAAGTCCAGCAGGAGAAAAAGATACAGATTATCAAATTGGTTATACTAACTTCGCAGGGAATAAAGAAAAGACAGAAATAAAAATATCTGATGGAGTTAAATTTGATCAAACAGCATTTTTAAAAATGTTGGGATTTAAGCAAGATGAACAAGGAAGAATGACATTAGAAGCATCAGGACATGAATCAGAAGTAGAAGGAAGAGAAACATCTGGAAATTTAAGAGTAAGATCTAGAAGAGCTAATGGTAGAAAAATGAAAGATTCTGTTGATATAGAGAGAAGAAATAGACAAGCTGGAATGGAATTATAAAATTAATATAACAAAAGAGTAGGTGAAAAATATGCACTATAAGATAGAAGGAACCATTAGAAGAAATAAAGGAAGATTTATAATATTTGCAGTTCTATGGCTAATTATGGTCATAGGACTTGTTGCACCATTAGGGTATGCGCAGCATAACGCTACCATTGATGGTGTATTTGATTTTGGGGAGTTTGTAACACAAGTAATAAATGTATATACAAAAGACTTTAACTTAATTTTTGGAACTTTTTCAACTTATGTAAGTGAATTTTTAGGAATGCTTTGGAAATTAACACTTGTATATACATTATTCATGTTTGTAGGATTCGTAAAAACAGCTCCAAAGAATGAATACTCAGATATAGAACAAGGTTCAAGTGATTGGGCACATGGCGGAGAACAATACAAAGTATTAAATAGACATAATGGAATATTACTTGCGGAAAATAATTATTTACCAGTAGATAAAAGAGGAAACGTAAACGTATTAGTAGTTGGACGGTTCAGGATCTGGTAAATCAGCATCATTTTCTATACCAAATGCATATCAAATGTTAGGCTCATATGTATTCACAGACCCAAAAGGCGAGCTATATGATAAGACAGCAGGTTTCTTGCAAAAAAATGGATATGAAATAAAAGTATTAAACTTAGTAAGACCAGAAAATAGTGATGGATACAATCCACTAATGCATATATCTTCAGAACTAGACGTAGATGTAATTGCAAATACAATAATAAAAGGACAGAAAATAGAAGGAAGTAGTGCAGACCCATATTGGGATGATATGGCAGAAATGTTACTTAAAGCATTAATATATTACTTAATAGCAACGAGACCAGAAGAAGAGCAAAACCTAGCAAGTTGTGCAGAATTAGTTAGAGCAGCAAACACAAATGGTGGAAGCAACTTACTTACAGAATTAATAAATCAATTACCTTATGATCACCCAGCAAGAATGTACTACAAATCAATAGAGATAGCACCAGAAAAGACATATGGATCAATCTTAAGCTCATTACAATCAAAACTTGGAAAATTTGACTCAAAGGAAATAGCAGAATTAACATCAACAGATACAATAAATTTTGAAGATATAGGAAAGAAGAAAACAGCAGTATATGTTATATCATCAGATACACATACAGCATATGACTTCTTACTTACAATATTCTTTGCACAGATGATACAACAGCTTTATGACTTCGCAGATAGAAGTGGTGGACAACTTCCAATGCCTACATATTTCATACTAGACGAGTTTGCAAACATAGGAAAAGTTCCAGACTTTGACAAAAAAATATCTACAAGTAGAAGTAGAAAAATTCAGTTTAGCGTAATCTTACAGAACCTAGATCAGCTAGAAGCAGTATATGAAAAATCATATGAGACGATTATAGGAAACTGTGACACACACGTATTTTTAGGAAGCAACTCACAAAAAACAGTCGAATATTTCTCAAAAGCATTAGGAGAAAAAACAGTTTCAAGGGATAGTATTTCTATAAATAAAGATAGGCAAAACTGGATGCAAGGAAAAAGCGTATCTGATCAAATAAATGCAAGAGCACTTTTAACACCAGATGAACTAAGAAGATTTGATAATGATTATTGCATCATATTTGAAAAAGGTGTAAAACCAATAAAAGCAAAAAAATATTACTATTTTACAAAACCAGAGGCAAAAAGATTAGCAGAATTTACTTTAAGTCATAATGAAGCAAGAGATATAGATAGGGGAACATGGAGAAAATATAACCCATATAATCCTTATGTAGCAGATAATAAAAAGGAACAAGCACAAGACTTAAAAGTGGAAAGTCTAGATGATTTATTTGAAGATAATGAACAGGAGAATAAAAAAACAAATAATACAAAAAGAGAAGAAACTAATACATTAGAAGGATTTGAAGAAGCACCAATATTGCCACAAGATGAAATAATGGAAGAAAATACAGCTCAAACAGGACAAACAACACAATCAGAGGCAGATTTGCAAAAAGAATTAGAGGCAAAATTTGATGAATTATTTGGTCCAATAGATGAATAATAAATAAAAAACAACTGTTAAGAAATAACAGTTGTTTTTTTGCTATAGGAGATTTCTCTGAAATCTCTATTAGACAAAAAAGCTTTAGCATGCTCTTTAAGTTTTCTCACCTTTAGGTTTGAAACTTAAATTGGGCACGAACAAAGAACTCCTAGGCACTTTGTTCTTAAATGAATAATTTTTTAAGAAAATTTGTTCTGTTCGCTTGAATTTTAAATTAAAGTAGTATATAGTATTTTCCATAGGAAATAAGAAAAGTTTTATTTTTCATTTCAATAAAATTGTTATGATTTAAAATAAAAAGGATAGGAGAAATTATGAAATTTGTACATATAGCAGATGTTCACTTTGATAGGCCATATTCAGTATTAGAAGGAAGAAATCTATCAGAACAAAGAAGAATAGAGTTAAGAAATAGTTTTAAGAAAGTAATAGAATATATAAAAGAAAATAGCGTAGAATACTTATTTATATGTGGAGATTTGTATGAACACGAATATGTAAAAAGCTCAACAATAGATTACATAAATAAATTATTCGAAACTATTCCTATGACAAAAATCTATATTATACCAGGAAATCATGATCCATACATAAAAAATTCATACTATTTTCGTAACCAATGGGCAAAAAATGTAAAAATATTTAAAGAAGAAATAGAAAAAGTAGAAAACGAAAATGTATGTATATATGGATTTGGATTTGAAGATTTTTATATGAAAAGTTCAAAATATAATGAGATAAAAATAGAAGATAATAATAAAATAAACATATTATTAGCGCATGGAGCACTAGAGGGAAGCAAAAATGACGAAATGTTATATAATCCAATGTCAAAAACAATATTAAAAACACTAGGTTTTGATTATATAGCATTAGGACATATTCACAAGAGATCATATAATGAAGAAGAAAATCAAAAAGTAGTATATCCAGGTTCTCTTGCATCACTTGGATTTGATGAACTTCGGACCACATGGAATGATAGTTGGAGAAATAAATGAGGATACCAAAAAATTAAATTTGGAGTTTATAGAAATAGACGAAAAAGAATTTATAGAACAAGAAAAAAATATAAGCGAAATATTAGATTTTGAAGAATTGATAGAAAAAATAAATGCAGAAGATTATGATGAAAATAAATATTACAAAATAATACTTACCGGAAATAAAAAATTTGAAATAAATACATCAGAACTATTAAAACATGTAGTACATCAAAACATAGTGAAAATAAAGGATGATACTAAAATAGAAGTAGATTTAAAAAGTATATCAAATCAAAATAATTTAAAAGGCCTATTCATAAAAAATTTGCTCGAAGAACTCGAAAATAATCCAGAACAAAAAAGTCAAATAGAAAAAGCAATAGAAATTGGAATAGATATATTTAAAAGTTAAAATCAAAGGTTTATAGGTAAAGCCAAATAAAAACCTAAATATAGAAAAAGGAGAGTATGAATATTAAAAAAATAATCATACAATCAAATTTATGCAAATAAAAGAAATACAAATAAATAATTTTGGAAAATTAGAAGATAAAAATATAGAATTAACTAATGGAATAAATGTAATATATGGTGAGAATGAAAGTGGTAAATCTACACTTTTAAAATTTATAACAAGCATATTTTATGGAATAAGTAAAAATAAAAATGGTAAAAGAATATCAGACTATGATAAATATTTGCCATGGAATGATAAAGAATTCTCAGGAAAAATAAAATATGAATTAGATAATAAAGAAGAATATGAAGTATATAGAAATTTTGCAAAAAAGAATCCACAAATATTAGATAAACTAGGAAATGATATAACAAAACAATATGATATAGATAAAACAAGTGGCAGTAAATTTTTCGAAGAGCAGACTAAGGTAGATGAAAGTCTATTTGATATGTCAATGGTAATAATGCAACAAGAAGTTAAATTTGATGAAAAAAAACAAAATGCATTAATTCAAAAAGTTTCTAACATAATGTCAACAGGAGAAGATGATGTATCATATAAAGAAATACTTGCAAAACTTAATAAAATACAAGGAGAAGAAATAGGAACAGAAAAAAGTCCTACAAAACCTTTATATTTAACAAGACAAAAAATACAAGAACTTAATTTAAAGAAAAAAGAATTAGAACAAATATTACCAAGAAGGTATGAATTAGATGATAAAAAAGAAGAGTTAGAAAAAGAATTATCACAGTTTGAGATAGAATTAGAAATACTTCAAAAAATTCAAAATATGCAAAAAGATATTAAAATAGAAGAAGAAAAAATTAATGTAAATATAAATTCAAAAAGGGAAATAGAAAATAAGAAAAAAGAAGAAGAAGAAAATTTAGAAAGCATAAAAACTAAAAACATAACAAAAAAATCATTCAAATTGCTATACATAATTCCAATATTGTTAACTATTTTTAGTGTAATTTTATTTGTATTAAAACAAAAAATATTTTCTGTAATTGGCTTAGCCTTAGCAATTATTGTAATATGCACAATCTTTTTATTAAAATTAAATGAAAAAAAGAAATACAATAATATAAAAAATCAAGAAAAAGAAGAAAAAAGTAAAATAAGAAATAAAATAGATATACTAGAAAATGAAATAAAAGAAAAAGAAAAAATAATTTCAGAAAAGCAGAATGAATTAGAAGCAAAAAAGAAGCTTAAAGAACAAGAGATAAAAACTAAATTTTATAAGTACGAAAATATAGAAGAATTATTTAAAGAAGATATAGAAAATAGCAATTTAATAAATGAACAAAAGATGATTAATGATGTAAAATTAGAATTAAAGCAAATAGAAATAGAAAAAGATGAAATAGTAAAAAAATCAGAAGTTTTTACGCAAATAGAAGAAGAGATAGAAAATTTAGAAGAAAAACTAACAGAGCTTTTAGACTATAATACCTCAATAAATATAGCAAAAGATGCATTAGAAAAAGCTTATATGTCATTAAGAGAAAATGTAACTCCTAAATTTACATTAAATCTTCAAAAAACAATAAAAAATATAACAGATGGAAAATATAATACCATAAAAATAAATGAAGAAAATGAACTTATGGTAGAAACTCAAAATGGTAGTTTTGTAGAAGCTGACGTTTTAAGTATTGGTACAATTGATCAATTATATTTGTCTCTTAGAATATCAAGTATAGGAGAGCTTGCAAAAGAAAACATGCCAATAATACTAGATGAAACATTTGCATATTTTGACACAGAAAGATTAAAAAATATTTTAAATTTTCTAAATACAGAATATAAAAATAGACAAATATTAATATTAACTTGTACAAACAGAGAGATAGAAAGTCTAGAAGAGCTAAATATAAGCTATAACAAAATAGAATTATAATAAATATCTATCTATCAATTTACCTATACTAAAATTCTTCATTTCTACTAGTGTTATAACATTGACAATTAAGCTAAAACAAGGTATAATAGGCAAAGAAGATATATTTTGGAGGTTTTTATGTTTCAAAAATTAGAAGACGTAGAAAAAAGATATGAAGAATTAACAAAAAAAATAAGTGACCCAGAAGAGATTGCAAAAAGTTCTTCATGGCAAAAATTAATGAAAGAGCACTCTGATTTAACACCAATAGTTGAAAAATATAGAGAATACAAAAAAGCAAATCAAACAATAGAAGAAAATCAAGAATTACTCAAAGATCCAGAACTTAAAGAACTTGCAGCAATGGAAATAGAAGAAGCTAGAGAAAAATTACCAAAAATAGAAGAAGAATTAAAAATATTATTGATACCAAAAGATCCAGATGATGATAAGAACATAATATGTGAAATAAGAGCAGGAGCAGGAGGAGAAGAAGCAGCTCTTTTTGCAGGAACTCTATTTAGAATGTATTCAATGTATGCAGAAAAAAAGCATTGGAAAATAGATATATTAAATGAAAATGAAACAGAACTTGGTGGATATAAAGAAATAACATTTATGGTAACAGGAAAAGGTGTATACAGTAGATTAAAATTCGAAAGCGGAGCACATAGAGTACAAAGAGTTCCAGATACAGAAAGTAGTGGAAGAATTCATACTTCAGCTGCAACAGTTGCAATACTTCCAGTAGTAGAAGATGTAGAAATAGAAATAAATCCATCAGATATAAAAATGGAAGTATATAGAGCATCAGGAGCAGGAGGACAACACGTAAATAAAACTTCATCGGCGGTAAGATTAATACATGAACCAACTGGAATAGTTGCAGAATGTCAAACAGAAAGATCACAAGTACAAAACAGAGAATATGCAATGAGACTATTAAAATCAAGATTATACGAAATGGAAAAGCAAAAGCAAGATGAAAAACTTGCAAACGAAAGAAAATCGCAAGTAGGAACAGGGGATAGAAGTGAAAAAATAAGGACATATAACTATCCACAGGGAAGAATAACAGACCATAGAATAGGATTAAGCATATTCCAAATGGAAAATTTCTTAAATGGTGATTTAGACGAAATGATAGATGCATTAATAACAGCAGATAGAACAGAAAAACTAAAGGGAGAAAATGAATAAAATATGAAAAGTGAGTTATTTAAAGAAAAATTAAATGAACTTATAGAAACAGCAAAAAATGTAAGAAAAAACAGCTACACACCATATTCAAACTATAAAGTAGGTTGTGCATTACTTACAAAATCAGGGAAAATTTATTCAGGCTGTAACATAGAAAACCATGGAATAATGTCTATATGTGCAGAAAGAGTTGCATTTACAAAAGCAATATCAGAAGGAGAAAAAGAATTTGAAGGAATACTTGTATTAGGTGGAGAAAAAGAATTAGTATACACATCTCCATGTGGATATTGCAGACAATTTATTTCAGAGTTTTGTTCACCAGACTTCACAATATGTATGTATTATGAAGATGGAAAAATAGTAGAAAAAACATTAAAAGATTTGTTACCAGATAATTTTAATTTATAATAAAGAAGAAAGAACATTTTAAGTGGAAGATATGATTTTCACTTCATTTTGTTCTTCCTTTTTTATTAATATATAAAAGGGGGTACATATGAAAAATAAAATAAAATATCTTATAATAATATTTACATTAACATTTCTCAGCTTTATTTTATTTAATACAACATCATTTGCAGGGTATCAGGATCTAAAAAACTTAAACTATGATGTACAGCTAAACAAAGACGGAACAGTTAATGTAATAGAGACTTGGGATATATTAGTATCTGATACAAATACATTATTTACAAATTTTGAAATAGATTACAATAAATATGGAGCAATTACAAATGTATCAGTATCAGAAATAACTGCTGGAGGAGATATAATAAATTTTAAAAATACTTACGAATATGCTTATCACGTTGAAAAAAATGGCTTTTATGCATTACAAACAGATCCAGATAAATTTGAGATAGCATGGGGAGTTTCAATAAAAAATGCAGAAGAAAGAACTTATAGAATTTCATATACAATAGAGAATGGAATAAAAACATATAATGACTGCTCAGAATTTTATTGGCAATTTATAGGGGAAGAAAACGAAATATCAGCAGATAAAGTAACAGGAACAATAAAATTGCCACAAGCAGTACAAAATATAGAAAATTTAAAAGTTTGGGCACATGGACCATTATATGGAGAAATTAAAATAATAGATAATGAAACAGTAAAATTTGAAGTGTCACATTTACCAAGTAAAACAATGGTTGAGACAAGAATTGCTGTATTAGAGAACATATTTACACAAAATACTAATACTCAAAATAAAAATAAAATAGATGAAATCTTATCAGAAGAAATAGAATGGGCGAATGAAGCAAATAGAACGAGAGAAAGAGAAAAAAATAAAGAAAAAAATATAATATTTGTTATTACTATATTTGTAATAGTTGTAATATCAATAGTTATAGCAGGTTTAGGATTTTTTATAGTAAAAATAATTAAATACATTCAAGAAATATTAAAAATAAAAAAAAGAAAACCTGAAGAACATATAGAATACTTTAGAGAGATTCCAGATGAAGAGGCAACTCCTGCAGAAGCAGCATATTTATATTACTTTGATCAAAAGAATAAATTTAAAAATAATTTATCTAAAATAGTCTCTGCAACTATATTAGATCTAGCACTAAAAAAGATTATATCATTTGAAGAAAAAGGTAACGAAATAGAAATAAAATTAAATGAAAATGCAGATATATCAAAATTAAAATATGATGAATCTACAATATATAGTATACTTACAGAAGCAAATGATTATAAAAATAAAAACAAAGAAAATACTGACATAGCTGTAACAATGAAAGATATAGAAAAATATGCTAAAAAACATGATAAACAATTCTTATCAAAAATAGAAGGCATAGAAAAGACAGTTAAAGGATTTAACAATTTAAAAGGTTATTATGATGAGAAATCTAATAGAAAATCAGAAGATTGGAGAGAAACTAAAGGTAATTATTTCGCTGTAGGATTTTGCTTCGCATTAGCTGTCATACCAATGATTTTTGCACCATTCTGTTTAATTTGTGGTATACTTTGCAGTATACTTGAAAAAAAGACAAGACGACTTACAAAAAAAGGTATAAACGAGCAAGAAAAATGGAAAGGACTAAAAAGATATATGGAGAACTTTTCTCTTCTTGATGAAAGAGAAGTTCCAGAACTTGCATTATGGGAAAAATATTTAGTATATGCAACGGCATTTGGGATCGCAGATAAAGTATTACAACAATTAAAAATTAAATATCCAGAAATAATGGATGAAAATTATTTTGCAAATAATACATATTCATATATATACATGATGAATAGAATTAACTTTGACAGAGCAATAACAGCTGGTGTTAATAGAGCATATTCAGCTGGTTTAATGGAAAGAGCAGCAAGAGAAGCATCAAGCTCTGGAAGTTTTTCAAGCCGGAGGAGGCCGGAGGTGGAGGCTTTTCTTCTGGAGGCCGGTGGCCGGAGGACGGCGGACGGTCGGAATGGGCGGAAGATAAAAATAGTATAGTATAATATATGAGAGGATATAATCGTGAAAGAAAAGCAGGTAGAAACAATTTCAGATAGAGAATTAGTAGAATTTTTTAATATAACTGATTCTATTCAAGAAAAGCTAGAATACTTTTCAAAAATACAAGATGATGATATAAAAATTGAATTATTGAATACTATTCCTGAAAAAGAAAAATATAAGTTTATAGGGAAAATAAGAACGCCACAATATATAGCCATGTTATTAAATGATTTAGCAGATGAAAAAAGTAAAGCACAGACCTTTAACTATATTGCAAAACAATTTAAGGGAAATAATGATGGAATATTAAAAATATTAACTCAGATTGATTTTGACGTGACCATTCCACCAAGTATGTTACACTTTAGACTAAACAATATTAATTCATTAAGTTTAGACTTTTTAATAAATATTCAAAAACATGTAAGTAATTATAGTGAAATGAAATTTAAAATAAATGAATATGAAAGTGATTCTATAGATATTGAATATTCTTTTAGCGAAATTTCTGCAATTATTGCAAAAATAGAAGAGCTAACAGCAGATATACCAGAAGAAATGGACGAAGCAAATAAATTTTATACAATATATTCAAGATTGACAGGAATGATGATATATGATAATGGATACCTTTTAAAACAAAGTAAAGCTAGAAATGAATTTAATGAAAAGGCAAAAGAAAATAGAAAAAAGGCAAAAGAAAAATATGAAAGAGAATTAAAGGAAATAAGAAGAAGCCCTGCTGGATTGTACGGAGGATTAATAGATGGAAAAGCAATTTGTGCAGGATATGCACTAATACTTCATGAAACATTAAAATATGTTGGATTAAAATCATTATATGTAATAGGATATATACCGAAAGAAGATGGACATGCATGGAATCAAGTACAAATAGATGGAAAATGGTATAATTGTGATCCAACATGGGATTCTCAAAGAGTTCAAATGTATGGAAAGTATAAATATATGTTATTGGATGACAAAGATTTTAGAATAAGCCATGGAAAATTTTTATTAAGAAGAACAAAGACTGAACACAAATGTAGAAATAAATTTGATTACAGCAAAATTCAAGGATTATTGCCTAGTCAAATTGAGAATGCGGAAAAGAGGGAATCTACCATATGAATGATAAAATAATAGATAAAAACTTATCAAGAATTATAAAAGTAAAAATGTGCACAAGTAATATAAGAAATATCGAAGATATAGAAGATATATGTATTCAAGATATAAATCTTATGAAAAATAGATTGAACATAGATTTAAAAGAAATAGTAAAACTTAAAAATCTAAAACATATCTCTTTAAAATTTTTTGAAATTTCAGATGAAATTATAGAAAAAATAAATCAATTAGAATTTTTAGAAACAATAGAATTTTCAATGTGTATATTTAGAAATAAAAATAAATTATCAGAAAATTTAAAATCCGTAATTGTATATAATTGTCAAGATTTTAATATTAGTATGTTAAGCAAAAGTACTGCATTAGAAGAATTACAAATAATCCATTCTGGAGTAGTAGATGTTGTTAGTTTAAATATATTTAAAAATTTAAAATATTTAAAAATATCTCATTGCAATGTAATCAGTATTCCACATATAGCTATATTAGAAAACTTAGAGAAGTTATACTTAAACAATTTAGAAATACCATATGATATAGATATATCAAAAATGCAAAATTTAAGATTCATTTCACTAAGTGGTTCTAAGGTACCAAATAGAGAAAAATGTATTCAAAAATTATATGAACAAAATGAAAAAATAATAATAGAATTTGAAGAAAGTGATTTACCAATAGAATAGGAGAAAATATGAGAAAATATGAAAAATTTAAAATAGAAAATAAGTCTTGCGAAAATGAAAGCAATTACAATTTTGATAATAACAATTCACATAATATAGATATTCAAAAAGAAAATGAGATAAAATTTGATATTCTCTTAGATGGAATTTTACTTGATACAATAATAAGAGGCGAAACTTGAATAAAGTTTCGCCTCTTATTATTGTGTCTAATATAACTATTATAGCTAATACTAGATAATCAGTATACGAAAAAAACGTATACATTTAAAATTGTTATTACTTCTTGCAGGACAGCCATGCTTTCCAGGTACCCACTACTTAAGTAGACCATATTTGTTTTAATTCTTATATTCTTTTTCATAATTATCCTTTTAAATTTTCTAACGATTAACGCTAGAATAGGTAATTACCACAATATGATGTTTATCATATCGAAGAAATAAGAAAAAACGATGGTCGTTCCCCTTACTAACAAAACTATCTTTTGCAAGTCATAGCGTAATAACATTATTAATAGATAAATATATTATACCATTTTGCCAACATTATGTCAAATAAATGCCATTGGGATTGAATATGTATATAATAGCTTATAAGTATAAAAGTGGTAAATTAATATAAATTTAAGGAAATTAAAAAAATCACTTTACGTAATTGAAAAAAAGTATATTTTATGATATAAATATACTAATATTAATGATAAAAATTAAATTTATTATATTCGAGGAGAAGATCTTTAATGGCTAACACAAAAAGAACTTATACACAAGAAGAATATGAAAAAGATAAAGAGGTAATTTTAAAATCATTAAAAGAGCGGTCTTCCTAAGAGAAGAATAAACGCTAAATTTGGTTATTCAATAAATTATATTAATAAAATAAGAGATATATTAATTGCTGAAGGACTAATAACAGAGGATGAAATTAAAATAGCTTCTGACAAGTACTATAAAGAAAATCCGAATGCTCAAGGGTTAAATAAAACGAAAGTAAGAAAACCAAAGAACAGAGAAAAAGCAGAAAGAAGACATAACAAGTCTTTGGAAGATAAAGAAAAAGTTTTTGAATTAATAAAAGAGAAATATAGTAGAGCTAAAATTGCAAGAACTTTAGGAATAAGTACAACGGCAGTAAGTTGGCATATAAAAAATTTGATTGAGGAACGGTAGAATTACAGAAGGAGAAGTAGAAAAGAAGATTAACGGAGTAGGTCAAGATAACATAGATAAGACTTCTCAAGAATATATTGCTAAAAGAGACCAAATTGTAGAGTATTTAAAAAAAGGGTTTAAGAATTTTGTTATACAAAGAGAATTAGATATAACACCTTACGATTTTGATATTTTTCTTAGGGATATTAAATATAAAAAAATAATGACATCAGAAGAAATAAGGGAAGCAAGAGAAAAAAAGAGACAGGAAGATTTAAAATTTATTGCAGAATCTGTAGAAGCTGAATTAACAATTGCACAAATGAGAGATTTAAGGCCAGAATTTAGTTATAATGAAATTACCCCAATGATACAAGAACTCATTAATTTAGGGGTTGTAACTCGAGAACAAGTAGATAAAAATGCTCGAAATGCTATGAAAAAAGCGATGAATAAAGAAACTAAGTTATCTCCAGATGAGCAAGTGCAATTTATACTAAATAAGATAAAAAAAGGTTATTCTCCAATAGAGATTGTTGAAAGTGATAAAACAAAAAGTTTGACTATGCATAAAGTTCTATATCAAAAAAGAAGGCTAATAGCAAAAGGAATAATATCTGCTGAAGAGGCAGAGAGGGCAATGAAAAAAAGACAAGAAAAAGCACTTAAAGGAAAGCATAAAAAAATAATACAAAAAATAAAAGAATATACCGAATTAGGATATAAAGTAAATGAAATGTCGGAATTTATTACAGAGTATACTTATAACCATCTTCTTAAAATAAGAAACGACTATATCAAAGAAAATGGTTGGTATACAAATGAAGAGTTAAAAAGTTTCTCAGAACAAAGAAAAAAAAGAGAGGCAGAAGAAGAGCTAAGAAAATTTGAAAGTTTACCACCAGAAGAAAAAAAGAGAATCGAAGAGGAAAGAAGAAAAGAAGCTGAAAAGGCAGAAGAAGAAAAAAGAAAAAGACAAGAAGAAATTTTAGCAAAAAGAGAAGAAAAGAAAAAAGAAACATTAAGAAGACATCTAGAAGATGCAAATATATTAAAAGAACATTTAAAAAATGGTAATACTATGAAACAATCAGCAGCACTTATGGGATGTAAAGATGCATATTTATATAAAATAAAAAAAGAAAGTATAGAAAATGGTACATGGTTTACCGAAGAAGAATTAAAAGAAATAGAAAAAAGAAAATCACAAGAGAAAAATGGGAAGAAGAAGGAAAAAGAACAAGAGATAAAAAGAAAAAGACAAGAAGAAATTTTAGCAAAAAGAGAAAGAAGAAAAGAAGAAAGATTAAGAAGACATCTAGAAGATGTAAATATATTAAAAGAACATTTAAAAAATGATAATACTATAAGGCAAGCAGCAGCACTTATGGGATGTAAAGCTGAATATTTATATAGAATAAAAAAAGAAAGTATAGAAAATAATACATGGTTTACAGAAGAAGAACTAAAAGAAATTGAAGAAAGAAGAAGACAAGAGCAAAATAGAAAAAAGAGGGAACAAGAAGAGAAAGAAAGAAAAAGACAAGAAGAAATTTTAGCAAAAAGGGAAAGAAGAAAAGAAGAAACATTAAGAAGACATCTAGAAGATGCAAATATATTAAAAGAACATTTAAAAAATGGTGATACTATAAAGCAAGTAGCAACACTTATGAATAGTAGCACTGAATATCTACATAAAATAAAAAAAGAAAGTATAGAAAATGGTACATGGCTTACCGAAGAAGAATTAAAAGAAATCGAAAAAAGAAAATTACAAGAGCAAAATAAGAAAAAGGAAGAACAAGAACAGGATAAAAAAAGGAGACAAGAAGAAATTTTAGCAAAAAGAGAGAGAAGAAAAGAAGAAACATTAAGAAAACGTCTAGAAGATGCAAATATATTAAAAGAACATTTAAAAAATGGTAACACTATGAAGCAAGCAATGGCACTTATGGGATGTAAGATTGCATATTTATATACAATAAAGAAAAAAAGTATAGAAAATGGTACATGGTTTACTGAAGAAGAATTGAAAGAAATTGAAGAAAGAAAAGGACAAGGGCGAAATAGAAAAAAGGGGAAACAAGAAGAAGAAAAAAGAAAAAGACAAGAAGAAATTTTAGCAAAAAGGGAAAGAAGAAAAGAAGAAACATTAAGAAGACATCTAGAAGATGCAAATATATTAAAAGAACATTTAAAAAATGGTAATACTATAAAGCAAGCAGCAACACTTATGAATAGTAGCACTGAATATCTACATAAAATAAAAAAAGAAAGTATAGAAAATGGTACATGGTTTACCGAAGAAGAATTAAAAGAAATCGAAAAAAGAAAATTACAAGAGAAAAATAGGAAAAAGAAGAAACAAGAAAGGAATAAAAAAAGAAAAAAAGCAGAAGAAAGAAAAAAGAGAACGCTAAAAGAACAGCAAAGAGTACAACAAGAAATTAGGAAATTAAGAGAATGTATAGAAAATGGAGATACTTATGCAGAAGCATCTAAAAATATGAGTTATAGTGTTGCTTATTTACAACATTTAAAAAAACTAGCGATAGCTAATAATCTATGGTTTACAGATGACGAAATAAAAGAATTCAAAAGAAAAAGAAAAATAAGAGAGGAAGAAGAAAGAAAAAGAGCTGAAGAAAAGGAACAAGCAAGATTAGATAAAGAACGTAAAGAAAGAGAAAGATTAGAAAAAGAAGAAGAAGAAAGAATTAGAGCATTTGATAAAGAAAGAAAAAGAAAAATAAGAGGATTTTCAAAAGAATATAAAGAATATAGAAGAGAGGCTAAAAAAGAAGATAAGGATGAATTAAATGGGGAAGAAAACATATCTGCAGAAGGAAGAAAAAAATTTATTGAAGTACTAATTAAATTACATAACTTAGATGCTGATATTCCAGAAAAAGATATAGAAATTGTTTTAAATGTTATACATATACATCCTGAAATTGTAAGAAAAGACATTATTAAATTTCTCATATTAGATGCAAACAAAAGAGGAGGAGCAAAATCAGCTGAAAAAATGATTAGTGAACTTACTGATATATTAATGTATACACCATATTATAGTACATTAATTGAATATAGAAAATGGTTAAAAGCACAAAGGTTATTTCCTAAAATAAAAGCTATGAAAGAAAAAGGCATGAGCAATACTGATATTGGAAATAAATTAGGTATTACCTCGGTAGAAGTAATTAACATTTTTTACGGACATGAAAAAAAGGAAGCCTTAGGTGATGCGGAAAAATAATTTATTAGTTATAAAAAGAAAAACATCTCATAAAATTAAAAGAGGTGCTTTTCTTATGCAAGAAATAATAAAAAATACATTGCTAGGGCTATTCTTTGGAACATTTGGAACGACAATCCGGCGGAATAATAGGAGTAAAATTTAATAATGCATCAAAAAAGGTATTAAGTTTCGTACTTTCATTTGCATCAGGTCTAATGATGGCAATTGTATGCTTTGATTTAATACCAGAAGCACTTAAAGTATCAGATTTTGGAATAGTAATAGTCCGGAATTGTATTTGGAATAGCTGTAATGGTTGTAAGCGATATAATAGTACAAAACAAAATAAGTAAAAGAAAAGGTAATTTAGGAAAAAATAGTTTATTAAAAACAGGAATAGCAGTAGGAATTGGTCTTGCATTACATAATTTTCCAGAAGGATTAAGTATACGGTGCAGGATTTGAAGCATCAGTAAAACTTCGGGTATTCACTTGCAATAGCAATAGCAATTCATGATATACCAGAAGGGATATCTATGGCAGTCCCAATGAAAAATGGAGGAATATCATCCATAAAAGTAATAATATATGTAATATTATCAGGAGTTACAACAGGAATAGGAGCGTTTTTTGGAAGCGTAATTGGCAGAGTTTCATTTACCATAATATCATTATGTTTATCATTCGCAGCAGGAGCAATGCTCTATATTGTAACAGGAGAACTGATTCCAGAAGCAAATGACCTATATAAAGGAAGAATATCAGCTATTGCCAATATTATTGGATTTTTAATTGGAATAGTTGCAGTTAGATTATAAATTAACAAAAAAAGCGTGGTATCACGCTTTTTTCATAGCTTATTTTTATATAATTATTCGCCAGGATGATTATGAGAAGGCATAAAATCGGTATCGTCTCTTTCTTCATCTGAGTGGTTTTTATCTCTGTTTTGATCATCTGCTTTCAAAGACCATTTTGTCATCTCTATAAGAGAAGCATTATCTCTTCCTCTATTTTCAGCAGCAATTTTTTCAAAACGTTCTGCAACCATTTCATTGTCAAGGGTATCATGAATAGAATCCACAAAATCCTTATCAGCCATAATAAGTTCTGCTGCTTGTTCGCCATGTAAATGGCCATCATTAAGATTACCATTTGCTTCAAGCATACCTAAATTTTCGCAACCATGACCTTTATGTTCTTCAATTTCATCAATTTGTCTAGTAGTACGATATTTATCATTTTTATCTTCATCAAAGAAATAACGTATTTCGGTTTGCTCAGGCTCAGGGAATGAACGAACAGTTTCTAATTGCTTAGCAATAACTTGTTTATTATCAGTCACATCTTCATTTCCAAGAACGGTCTCAAAACGACCAGCATCATCAAGTCTTGAAGCAAGAATTTTGTGTTGGAATCTTGGATCATCAGTAAGAATTCTCCAAGTTGAAGGATAATATATTTCTTCTACTTCACCATCTCTTTTTACAACATTAATATTTCTATTAGAATATTCTCCACCAACAAGTTCTAACTTATTTTCTGAAGAATGCAAAGTTCCATCAGGATATAGAAATGCATTACCATATTTTGTATGATCTTTTTTTGAATCTCCTGTTTCAATAAATGAATCACTATGAGCTGTAACTAATACAGTACCAGCAGGAACTCCTAGAATATCATATAAGTGGTATCTATCATCAAATTTTTGGTTTAGGTCAATTTGCTCTACTTTAGCAGATTTATTAAGAATGTCTTGCGTACTTTGATTTCCTGTGCTTTTACTATCTTCATTTAATGTTTCTTCATCAAGAGTAAGTTCATCCTCATCTTTCTTTTTGCCATTATCATCTATTTCAGCAGCTAAGCTACTAAAACCAATTTCTTTTATCTCCTCTTTATCCATACCAGTAAGTTTTGCAATTTGAGTGTGGAATTCATCCAAAGAGAAGCCTTTATGTTGAGCTTTAGCAAATAATTGATCCATAAAATCAGAATCTTCTATAATAGCACTATCTGCATGAAGAAGTATATCATCATTTTCATGACCAGCAAAAGACTTATAAGCTGCAAGATATTCTTTATTCTCGTTATAAAGCTTTTTAACAATACTTCCATCTGGCATTTCATCTATTATCTTAAAGATATCATGTGTAATTTGTGCACTATTTCCAGAAGAATCTCTTTCAGTAGTTGTAACTGTTCCAACAAACTCAATATCTTTCGTAAAATCACTTCTTTTTTCAGCAAGAATTTCCATCATTAAATCATATAAATCTTGATCCATAATAAAAGTCTCCTTTATTAACAATATATATTATTATAACATGTTTAAAAAATAAAGTCAAAAAATGTATTTGTTCGCTAGAATTTTAATACAAACTATTGTATAATATAATCGCTATGTATAAAAACTATAAATGAAGGGAGCTTTAGATATGAATATACTAGAAATAATAAGTAAAAAAAGAGATAAAAAAGCTTTGAATAAAGAAGAAATAGAATATTTTATAGAAGAATATACAAAAGGAAATATAACAGACTATCAAGCAGCAGCCTTAGTTATGGCAATATTTATAAATGGAATGGACTATGAAGAAACAAAAAATCTAACAATAGCAATGGCACATTCAGGAGAAACATTAGATTTAAGTGATATATCAGATACAATAATAGATAAGCATTCAAGTGGAGGAGTAGGAGACAAAATAACATTAATAGTAATGCCAATAGTTGCAACATTTGGAATTCCAGTTGCAAAAATGTCAGGTAGAGGTCTTGGCATAACAGGAGGAACAATAGATAAATTAGAATCAATACCAGGTTATAGAACAGACATAAGCTTAGAAGAATTTAAAAATAATATAAAAGAAATAGGGATAAGCCTAATTGGACAAACAAAAGATTTGGCACCAGCAGACAAAAAGATATATGCTTTAAGGGACACAATAGCTTGTACAGAAAGTATACCACTTATTGCATCAAGTATAATGAGCAAAAAAATTGCAGCAGGAGCAAATAAAATAATACTAGAAGTTACTTATGGAAAAGGTGCTTTTATGAAAACAGAAGAAGATGCAATTAAACTTAGCAAAATAATGAGTAAAATAGGAGAACTTGCAGGAATAGAAACAGTATGTGTAATTACAAATATGAACCAGCCAATAGGAAAAAATGTAGGAAACTCATTAGAAATTGAAGAAGCCGTAAGAGCATTAAAAGGCGATATGGAAGAAGATGTAAAAGAAATTGTATTTCATATAACAGCACTAATAATGAAAATGGCAAATTTGGGTGATAATTTAGAAGAAAATAAAAAGAAAATAATAGAAAACATAGAGAATGGTAAAGCATATAAAAAATTTGTAGAACTTGTTGCAAAGCAAGGAGGAGATACAAAATATTTAGAGAATATTGAAAGAGCAAAATATATAGTAGAGGTAAAAGCAGAAAAAGAAGGATATGTACAAGACCTAAATGCAGAAACAATAGGAAAAAGTGCAATAGCATTAGGAGCTGGAAGAATGAAAAAAGAAGATACGATTGACCATACAGCTGGAATAGTATTAAGTAAGAAGATAGGAGATAAAGTACTTAATGGTGAAACATTAGCATATATACACACAAATAAAGAAAATTTTGAAGATGTTACAAAAGAGATATTAACTGCATACAAAATAGGAAAAGAAAAACCAGAAGAATATAAACATATATCAAAAACAATATAAAAAATAAAGGAGGAAAAGCAATGAAAATTGCAGTATTAATACCTTGCTATAATGAAGAAACCACAATAAAAAAAGTTGTAGAAGACTTTAAAAGAGAATTACTAGAGGCAGAAATTTATGTATATGATAACAATTCAAAAGACAAAACAAGCGAACTTGCAGAAACAGCAGGAGCAATAGTAAAACATGAATATAACCAAGGAAAAGGCAACGTAGTAAGAAGGATGTTTCGTGAGATAAAAGCTGATATATATGTAATGGTAGACGGAGACGACACATATCCAGCAGAAGAGGTACACAAATTAATAGAACCAATAAAAAATGGAATAGCAGATATGGTAATAGGAGATAGATTATCAAATGGAACATATCAAAAAGAAAACAAAAGAGCCTTTCATGAATTTGGAAATAATATAGTAAAAAAGACAATAAATAGATTATTTAAATGCAAACTTAAAGACATAATGACAGGATATAGAGCATTTAATGATATATTTGTAAAAAATATGCCAGTATTAAGTCAAGGATTTGAAATCGAAACAGAAATGACACTTTATGCTTTAGACAAACGATTTATAATAAAAGAAGTACCAATAGAATATAGGGATAGACCTAAAAATAGTACATCAAAAGTAAATACAATAAATGATGGAATAAAAGTAATAAGAAAAATAATAAGTATGTATAAAGATTATAAACCAAGAAGCTTTTTCTTTATAATAGCTAGTATATTTATAATTTTTGGACTTATTTTTGGAGTACCAGTTATAGTAGAATTCTTTAAAACAAGATATATAACTAAATTACCATCAGCTGTTCTTGCAACAGGTTTAGTAATACTAGGAATAATAATTGCACAGTGCGGAACTATACTTGATACAGTAGTAAAGCAACATAGAGAAAATTTTGAGCAAAAATTGTTAATTTATCAAGAATTAAAAGATAAAAAAGATTAGAAATAAAAGCTAGAAAGGAAAAGCTAGGCAAATTATGATGGAACAAATAAATAAAATAAGATCAAAAGTCAATGTAAAAATCTTGTATTCAATAATGATATACATATTTGCATTCTTGGGAACTTATTTTATAAAATACATAATAAATTTTAAAGATGAAATTACATATACAAATAGTATAATAGGAATTGTAATATTTATATCTTTTGTGTATTTATTAAAAAAATCATATATAAAAGAAAACATGCCAAAAATAAAAAATGCATTTATACTTGGAATAATATTATCTGCATTTTTAGTAATAGGAAATAGTATAAAAACATATCATAGCGTAGAATTAAAAGATATATCAATATATTTTGCAATAATTTTTATCTCTATAATTATGACAGCTGGAATTGTGCAATTACATAATTTCTTTGAAAAATACGAAGAAAAAGATGAAAAAGAAGAGAAAAAATACAATATAACTCAAGAAAATAAATTTATAATAATAACATTAATAATATTAATATGCTGGTTACCATTTTTCTTAGCAGCATATCCAGGATATTTTACTTATGATGCAAACACGCAATATAATCAGTTAAATAGATTGAATGGAGAAAATCTAACAGACCTACATCCAATAGTTCATACAATAATATTGGCAAGTATAGTTACTTCTGGACAATTAATTACAGGAGATGCAAATATAGGAATAGCTATATACACGATAATACAAATGATAATTGTTGCAGGATGTCTAGCATATACAATAATCTTTTTAGAAAAATTCAAAGTATCAAAAACAATAAGAATAATAGCAATTATTTACTATTCTTTGTTTCCAGTAGTAATAATGTTTGCAATGTGTGCAACAAAAGACACAGTATTTTCAGCAATGTTATTAATGAGCATTATGATATCAATAGAAGCACTTATGGATAAAGAAAAATTTATTAACTCAAAGTGGTTACAAGCAAGATTTATAATTATTACGTTTTCAGCAATAATATTTAGAAATAATGCAATATATGCATATATACCATTTTTAATAATATTTGCAATTTTACTAAAAAAGAAAAAAATATTTATATCATTTGCAATTATAGCAATATTATATGGAATATACACAGGTCCAATATATACAATTTTAAGAATACCAAATCATTATCAAAAAAAATCAGAAGCATTTTCGGTACCATTGCAACAAATAGCAAGAGTATATAATTACAATTATGAGAGCTTAACAGACGAAGAACTAGAAATGATATATAAATATACAACTGAGGAACAACTAAAATCATATAGACCAGAAATTGCAGATCCAGTTAAGGGTGGAGTAGATATAAAGACAGATATTGGATATGCTAATTTTCTAAAAACATGGTTAAGTATAGGAATAAAAAATATGCGGAATATATATAGATTCATTTCTAGAAAACACACTAGGATATTGGTACCCAGATACAATTATAGATGGATATAATGTAGATATATTTGGACAAAGATATGTTGAAGGTGGAACATCATACTTTGGAGCATCTTGTCAAGAGCCAGGTACTCAACAAAGTAAAATCCCATTTATACGAGATTTTTACGAGAAAATGTCAGGAACAACACTGATACAAAAAATTCCAGTAATATCAATGTTATTTTCAATACGGTGCAATGGTATGGGGACTTATTATTTGCATTTGGTATAACATATACAAAAAAAGAAAAGAAGTTGTTGCAGTATTAAGTTTAATTGTATTAATGTGGGGAACGATATTACTAGGGCCAATGGTACTTCCAAGATATATGCTAATACTATTTTTTGCATTTCCATTAATACTAGCATTATGCCTTAATGGTAACAAATTTGTGATTAAAAGTTAAAATAAAGATAGGAGAAATAAAATGGAGAATATAATCGAAGGTCTAAACGATAAACAAAAAGAAGCAGTACTTGCAGTAGATGGACCATGTCTTGTAATTGCAGGAGCAGGCTCTCGGAAAAACAAAGGTGTTAACACATAAAATAGCATATATAATAGGCGAAAAACACGTAAGCCCATGGAATATACTTGCAATAACCTTTACAAACAAAGCAGCAAAAGAAATGAAGGATAGAGTAGGAAATTTGTTAGGTGATATTGCAAATGACATGTGGATAGGAACATTTCATTCAATATGTGTAAGAATACTTAGAAAATACATAGATAGAATAGGATTTACATCATCATTTGTAATATTTGATACAACAGACCAAAAAAGTATAGTAAAAGACTGCATGAAAGAATTAAATGTAGATGATAAAATGTTCACAGAAAAAAGCATTATGTATGAAATAAGTAATGCAAAAAATGATATGCTAGAGCCAGAAGAATATTCAAAAAGAACAAATAATGAACTTAGAAAAGAAGTAATTGCAAAAGTATATAGACTTTATCAAAGAAAATTAAAAGAAAATAATGCACTAGATTTTGATGATATAATAAATCATACAATAAAAATATTAATGCAAGAACCAGATGCATTAGAATATTATTCAGAAAAATTCAAATATATTTTAGTAGACGAATATCAAGATACAAATAAGGCACAATTTACATTAATAACACTTTTATCAGCAAGAAATGGAAATATAACAGTAGTAGGAGATAATGACCAAGGGATATATTCATTTAGAGGAGCAGATATAAAGAATATATTAAATTTTGAAAAAGACTTCCCAGGAACAAAACTAATAAAATTAGAGCAAAACTATCGTTGTACAAAAAATATATTAAACGTTGCAAATGCAGTAATAAAAAACAACGAAGTAAAATACAAGAAAAAACTTTGGACAGAAAATGAAGAAGGAAAAAAAGTTACAGCACACCTTGCAAACAATGAATATGACGAAGCAACTTACATAGTAGAACAAATAGAACATCTAAAAAGAGAAGAATATTATAAGTACTCAGACTTTGCAATTCTTTATAGAATGAACACACAATCACGTAGTATAGAGGATATTTTAAGAAGGGAAAATGTGCCATATAAAATTATCGGTGGATTAAAATTCTATGAGAGAAAAGAAATAAAAGATATAATTGCATATTTAAGATTGATATATAATACAAAAGATAATTTAAGCTTAAGAAGAATAATAAATGAGCCAAAAAGAGGAATACGGAAAAACAAGTTTAGACCAAATTGCAGAAATTGCAGACAAAGAAAATAAATCAATGTATGAAATAATAAAAGACTCTGCAAGATATGGTTTAAATAGAGTATATACAAACACACGTGAATTTGTAGAAGTAATAGATGAATTAGTAGAAAAATCAGCAGAAATGACAGTATCAGAATTAACAGAAAAAGTATTAAAAAGTACGGGATATATAAAAGCATTGGAACTAGAAGATACAAAAGAGGCAGAAAATAGAATAGAAAACTTAGAAGAATTTTTAACAGTAACAGAAGAATTTGAAGAAGAAGCGGAAAACGATTTAGGAAGTTTTCTAGAAAGTATAACACTTGCAAGTGATGTAGATGAGCTAGAAGAGCCAGAAGAACAAGTAACACTTATGACATTTCATAGTGCAAAAGGACTAGAATTTCCAGTAGTATTTTTAGCAGGAATGGAAGAAGGAATATTCCCAGGAAATAAATCTATTGATGAACCAAACGGAATAGAAGAAGAAAGAAGATTATGCTATGTTGGTATAACAAGAGCAAAAGAGCATCTATATATGACATGTGCAAAATCTAGAACAATATTTGGCTCAACATCATATAATGCAATTTCAAGATTTTTAAAAGAAGTACCAGCAGAACTATTAAGTGAAGAAAGTTCACTTGAAACAGAGAGCAATATAAATGAAACCTTTGATAATAGTAATAATTATGAATGGACTTATGGAAAATCTACTGTTAAAAAATATAATTTAACAGAAGATGAAATTCAACCAAAGGTTGCAGCAACAAATGTATTTAATTTTAGAACGCCAGAAAGCTTCTTAAAAGGATTAAATACTAAAAAGCAAGATACAATAGATATATCAGAATACAAGCAAGGAACAAGAGTATATCATAAGAAATTTGGTGAGGGTACAATAAATTATGTTGAAGAAGAAGGAGAAGATTACAAAGTAGATATAAACTTTGATAAAGCAGGGCACAAGAGATTAATGGCAAAATATGCCGGGTTAGAAATTATAAAATAAATATATTAATTAAATAAAAGAATAAGGGTTATTTAGATGGCACGACTGTTGAAATTTAAAAAATGTAAGTTTGTTTATTCATTGCATGTGATTACGTGTTCCTATAAAATAAAACTTATTCTTTTAATATATTCCTAAAAATAAAACTGCATAAAAATTCCATAAACACAAATAATAGAAAATAAAAAACGGAGGTAAATATGGCAGAAATAAATCAAATGGAATTGCAGAATTTAAGACATTTAATAAAAATGGCAGATACAAATTATCAAAAATTAAATAATTATGCAAAACAAGCTGAAGATGCTCAAATAAAACAGGTATTTACAAAATCAGCACAAGACGAATTAAATGCAAAACAAAAACTGATGACATTTTTAAATTAATTAATAAATCAAGAGTATGTATAAATGCTCTAAAAGCATAAATAAGAATAGGCAAATTAGAAAATTATAATAATGATTTTGTATGGAGAAAAGAGGAAAGATAAAAATGAATGAAGAGATAATGATAAATGATGTCTTAAAAGAAAAAAAGTTAGAGCTTACGGAATATGCATCAGCAATAGCAGAAACTGAAAATATGAATTTAAGGAATAGTTTAGAACAAATAAGAAATGTAGCAGAAAGTTTACAATATGAGCTTTTAAAAATAGCAAAAGCAAAAGGATATTACAAAACATCAGAAATGGCAGATACAGAACAAATAAATAAAGTTAAAAGTGAATTAGAATAATATAATTAATATAATAATTATAATACTATCAAAAACTCCTGCAAACTTGACAAAATACAGGCTTAGATGTACAATATTACATGTAATAAAAGGAGGAGTTATGTCCAATAACACAAAGAAAACATTTGAAACAATACTTACAAAAACAAGAATATATTTAGTAATAATAGCAATAGTCCTAATAGTACTATGTATTCAAAACATAAACTTTATTATTCCATCAGTTATACTTTATGGACTTTTATTAGTTTATACGTTTTGGAATGATAATAAAAACAAAAATGAATTAGATAAACATATACAAGAATTAACATTTAATGTTGATACAATAGCTAAAAATACATTTGTAAATTCACCATTTCCACTTGCAATAGTAGAAGAAGATGGAAATATAACATGGAGAAGCGTAAGCTTCGTAAATGAATTTGGAAATATTGATATAAAGTCAATACTCACAGAACTTGCAAAAACTGCAAAAATTGAATTAGAAAATAATATAAATGATAAAAACAAAAAAGAGTTAATATCAGATAAACAAGTACAAATAGGTAAAAAAGAATATAAAGTTATTATAGAAAGAATAAAATCAAAAACAAGAAACAGGAAGAAAAAATCAAACGAAGCTTTTATAATGTATTTATTAGACAACACAGAATACTTAGAGACAAGAAAGAAACTAGACGAAACAAAAACATGTATGGGAATTATAATGATTGACAGCTATGATGAACTTTTACAAAGTATGCCACAAGAAGAAAGAGCACAGGTACTTACAGAAATAGAAACAAAAATATATGAATGGGTTTCAAAATTTGAAGGAGTAGCATTAAAAACAGAAAGAGATAGATATGTATTTGTATTTGAACAAAAATATCTAGAAAAAATAATAGAAAATAAATTTGAAATACTAGATATGGCAAAAGATACAGAAACAGAAGGTGTAATTCCAACAACATTAAGTATAGCAATTTGTGCAGATGGAAAATCAAAATATGACCAATACAAAGAAACAGTATCAACAATGGATTTAGTATTAGGACGTGGAGGAGACCAAGCAGCAATTAGAAGAAACGGAAAATATGAATTCTTCGGAGGAAAAGTACAAGAAGTAGAAAAAAGAACAAAAGTAAAAGCTAGAACAATAGCAACATCACTTGAAAATTTAATGGAAGAATCAGAAAACATATTGATAATGGGTCATGCAAATGGTGATATAGACTCAATGGCATCAAGCCTTGGAATTTATAGAATAGCAAAAACACTTGGGAAAACAGCAAAAATCGTAAATAATACTTATGGATTAACATTAAAAGATTTTATAGAAGCAGTTGAACAAGAAAAAGAATATGAAGGAGTCATAATAGATAAACAAGAAGCTATTGCAGAAATAACGCAAAACACATTACTTGTAGTTGTTGATACACACAAAAAATCATATGTAGAAGTACCAGAATTATTAACAAAAACAAACAGAATAGTAGTAATAGACCACCACAGGAGAGGACCAGATTATATAGACAATGCAATACTTATGTTCCATGAAGTATATGCTTCATCAGCATCAGAACTTGTAACAGAATTATTACAATATACAAAAAATGAAACACAAATAACAACTTTTGAAGCAGAAAGTTTATATGCTGGAATAATGGTAGACACTAAAAACTTTACATTTAAAACAGGAGTTAGAACCTTTGAAGCAGCAGCATATTTAAGGAAAAATAATATAGACATAATAAAAGTAAAAAAATGGTTCCAAAGTGACTTAGAAAGTTATAATGTAATATCTGATATAGTCAGAAATACAGAGGTTATAAGAGAAACAATCGGAATTGCAGAATATGACAAAGAAGATGAAAATGCAAATCTAATATGCGCAAAAGCAGCTGATGAATTATTAACAATAAGTGATATCTCAGCCTCATTTGTCTTAGGAAAAGTAAAAGACAAAGTATATATAAGTGGACGTTCAATTGGAGACATAAATGTTCAATTAATACTAGAAAAAATGCGGTGGCGGAGGTCACAGCACAGTAGCAGGAGCACAAGTAGAAAATGAATCAATAAGTACTGCAAAAGAAAACTTAAAAAAAGCAATAGATGAATATTTTGAACAAAATATAGAATAAGAAATTGAAGTAAAATATGTTATAAAAATTATAAAGAAGATCAGCTTAAGATATAATAAATAATTAAACTATCTAGAGAGAGGAGCATTTTATGAAAGTTATATTACAAACAGATGTAAAAGGAATGGGAAAAAGAGGAGAAATAGTAAATACAAGTGATGGATATGCAAGAAACTATCTATTTCCAAGAAAACTTGCAATAGAAGCAGACAAACAGAACTTAAATGAATGGTCAGCAAAAAAATCTTCAGAAGCACACAAAAAAGAATTGGAAAAACAAAAGGCAATAAAGATTAAAGAAAAAATAGAAAAAGAAGTATTAACAGTAAAAGTAAAAGCGGGAGAAAACGGTAAGACATTTGGAAGTATTACATCAAAAGAAATATCAGAAAATATAGAAAAAGAATTTAAAGAAACAGTAGATAAGAAAAAAATAAATATAACAGAACCTATAAAAACAGTAGGAAGACACACGGTAGAACTTAGATTATTTGAAGGAGTTACAGCAAAATTACAAGTAAATGTTGTAGGAGAATAAGGAAAGAGAGGAAAAGCCATGGACGTAGGAAAAATTCCACCAAATGATGTAGAAGCAGAGCAAGCAGTACTTGGATGCATGTTATTAGACAGAGATGCAGTTATGCAAGCATTAGAAGTATTAAAGCCAGAAGATTTTTACAGAGAAGAAAATAAATTAATATTTTCAGCAATGATAAACTTATATAATCGTTCAGAGCCAATAGATTTAATAACTGTAAAAGAAGAACTAATATCACTTGGAAAATTTGAAGTCTGTGGAGGACTAGAATATATAGCAGATTTACCAGAAAAAGTACCAACAACGGCAAATGCAGACAAATACATAAAAATAGTAGAAGAAAAATCCATATTAAGAAGTTTAATAAAAACTTCAAATGAATTAGTAGAACTTGGATATGATCAAACACTTGAAGTAGACGAAATAATAGAAAAAGCAGAAAAAAGTGTATTTAATTTGATGAAAAATAGAAATCAAAAAGGATATACACCAATAAAAGATATATTAGTAGAAACATTTGCAAAATTAGAGGAATTATATAACCAAAAAGAACATATAACAGGAATTCCGACTGGATTTATAGATTTAGATTATAAAACAGCAGGATTTCATGGATCAGAGCTGATATTAGTTGCAGCAAGACCAGCAATGGGAAAAACAGCCTTTGCATTAAATATAGCAGTAAATGCAGCAGTAAGAACACATACACCAGTTGCAATATTTAGTTTAGAAATGTCCAAAGAACAACTAGTAACAAGAATACTTAGTTCAGAAACAATGATAGATAGCAATAAATTAAAAACAGGTAAAATGGAAGAAGAAGACTTTATAAAACTTGCAGAAGGACTAGAACCATTATCAGAATCAGAAATATACATAGATGATACACCAGGAATTTCAATAACAGAAATAAGGGCAAAATGTAGAAAACTAAAACTAGAAAAAAATATAGGTCTAGTTGTAATAGACTATCTTCAACTAATAGCAGGTTCTGGTAGCAAGAAAAATGGAAGCAGAGAGCAAGAAATATCAGAAATAAGCCGTTCATTAAAAATACTTGCAAAAGAATTAAACATACCAGTTATAGCTTTATCACAGCTATCACGTGCACCAGATCAAAGAAAAGACGATCATAGACCAATGCTATCAGATCTTCGTGAATCAGGAGCAATAGAACAAGATGCAGACATAGTAATCTTTCTATATAGAGATGACTATTATAACAAGGATAGTGAAAAACAAAATATTGCGGAAGTAATACTTGCAAAACATAGAGGAGGATCAACAGGAACAGTAGAACTTTTATGGCTTGGAAGTTATACAAAATTTGCAAATATAGATAGATATAGAGAATAAGAGGACAAAAAAGTGTTAGAAGAAAAAGTAAAAGAAACAATAAAAAAATACGGATTAATAAAAGATAAAGAAAAAATAGTTGTCGGAGTATCAGGAGGCCCCGACTCTATTTGTCTTTTGAATATATTAAACGAAATAAAAAATGAAGGGACAATAAAATTTGAGATTATAGTATGTCATATAAATCATATGATAAGAGAAGAAGCAGGCGACGATGAAAGATTTGTAGAAGAATATTGTAAAGAAAAACAAATTCCTTTTTTTTCTAAGCATATAGAAATTGAAAAAGTAGCTAAAAATGAAAAAATAGGCACAGAAGAAGCGGGAAGAATAGCAAGGTATGAATTTTTTGAAGAAATATTAAAAAAAGAAAAAGCAGACAAAATAGCAACAGCACATACAAAAAATGACAATGCAGAAACAGTATTGATGAATATTATTAGAGGTTCGGGAGTATCAGGTCTAAAAGGAATAAAACCAATCAGAGATGAAAAATATATAAAACCACTTATAGATATTTCAAGAGAAGAGATAGAAAATTATTGTGAAGAAAAAAAATTAAATCCAAGACATGATAAAACAAATGATGAAAATATTTATACAAGAAATAAAATTAGAAATGTGTTAATACCACTAATAAAAATTGCATTTAATCCTAATATAATAGATTCAATAGATAGGTTATCAAAGTTAGTAGATGAAGAAAATGAATATATTGAGAAGATCACAAAAGAAACTTATGAAAAAATAGTAATAAAAGAAGAAAAACAAGAAATAATATTAAATTTGAAAGAGTTTAACAAACAAGAAAAAGTAATAAAAGAGAGATTAATACTATATACTATAAAAAAATTATTTAAAACAAATAATGGAATAGAAAAAGTACATATAGAAGATATAATAAAATTATGTGAAAAAAATATAGGGAATAAATACTTAACACCAAATAAATACATCAAAATCGCGATTAATAAGGGAAAAATGTATTTTTTTGTAACACAAAATTAATAAACGAATTAAACACGGAAATCCGTAGTAAAACTTACGTACAAGCTTACTTTAGAAAAAGAAAACTTTCAAAAAACTATTGAAAAGATAAAATAAATATGATAATATCCATGAAAGAAAGAGCTAAAAGAACTTAAAGGCTTAAAAATACGAGAAACAAACTTAAAAGTATTACTTAAAATAAGGAGGAATAAACTTTGAAAAGTAGTATCAAAACATTGGCAATGTGGTTAATAATAGGAATAATTGTTGTAGTACTGATAACATCTATTTTAGATAATTCAGACACAAAGATGACATACTCTGAATTAATCGATAAGATAGAACATACAGATGTAGCAGAAATAGAATTATCATACAATGGAGAAACAGCAAATGTAACCCTAAAAGACGATAAAATAAAAAAGGAAGTTAATATTCCAAATGAAGAAAGCTTTATGGATTATATAACACCATATTTAAAAAGTGGAGAAATAGACTTTAACGAAAATTCAAGATCAATATTTATGACAATATTAGAAATTTTATCACCATTTGGTCTATTAATAATTGCACTTATATTCTGGTTCTTGTTAATGAATCCTAATTCACAAGGAAATAATAAAACACTAAGTTTTGGAAAGAGTAAAGCAAGAATGATGACATCAGCAGACAAAAACAAAGTAACATTTGTTGATGTAGCTGGTGTAGATGAAGAAAAGGAAGAATTGCAAGAAATAGTAGAATTCTTAAAAAGCCCTAAAAAATTTACAGATATGGGAGCAAGAATACCAAAAGGAGTTCTTCTTGTAGGACCTCCAGGAACAGGAAAAACATTACTTGCTAAAGCAGTTGCAGGAGAAGCAGGAGTTCCATTCTTTATAATAAGTGGATCAGACTTCGTAGAGATGTTCGTAGGTGTTGGTGCATCAAGAGTAAGAGATTTATTTGACCAAGCAAAGAAAAATGCACCATGTATAGTATTCATAGATGAAATAGACGCAGTAGGAAGACAACGTGGAGCAGGACTTGGTGGAGGACATGATGAAAGAGAGCAAACATTAAACCAATTATTAGTAGAAATGGATGGATTTGCAGCAAATGAAGGAGTAATAGTATTAGCTGCAACCAATAGACCAGACATACTAGATAAAGCATTATTAAGACCAGGAAGATTTGATAGACAAATAGTAGTATCAGCACCAGATGTAGGAGCAAGAGAACAAATACTAGAAGTTCATGCAAGAAAGAAAAAATTAGGAGACGACGTAGATTTAAAAACAATAGCAAGAAACACATCAGGATTTTCAGGAGCAGATCTAGAAAACGTATTAAATGAAGCAGCATTACTTGCAGCTAGAAGAAATCTTAAAGAAATAGGAATGACAGAAATAGAAGATGCAATGGTAAAAGTAACAATGGGACCTGAAAAGAAAACAAGAGTTAGAAGTGAAAAAGAAAAGAAACTAGTTGCTTATCATGAAGCAGGACACGCAGTAGTAAGTAAATTCTTACCAACACAAGATGATGTACATCAAATATCAATTGTACCAAGAGGTATGGCAGGTGGATATACAATGTATAGACCAAGCGAAGATAAATCATTTATGTCAAAATCAGAAATGGAAGAAACAATAGTATCTCTTCTTGGTGGTAGAGTAGCAGAAAGTCTAATATTAAATGATATATCAACAGGAGCAAGCAACGACATAGAAAGAGCATCAAAAATTGCAAGAGATATGGTATCAAAATATGGAATGAGTGATGTAGTTGGAGCAATAATGTTTGGTGCAGGACAAGAAGAAGTATTTTTAGGAAGAGATTTAGCACAATCAAAAAATTATTCAGAACAAACAGCTTCTATAATAGATGCAGAAACAAAAAATATAATTGATAAAGCATACAAACGTGCAGAAGATATATTAAAAGAACATATAGATAAATTACATGTAGTTGCTGGAATATTATTAGAGAAAGAAAAGATTGACGGAGAAGAATTTGCAAAAGTATTTGAAGAATAATAAAAGAAAAAGGTAGGTGAAATATCCTACCTTTTTAATTTAGGAAGAGTAATACTATAAAATAAATTTATTACAAATATTAAAACAAAATACGACAAATATATTGACTAAAAAAAGAAAACAAGCTAAAATATGTTATGGGTTTAAAAGCCTAAAAAAATTAGGGGGAATAAAAATGGAAAATTTAAAAGTCTTCTCGTGTAGTGAACCAGCAGACAAATTTACAAAAGAAGTATGCGACAATCTAGGCATAGAAGTTGGACAAATTAGCAGAATGAAATTTAAAAACGACAATACATTTATACAACTATTAGAAACAGTTAGACAGAAAGATGTATATTTTATACAAGTAACAACACCACCAGTAAATGAAAGAGTAATGGAACTTCTAATAGCAATTGACGCAGCAAAAAGAGCATCAGCAAAGAGAATAACAGTAATATTACCATACTATATGTACTCAAGATCAGACAAAAAAGATCAACCTAGAGTACCAATTACAGCAAAACTTATGGCAGAATTAATAGAATCTGCAGGGGCAGATAGAGTAATAAGTTGTGATCTACATAACCCAGCAATACAAGCATATTTTGGCATAAATTGTGATAGATTATCAGCACAAACATTACTACAAGCATACTTTAAGGAGAAAAACTTTAAAGATATGGTTATAGTTGCAACAGATGCAGGAAGTTCTAAAAAAGCATATAAATACTCAAAATATTTTAATTGTCCAATAGCAATGATAGATAAAAGAAGAGAAGGCAATGATGATAGAGCAATAGCAACAACAATAATAGGAGAAGTAAAAGGAAAAACAGCAGTAGTATTTGATGACGAAATAGATACAGCAGGATCAATGATAGAAGCTGCAAATATACTAAAAGAATTTGGAGCAAAAGAAATATATGCAGGATGTACACATGGAGTTTTATCAGGCCCAGCAATAGAAAGAATAAAGAACTCACCATTAAAAGAATTGGTAATAACAAACACAATACCATTACCAAAAGAAAAAGAATTGCCACAAATAAAAGTATTGTCAATAGCACCATTATTTGCAGAAGCAATTAAGAGACTTAATGAAAATGAAGCAATGGGAGATTTATTCGGACAATTTACTTAAAATAGGCTTGACAAATATAATATCAAGATATATAATAAGAAAGCAAATTTTATTTACACTGGAAGGGGGGAGTAATAATGTCAGAGGTAAAAGTTAATAATGGTAATATCGAAGATGCTTTAAAAAGATTTAAAAGACAATGTGCTAGAAACGGCGTAATGCAAGAAGTTAGAAAAAGAGAACATTATGAAAAACCTAGTGTAAAGAGAAAGAAAAAATCAGAAGCAGCTAGAAAAAGAAAATATTAATAAATAAAAAGAGCTATGGAAACATAGTTCTTTTATTTTGGTTTTTAATATATTAGGAATGAAGATAATTATTTATTTTTTATATCTGCGTAAGCAATCAAACGTAGCGTAAGCGGAGTGCGAAGTGGAGCAATCTACATATGAAATATTAATTTGTAGATTGCGACAGCAAAGATATAAAAAATAAATAATTATCTTCATTTTTAAATCTTATCAAAAAAATGAAAAATGTCTTGTATAAATTGGAAATAATATAGTATACTAAAATAAGGAAATGGAGGAAAGAGATGAATTATAAAAAACAAGAAATAAAAAAAGGAATAACCTTACATTTGATAGAAACAGAGAACTTTAAAACAGATATAATATCAGTATTTTTAACAACACCATTAAAAAGAGAAAACGTAACAAAAAATGCTATAATTCCAATGGTATTAAGAAAGGGTAGCAATAACCTTCAAAACATAGAAGAAATAAATAAAGCATTAGAAGAAATGTATGGAGCAGAATTTGACTGTGGTATAGATAAAACAGGAGATAATCAAGTATTAAAATTTTATGTAGAGACAATAGATAACAAATATTTGCCAATACAAGAAAATTTAATAGGCGAAGGGATAAATACTCTATTAGATATAGTTTTTAATCCTAAAATCGAAAATAATGTTTTTAAAGCAGAATATATTGAGTCAGAGAAAGAAAAACTTAAAATATTAATAGAGGGTAAAAAAGACAACAAGTCAAGTTATGCATATTTAAGATGTCAAGAAGAGATGTTTAAAAATAAGCCATTTGGTTTATATAAATATGGATATATAGAAGATATAGACAAAATTGATCCAAGCAATCTTTATGAACATTACAAAAAACTATTATCAGAATGTAAGATAGATATATTTGTATCAGGTGATATAGAAGAGAAAAAAGTAATTGATTGTATAGAAAATAATGAAAATATAAAAAAATTAAATCCAAGAGAAGCAATATATGAAATAAAAAATCAAGCATTAGAAAAGCAAGAAGTAAATGAAATTTCAGAAAGTATGGACGTAACACAAGGAAATTTAATCATAGGTTTGGAAATAGACGAAGAAAGTAAAAAAGAAAAATACGTTGCAGTAGTATACAACACAATACTTGGAGGTTCTGCTAATTCTAAAATGTTTCAAATAGTAAGAGAAAAAAATAGCCTAGCATATACAGCATCATCTAGTTACCTAAGACATAAAAACTGTATATTTATTAGAGCAGGAATAGAAATAGAAAACTATCAAAAAACATTAGATTTAATAAAAGAGCAAATAGAAGATATGAAAAAGCGGAAACTTTACAGAAGAAGATATAAAAAATGGAAAAAAACGGAATAATTTCAATGATAAAATCAATTCCAGATGAGCAAGATACAGGAATAACTTATTATTTCGGACAGGAAATATCAGAATACAAGATGACTTTTGAAGAATATGAAGAAGAAATAGAAAAAGTTACGAAGGATGAAATTGTAGAGTTTGCTAAAAAAGTAAATATGCATACAGTATTTTTCTTAAAAAACTAGAATTATATAAATATTACAAAAAACTAAAATTAAAATATAAAAGAAAGAGTATAGCTTATAAAAGTATATTATGAGATGTAAGTTATGATATCAATGTATACGAACTAAAAAAATATAAGCATACTGTAAGAGGAAAAATTCAAAATGAAAATAATTGAAAATGATAAAGTAAAAGAAAAACTTTATATAGAAAAACTAGAAAATGGTTTGACGATTATGGTAATTCCAAGAAAAAATGCAAGAAAAAAATATATAATATGTGGACCTCAATTTGGATCAATAGACAACAAATTTATATTACCAGAAAACAATGAAAAAGTAGAACTCCCAGACGGAGTAGCACATTTTCTAGAACATAAAATGTTTGAACAAAGAAGCGGAATAAACAGCTTAGACACATTAACATCATTAGGAGTTAATGCAAATGCTTATACAACAAATGATCATACAGCATATCTATATGAAGCAACAGATAATTTTTACGAAGCATTAGATGAATATATGGATTATATACAAAATCCATATTATACAGATGAAAATGTAGAAAAAGAAAAAGGAATAATAGCACAAGAAATAAAAATGTATGAGGATTATCCAGAATGGCAAGTATATTTAAATGCAGTAAAATGTATGTACAAAGAACTACCAATAAGACTTGACATTGCAGGAACAGTAGACTCAATACAAGGTATAACAAAGGAAATGTTATACAAATGCTATAATAACTTCTATACACCTTCAAATATGGTAATGGTAATATGTGGGGACTTTGTTCCAGAAGAAATAATAGAAGAAATCAAAAAAAGAATAACCAAAAAAGAAAATAAAGTATTACCAAAAAGAATATACCCAAATGAACCAGAAGAAATAAACGAAAAAGAAAAAATAGTAAAAATGGAGTTAAGTAACCCAATATTCTGTGTTGGATTTAAAGATAGAGTAGAAGAAAACATGGTAAAGAAACATATAGCTGTGCTTATAATATTAAATACTTTATTTGGAAAAAGTTCAAAACTATATAAAGAATTAACAGATGAAAATATATTGCTTGGTGCGCTCGAATTCGAATATGAATTTTCAAAAGAATATGCATTCACATTGATAACTGGACAATCACGCAATCCAAAAAAAGTAATAAAAAGAATGAATGAAGAAATAGAAAACGCAATAAAAAATGGCCTAAATGAAGAAGATTTTTCAAGAAATAAAAAGAAGATGTATGGAGACTATATAGTAGAATATAATAGTGTAGAAAATATAGCAAGAATGTTTTTATCAGATTATTTTAAAGGAATAAATACATTTGATTACTTAGAAGAATATAACAGTGTAACAAAAGAATATGCAGATGGAATCTTAAAAAATACTTTATCTATGGAAAAAGAAATAACTTCAATAGTAGAAGGAAATTAAATGAAATTTTACTCATTTCTTGTTACAAAAAGTTTACAAATGTATTACAAGGAAGAAAATCGCTGTCGAAAAATGTAAAAAACATATTACCATAGGTAAAAAAACAAATGAAAAAGCAGAAATATGGAAAACGAAAAACATTTAAAACAGTTGAAATTAATTGACTTAGAAAATTTTTTATGGTATTTTATCATTACAAAGTAAAAAAACAAGATAATGGAGGAAAGATAATGTTAAAAGATAAAATATGTAAAAAAAGAGAAGAATTAAATAAAAGTATAGAAGAAAACAAAGATTATGAAGAAATATATAAAATAAGCACAGAATTAGATGAATTAATTGCTGAATATTATAGAGAAAATGAAGGACAAGGATCTTAGAAATAACAAATTAGAGCCCGAAAGTATTTTATTTTTATTAAATTTTGCTGTCGCAATCTACAAAATTAAATTATTTATATGTAGATTGCTCCATATCGCACTTCGCTTCGCTACGTTTGATCGCTTACGCAATTTAATAAAAATAAAATATTTTCGGGCTCTATTATTATTTTAAGTAAAATGTTCCATGCAAGTTAATATTGCAGAATTTGGCATAATTAACTTTCCATATTCCTTAATTTTTCTTTCAAAAAGTTCTGAGCTATTTACAAAATGAGCAAATTCTGTAATAGAAGAGCATATGTATTTTACAGTATCAGAATCTATATTAATATCACTCAAAACTAAATAATAATTAGAATTATATTCATATAAATCAGAAGACTTTGAAAAATCTGTAATTTGTCTTTCATTAAGAGTATCTTTTAAAAAAGTACAGAAATCACAGAAAATATCAAAGGAGTCAAAAGAATAAATAGTCTTTTTAAAATTAATATCCGAGTTTTTCCTTTTAATATGTAAACTTTTTCTCCTTTCAATAGAAGGAGATTTTTCAGCTTCATGTTCGAATTTAGTAATAGTTAAAACAAAATGTCCATCTTTTAAAGCCAACGCCTCAATCATTATTCTACAATCATCAGTATTAAAACCAACTTCTTCTTCTGCTTTATCTAACATATCTAAAAATATATCTTGGGACTCAATAGAGTTAGACATAAAAGAATGAAGATCTATATCTCTTTCATTTAAGTCCTCCATATTTAGAGTAATACGAATTTTATTTTCAGTAAGTTTTTCAATCTTCATCAAAGAATCCTTCCTTTCACATACCGTATATTTATATTATACTACCAATATGATAAAAAAGAAATAACAAAATTTTGGAAATTTATAATAATCTAAAAAAAAGTAATATATAATTAATTTTTTAATAATAAAAATTAATTATATATTAATTCTAAACACTTGAAAAATATTAAACCTCAATATATAATATATACGGAAAAAAGAATTTAGGAGGAAAAAATATGGCAACAAGAGATAAAAATATATGGATATTGCTAATATTTATATTAGCAGGAATAGTACTTGGAGGATTAATAGGAGAAATAGCAGGAGAAATAGACTTTTTATGGTGGCTAAGATATGGACAAAGCTTTGGACTTACAGAGCCATTAATATTAGACCTAAAAGTTTTATCACTAACATTTGCATTGCAATTCAAAATAAATGTAGCAAGCATAATAGGAGTCGCAATAGCAATATTTGTATATAGAAAAGTATAAAAAAATTTAGTAGTTGGGGGACACTAAAAGAAAGGAAGAAAAATGAGCTTAAAAATGAAGGAGATCCCAACATCAGAAAGACCATATGAAAAATTAGAAATATATGGTGCAAAAAAATTATCAAATTCGGAATTATTGGCAATAATAATAAAAACAGGAACAAAAGATGAACCAGCAATAACACTTGCACAGAAAGTGTTATTACTTAATAAAGAAAAAAATGTAAACGATTTAAGATTTTTACAAAATATTACAATAGAAGAGCTCACTAAAATAAAAGGAATAGGGAAAGTAAAAGCAATACAAATAATAGCAGCATGTGAAATTGCAAGAAGGATGGGAGAACCAATAGAAATACAAAATATAATAATAAAAAATTCACAAGATGTAGCAGATTTATTAATAGATGAGCTAAGATACGAAAAAAGAGAAATAGCAAAAGTAGTACTTTTAAATTCAAAAAACATAATACAAAAAATAATAGACGTATCATATGGAGGCACTAATTTTGCAATGTTAGAACCAAAAGATGTGCTTTATGAAGCAATAAAAATAAATGCACCTAAAATAATAGTTGTACATAATCATCCAAGTGGGGACCCAATGCCAAGCAAAGCAGATATAGACTTAACAAAAAGATTAATAGAATGTACAAAACTAATTGGAATTCAATTTTTAGATCACATAATAATCGCAGAAAATGGATGCAAAAGCATTATGAATTACATATAAACAAAAGACAATATAAATTGAAGATAACAAAGAGAAGGAGAGAACAAAATGGGACTTTTTAATTTTGGTTCAAAAGATATTGGAATAGATTTAGGAACAGCAAATATACTTATAACACTAAAAGGGAAAGGAATAGTATTAAATGAGCCATCAGTAGTTGCAATAGATAGAAAAACAGGAAATATCTTAGCAACAGGAAACGAAGCAAAAGAAATGCTTCGGAAGAACACCAGAACAGATAAAAGCGGTAAGACCATTAAAAGACGGAGTAATAGCAGATTTTACAGCAACACGATTAATGCTAAAAAAACTAATAGAAAAGGTATCAACAAGATATAAATTAGGAAGACCAAGAGTTGTAGTCGGAGTACCTTCAGGAATTACAGAAGTTGAAGAAAGAGCAGTAGAAGAATCAATAATGCATGCAGGGGCAAAAGAAGTATATTTAATAGAAGAGCCAATGGCAGCAGCAATTGGAAGCGGACTAGATGTAGCAGAACCAAGTGGAAATATAATAGTAGATATAGGTGGAGGAACTACAGAAGTTGCAGTAATATCACTTCGGAGGAATAGTAGTTAGCAATTCAATTAGAATAGCGGGAGATGAGCTAGACGAAGATATAGTAAACTATGTAAAAAAAACATACAATACAGCAATTGGTGAAACTATAGCAGAAGAAATAAAAAAAGAAATAGGTTCAGCAACTTCATTAATGACAGATAAAAGTATTGAAATAAAAGGAAGAGACTTAGGAACAGGACTTCCAAAAAATATAACGTTAACATCAGCAGAAATACAAATTGCAATGCAAGAGTCAATAAACGACATAGTAGATGCTATAAAAGTAACATTAGAAAAAACACCACCAGAACTTGCATCAGATATAATGGAAAAAGGAATAATTCTTGCAGGAGGAGGAGCATTAATAGAAAATCTAGACAAACTAGTAAGTGAAAGAACAGGAATGCCAGTATTTGTAGCAGAAAATCCATTGGATTGTGTAGTAAAAGGAACAGGAAAAACATTAGAAGATTTAGAAAAACTAAAAGTAGTATTAATAAATTCAAGAAAAAGAAAATAAGAAAGGAAGATAAGTAGTGCGTAGAAAAAAAACAGGAATTATAGGTATAATAATAACAATAATAATATTGGTTGCTTTAGTATTTTTATCAAACTTAAAACTAGAAAATCTTTCATATATTGAAAATGCATTTAGTACAATAGTTATGCCAATTCAAACAGGCTATACTTATCTTAAAAACAAAGTAACAGGCAATACAAATTTCTTCACAAACATGGATAATTTAAAAACAGAAAATGAAAAATTAAAACAAGAAAATAGTGAATTAGAAAAATCACTAAGAGAATTAGAAATAATAAAAGCAGAAAATGAGACATTAAAAGAATATGTAGGACTAAAAGAAAAATATACAGACTATAAAACAGTTCCAGCATATATTATTAGCAAAGATATAAGTAATTACAGTAAAATATTTGTAATTAATGCTGGAAAAAAAGATGGAATAGATACTGAAATGACAGTTATTTCAGATCATGGACTTATTGGATATGTAATATCAGTAACAGAAAATACAGCAAATGTACAAACAATAATAGACTCATCAAGTGCAGTAACAGCTAAAATGAGTACAACAGAAGATAGTATTATTTGTAGAGGTAGCTTAGAAGATGGAATGCTAAAAGCTACATATATACCAACATCAGCAGATATTTCAGAAGGAGACATGGTAGAAACATCAGGAATGGGAGGAATATATCCAAAAGGAATTACAATAGGAAGAATAGAAAGTATAGAAAATACTAAAAATGTATTAGATAGATATGCTTGGATAAAGCCAGCAGTAGACTTTGATAAAGTTCAAACAGTACTTGTAATAACTAACTAAGAAAGGATAAAAAATGAAAAAAGCATTAACCATAATAATTTTATGTATAGTATTTATTCTTATATATCTACTAGAGCTTAACTTTTTTAGTTGGTTCACAATAGCTGGAGTAAAACCAAATTTATATATAATATTTGTATTATTTATAGGTTTATATTCAGGAAAAATTCCTGGAGCGATACTTCGGAGCAATATTTGGATTTGGAATAGATATTTTGGGAAATAATGTAATAGGACCAACAGCACTTGTATTAGGAATTATAGGATTTGCAGGACGGATATTTAGATAAAAATTTATCAAAAGACAGTAAAATAACAGTTATTTTATTAGTAATGGCATTAACAATAATTGGAGAGATATTTATATATGGATATAAAGCGATACTTTTATCTATAGATGTAGAATTAATGATATTTGCAAAAAAACTAATAATTGAGGTAATTTATAATGCTTTACTTACAATAATACTTTACCAATTAATGCAAAAATGTGGATATAAAATAGAAGAAATATTCAAAAATCAGCAAATATTAACAAGATACTTTTAAAATAGGAAGGAGAAAACATGGAAAGGTATAGAAAGAAGAAAATGCCTAATATAAATTTAAGATATAATATCTTAAGTACCTTTATCTATGTAATAGGTATAGTACTTTTAGTACAACTATTTAATCTCCAAATAATAAATGGTTCATCATATAGAGAGACATCAAATACAAGACTTGCTAGAGAAAGCACATTATATGCATCAAGAGGTTACATATTAGATAGAAATGGTAATGAACTTGCAAATGTAGAAATGACATTCTCCTTAGAAATGTATAAAACAAAAATAGAAAATAAACTATTAAATGATACTTCACTAAGAATAATAAATACTTTAGAGCAAAATGGAGATACATATACAGACACATTTCCAATAAAAATAAACCCATACGAATATACATTTACAAATGAAGAAAAAAAAGTAGAATGGCTAAAAAAATATAAACTATCAAGTGATACAACACCAGAAGAAGCATTTAATTATTTTAAAAAAAGATATGATATTGAAAACGAAAATATTGAAGAAGTAAGAAAAATATTAATCGTAAGATATAGAATAACATCAGAAGGATATAGTGCAACAAAATCATTAACAATATCAAGTAATATAAGTAGAAATAGCGCATTAGTATTTACAGAACAAAGTGATAAATATCCAGGAGTAACGGTAGGACAAAGTTCAAAAAGAAATTATCCAAATGGAACGCTTGCATCACATGTACTAGGAAATATAAATTCAATAACATCAGAGCAATATCAGCAGAATAAAGATAAAGGTTATTTAATGACAGATATTTATGGACAAACAGGAATAGAATATGCCTTTGAACCATATTTAAAAGGAACAAATGGGATAAAGCAAATAGATATGTCAGTAGATGGAAGTATAGCAAACGAATATGTAGAAGAAGAAGCAATATCAGGATCAGATGTAGTTTTAACAATAGATGCAAACCTTCAAGCAGTTACAGAAAAAGCTTTAAGAGAAACAATAGAAGGAATAAAAAATGGAAGCTTTGGAGGCAAAAAATATGATGCAAATGCAGGAGCAATAGTAGTAATGGATGTAAGATCAGGAGAAGTTTTAGCAATGGCAAGTAATCCAGATTTTGAACCAGGAGCTTATGTTGGTGGAATATCACAAGAAACATATAATAAATATATGGCAAAAGAAAGTAATAATCCACTAGTAAATAGAGCGATAAGTGGAAGTTATGCACCAGGTTCAACATTTAAATTGGTTACAGCAACATCCGCACTTCAAACAGAAAAGGTAACAGTAAAAGAAAAAGTAAACGACACAGGAGTTTATCAAAGAGGACATAAACCAGCTTGCTGGATATATAGACAATATCACAGAGGACATGGATATTTAAATATAACAAGCGCAATAAAACAATCTTGCAATTACTTTTTCTATGAAATGGGATATAGAGTGGGAATAGAAGTATTGGATCAATATGCAACTTTATACGGACTTGGACAAAAAACAGGAATAGAGCTTGGAGCAGAAAGTGCAGGAACACTTGCAAGTCCTGAAGTGTTGAAAAAAAGAGAAGGAAGAGCATGGTCAGTCGGAGATACTTTAAATGCAGCAATAGGTCAAGGCTACAATAGCTTTACTCCAATACAAATGGCAAAATATATAAGCATATTAGTAAATGGGGGAAGACAAATAAACCCAACTATAGTAAAAACAATAATCAATCCAGATGGTACAGAAGTACCAAAAGAAGAAATTAGAAGACAAACAGCCGAAAGGCTAGGAATACAAGAAAACACAAATCAGGATATAAATTTATCAGAAGAAAACCTATCAGCAATGTTAGAAGGAATGCGAGGAGTTACAAGTGAAAGTGGAGGAACAGCATATAGCATATTTAAAAACTTCAATATAGAAATAGGAGGAAAAACAGGATCTGCACAAAAAAAAGAAGGAGAAACAGCAAATGCATGGTTTGTAGGTTTTGCACCTTATGATAATCCACAAATTGCAATAGCAGTAATAATAGAAAACGGAGGATCAGGTTCACTTGCTTGTTATGCAGCAAAAGATATAATAGCAGAGTATTTTGGAATGAATGCAGAACAAGTAGAAGAAAACATTACAGCAATACCATATACAGAAATGCAAAATTAATTTTGATTAAGGTGCTATAGAATATAATTTATTTTTATAATAACCGCGTAAGCGACCAAACGTAGCGAAGCGAAGTGCGAAGTGGAGCAA
>CANQCU010000009.1 GCA_947590905.1 uncultured Clostridia bacterium | reverse complement strand
TTATATTTGCTAAAAATCATAGACATGCACAGAAAATAGAAGATGTATTTAATGAATTATATCCATCATATAAAGGAAAATTTGCAAAACTAATTGATAATCAGGTTAAGTATAACGATGATATAATAGATGATTTTTCAAAGAAAGATGATTTTCCTCAAATAGCAATTTCAGTTGATATGTTAGACACAGGGGTAGATATTCCAGAAGTAGTAAATTTAGTATTCTTCAAACCAGTAAAATCTAAAATTAAGTTTTGGCAGATGATAGGAAGAGGAACAAGACTTTGTAAAGATTTATTTGGAATAGGACAAGACAAAAAAGAATTTTATATATTCGACTATTGTAAGAACTTTGAATTCTTTTCTGTAAATGAGAACGGAAAAGAAACAACATCTCAAATTAGTCTTACAGAAAAAATATTTAATTACAAACTAGATTTAATAGCTGAATTACAACATATGAAATATCAAGCACAAGAAGAATTTAAAAAATATAGAGAATCTTTAATAAATGAATTTATTGAGGAGATGGCAAAATTAAATAGAGATAGTTTTATGGTAAAAGCAAAATTATATTATATTGATCAATTCTCAAAAAAAGAAAATTGGAATTATTTGTCTATATTAGATTTAAGCAATATAAAAGAAAATATTACACCTATTTTGTTAGCTTCAGATGAAAATGAAGATGCTAAGAATTTTGATAATCTATTATATAGTTTACAAGTAAAAAGGATTAATAATCAAAAGACCAATAAAATAGAAGAACATATTTCTAGTTTAGTGGCAGAATTAGAAAAGTTAGGAACAGTACCAAAAGTAGTAGAAAAACAAGAATTGATTTTAAAAGTTGCAGAAACTGATTATTTAAGTAGAGCAAATTTCTTTGATATTGAAAAAGTAAGAGAAGAATTAAGAAATTTAATTCAATATATAGATCCATATATGAGACCACCTATATATTCAGACTTTGAAGATACACTGATGGATGTTAGTGAAGATTATATATATCTAAGTAGTGGAAATGATTTTACTAACTACAAAAAGAAATTAAGTAAGTACTTTAATAGTAATTTAGATAATATTATTGTTTGGAAAATAAGACATAATGAGAAAATAAATGATGCCGAAAAAAAGGATTTAGAAAGAATATTATTTGAAGAACTAGGAACTAATAAAGAATTTGAGGGAGCATATGGAGACAAAGGAGTAGTAGAAGTAGTAAGAAATATTATAGGATTAGATCCAGCAACTGCAAGTGAAATCTTTTCAAAATATATCAATGAAAATCAATTAAATATGAAACAAATTCAATTTGTTAAGTTACTAATCGATTATGTTATAAAAAATGGTACAATTGATATGATTGCTCTAACAGAAGATCCTTTTAGAGCTTTAGGTGAAGTTGGAGATTTATTTGAAGATAAGGTTAATGTATTTATGCAAATAAGAAAGGATATAGAAAGTATAAATGAAAATGCTAAGAAATTAGCATAGGAGGAAATTATTTATGATTTTAAAAACAAATAAAGAATTAAAACAAAGAGATTTTAAAAATGAAAAGGAGTTACAAAATTTTTTTGAAGATAACATTGGAACAATACTAGGATGTAAATTCATAGATACAGAATTTGTAGTAGGAGACTTTAGAATTGATTCTTTAGCTTTTGATGAAGAATCTAAATCATTTAGGATAATTGAATATAAAAATGTTAAAAACCATTCTTTAGTTGATCAGGGATATACATATTTAAAATTAATGTTAGAAAGAAAAGCAGATTTTGTATTACAGTATAATATAAAAACTAATTCATCATTAACCATTCAAGATATAGATTGGAGCCAATCAAGAATTATATTTGTTTCACCAATTTATACAGCATATCAATTAAATGCTACTGATTTTAAAAATATTCCAGTAGATTTAATTAAAGTAACAAGATATGAAGATGATATTATTGAAATTAATTTTATAAAGAAGACAAGCAATGTTAAAATACAGGATGTTCAAATGGAATCGATACAAAGTGATGTTAATAAAGAGGTAGTGGTATATACTGAAGAAGATCATTTAAATAAAGCATCAGATAATATAAAAAAATTATATGAAGAACTAAAAAATAGAATATTGGAATTGGATGATATTGATGTAGAAGCAAAAAAATTATATATAGCATTTAAAGGCATAAAAAATATTACAGATATAGAAATACATAAGAACAAATTAAAAATATATGTAAATATGAAAAAAGGAACATTAAATGATCCATTAAACATTGCAAAGGATATCAGTAATATTGGACATTGGGGAAATGGAGATTATTGCATTACAATTGATAAAAAAGACGATATTGATAATATTATTCCATTAATAAAGCAATCTTTAAAGATAAATAAAAAATAGATAATAGGTGAATTATTATGAAAATTAAATGTTTAATTTGTAGTGATATAATTGAATCAAAATATAGACATGATTTAGTAAATTGTAGATGTGAAAATTGCTATATAGATGGAGGACAAGACTATTTACATTTCGGAGGGAAAGATTTTAATAAAATTCTAATTATTTTTGATGATGGTACAGAAATAATAGCAAGTGATGAAAAAAATTACAAAAAGAAATATGAAGAATGGGAAAAAAATAAAAAATAACATAGATATATTCTTAAAGTGCAATTTTTACATTTAAAAGTGCAAAAATTGCACTTTTAATAATAATGTAATTAAATTATATAAAAATAGAAATAATAATACTATATAATAAAAAATTAATCTGTTAATAAAAAGAAATCTTCAGAAAATTTATAAAAATGTATTGACTAATAGTAGTAACCATGGTAAAATGAAAATGCCATCAAAAAGTGGCACATAAATAAAGGAGATGGCATATAATGAATACTATAGGAGGTCAGATACAGAGTCAGAATTTACTAAAAATTAAAAAAATTGTAGACAATGATAATAATGGAGATAAATTTGTTATTGTCAGGACCAAGAAAAACATAGAATTTATGAGAAAATATAACTTAAATAATGAAGATATTAAGGACATTATAAGAGGACTTTCAGTAGATGATTGTTTTGCAGGTCCAGAACAAGATAGAGATTCACAATATCATGGGTGGATATTTAAATTTGATCCTTTGTTTGAAGACACGAAGTTGTACATAAAAATTAGAATCGAAAGTATAGAAAAGTCTGTTTGTTTGTCAGTACATGAATTTGGTAAATATGATGAGGTGAGTTAAAATGAAAGTATATTGTCCATATTGTAAAAAAGAAGTAGAGTATAAAATAGAAAAAAGGGACATAAAAGATTTTAGAGGAATAGAAATAAACACATACGAAAATGTAGCTGTATGCAAAGAATGCCATCAAGATTTATATGTAAATGAAATAGAAGAAAAGAATAATGAAAGAATATATGAATTGTATAGGGAAAAAGCAAAAATAATTAAACCACAAGATATTATAGATTTAAGAGAAAAATATGATATATCCCAAAGAGAATTAACTGCTATCCTTGGATTTGGAAAAATGACTATTAATAGGTATGAAAGAGGTGGAGTGCCAACAAAAGCTCAAAGTGATTATATAAAACTATTAATAGATAATAATGATAAATTTATAGAAAAAGTAAAAGAGGCACATAAAAATGGTCGTATTAATGATAAGACATATGGGAAAATCGTATCTGAAGAATTAAATGTTAACATTAGTAAAGAACAAATTCAAGACAATATAAGAAGATATTTAAAACTTGTGTTAAATAGAAGACCTGATATATACAATGGGTATAAAGTATTAGATATAGAGAAGATAGAAAATATTGTTTCATATATTGCTAGTAAAGTAAAAAATTTAACTATTACAAGTTTAAATAAGTATTTATGGTATATAGATATGTTGTCTTTTAAACAAAGAAGTGTAGCAATTACTGGATTAACATATCAAAATCAAAAATTTGGTCCTACTATTATAGATAAGAAATATGATGAATTATCATTATTAGATGATAAATATATAAGAGAAGATATTGAAACTGAAAATGGTAATACAACAAAAATTATAAGTAATGGAAATTATGATTTAAATAAAATAAGTTATGCTGAAAAAGAAATAATTGATACTATAATAAAAACACTAAAGAATAAAACTGTGACTGATATATCTGAATTGTCACATAAAGAGGAAGGATGGAAAAAAACTAAAAGATTTGAAAGAATATCATTTGATTATGCTATGGATTTGAATATAATTAAATAAATAATCAAAAGCAAAATATTTTAGTTTTTTTACTAAATATTTTGCTTTTTTGAAAAGGAGAAAACTATGTATGAAATTATAAGTATATTCAATAGCATTATAAGAGATCAAGCATTACCTAATCCATTTGAATATATAACGGATAATCAGTTAATTGCTTTTTTACTATTTTCTGTATTTGGAAGTATTGTACTAAAAGAGATTGCATTTACAATGTGTGGAATATTTTATAAAAGTAGGAGTAATAGAATTTTAGGGAGCATTGGTTATATGTTTTTTTATTGTATAAATGTACAAGTACTAATAAAACTGTGCCAATGGTTTCAAAATATATATTTAGTAATATCAATATATATGTTATTTGTAATAGCACTATTTATTGTACTATATAAAATAAAAAATGGAATAAGACAAAATATAATATAAAATCTAATAATATTACAAGATTCGACAAATTATGCAAAGATAATATTATAGAATAAATATAGTAAAAAAATAATGTAAGAAGGAGGATAATAAATGAAACTAACGGAAATTTTAGAAGAAATAAGTGTAGGGTTTAGAAATGGAGATGAAAATAGCAAAAGATTAAATGAATATGTCGATATGGTTAGAAACAGCTTACAAGAACACGGAGCATTATATGAAAATGAAAAAATATACATTGGAGAATTAAAAACAAATAGTGGAGAAATAGGAGACACTTTTTTACAAGGAAGTTATGGAACACATACAGCAATCAAACATCCTAGTTATGAAGTTGATGCAGATATAGGATTTATATTAAGCAATATCAATGCAAGGCGTGATGCACGAGAAAAAATATATAATAGATTAGTAAATTCATTTCCGCAATATAAGGTTGAATTAAGAAAACCATGTATAACTATAGATTTTAACGATGGTTTTAAGATAGATGTAGCTATATATAGTAAATTAAATGACGAAATTTATTTTCATAATTCTATTTGTGGATATGAAACTGTTACTAGAGCAAAACCAAAGGAATTAATTGCTTTTTTTAATGAAAGATATGCAGATGACAATAATAAAAGAAATATTGTCAGATTAATGAAGCACTTTATAAAAATAGCGTCACAAACTATTCAAATTGATGAAAATAATAAGATACCAAGTATTTCTACTAATTTAATGGTTGTAGACAAGAAAATAAATGAATATGAGGATAGTGAAACGACATTATATCAAAATATTGTAATGATAATAGATGATTTTATAAACTATGTAGAGAAAAACAGAACTAATGGACCATCATTAGAACAATTATGTGTTGGTAATACTTTTTATAAAGTTAATAACATTAATCAGGTTATGGCAGTATTAAAAAAGGTACAAATTAATTTTAAAAACAAACAATATTCTGAATTAGTTGGAACAGAAGTGTTTAATAAAATTACAAGGAAAAATAGTACAAAAATAAATATTTCTCCCATGGGAACTTTAGGTGGCAATAATGAATAATATAGAGAAAATAATAGGTGAATTTGACAATAAATGTAAAAAAGAAAATAATAAATATTTTTTTAAATACAATGAAAATGCTATATGTTATGATGCTAGTAGTAAGCAATTTTTTTTAGATAAAAGTTTATTTGCTAAAATTCCTCATATAATGCAAGATGGAAGCCTTTGCTTATATGGAAATAAAAATATCCAATTAAATGAAAATGATGAAGAAATCTTGGTACGAAACACTTTACAAGTATATTTACCATGGTTATTTAACATGCAAGCAGAAATAAAAGTGATAGAGTTTATAAATGAAATAGAATATTACTTAAAAAAGATATACAAAATGAAAATCAATAAATTTAAAAATGTAGATCATATTTTTAAAAAAATAAATGTTTCTACACCTATTGAATTATGGGAAACAATAGATATAATAAAAATGAATAAAATATATGAAATCTATCCAAATCAATATCCTGAGTATAAGATATACATAAAGAAAAACAAAGATAATTTTGTGATAAATTATGATTCTTACAATAAAGCAAGATTAAGGGTTTTAGGTAATGATTTTAATGATATAAATGAAAAAACTTGTTTTATTGGTGTAGGATCAGTAAATTCATATATAATAAAACAAAGTTTGACAAGAGATATAAAAGAAATTGTCTTAATAGATAATGATAGGTTTAAAATAGATAATGCATTTAGATTTGCTTTTCCATATAAAAATAAATCTAAAATTGAGTGTGTACAAGAGTTTATAAAAATATTAAAAAGACCAATAAAAGTACAAGGATATAATATACGTATTGATTCCCAAAGTTCAAAGCAATTTATTAAAAATTGTACACAAATATATGTATCTGTAGATGATTTTTTTTCGTGGTTAGAGGTTTTAATTTATTTAAAGATTAATGCATTGGAAACAGCTAAAATAACATTTGTAGGTATTGACGTTTTTGGTGGATTTGGTAAATTTATTAATACGAATAAAACAAATATAATAGAAGATGTAAAAAAATTTCTTTTTTTTAATGAAGGTAGTAGTAGAAGAATGATGATAGGAAATGGATGTGGAAAATCATTAGCAGTATATGATGAGGAAGCATTAAATAAACTAGCAAAAAATGTTATAAAAGAAAATAAGATAATTGGTGAGGTAGTAAAAATTGAATTTTAAAATTAATATCGAAAAAGATATTATTGATTTAATAAAAATATACAATAACTATCAATTCGAAGTTGGAGGAATGATTTTTGGAACAAAAATATTTAATAAATATGTATTAAAAACATTGTCTTTAAAAAAAGGAGAAAGTGTAAGTATAAATTTTTCTATGAAAGACAGAATTATTTATCAGCTTCCAGAAAAACAAAAAATTATTGGTACGTGGCATTTACATCCTATGCAATATAAAGCAAGACCATCAATTACTGATTTAAATCAATGGAAGAAGTGGAAGAAAAAATATATACATATTATATGTACTAAAAATGATTTTAAGATATTTGATAGTAAGGGAGAGTGTTTATATGAACATAATTTTTAAAAAAGTTAAAAAAATTTTCTCGCAAGAAGTATTTTACATAATAATAATTATTATACCTTTATTCTTCCAGGATTCGTGGATTGAATTAATAAAAAAAATATTTGAATCTTGGAATGGAACTACAATAAACCAGGATATCACATCTATAATAGTAAAAACAATTTCAATGATAATTCTTTATGGTTGTGTAGTCAAATTTAATTCAAAGAGGGAATTTTTTAATGGGGATGTATATGGAGACATTCCAATTTGTTTTTATTATATGGCAAAAATTCTAGGATATAAGAAAATTTCTTTAATAAGAAAGCCATATGATATTCAATTTAAGGTTTTAAGAAGAGATTTATTTGAAATTGTGGAAGACAATATAGAAAAAGATGAGAATGTTAATGTTGAAATTGATAAAAGTAATTTTAAGTATTCTAATAACATGCGAGAATGTAACTTAATAATTGCAGATACATATTCAATTAATAAAAATCAAATTCCTGAAAATAAAAGAAGTTTAGACGCTATCTGGATAAAAAGGGAAAAATCTGTTATAGCTACAAGAGTTTATAGTCCCAAATTAATAAATGCAGTAAGCGAAAGTGCTGCTCTGATACAAAAAACAGGTGCGAAGATAAATTTATTCTTAACAACGAATACTAAAAATACGGAAAGAATTATAAAAGATGTTTTTATGAAGGGAGATAGAAGTATTTATAATATAGAGATTTTTCTACAAGAATCAGATAAAAATAGATGCTTTAAAGATAAAGGAATCAAAGTATAAAATGTTGTTAAATCCAAAATATTTAAATGAAATACCAGAAGAAATATAATTCTTCTGGTATTTTGTGGTTATTCCTCAAAGCATCCCATAGCTATCTGTGAACCATCTACAAATCCATTTCTATAGTACTTTTCATTCCAATAAATAAGATAATCCATAAAATTGTTATCAAGCTCGTCTAGTTGTTTCTGAACAAATTTCTTATTTTGATTAGGAACATTTTTCAATATCTTTTCAGATATTTCATCAAAACATATGCAATACTTTTTATCTTGAGGAGATGCTTCACAAAAAGCAGTTTCCTCTCTATATTCTAACCATTCTTTTAAAATATCATTATCGTTTACTTCTCTAAAATTCATCATAATAAAACCTCCAATTATAAAAATTTTCTTAAAAATTTCTAATTTGCAAATGCTATTTTGAAACTATTGTGTAACAAGCCTTTTCAGACTTTGGGGACACAATGGGGACAAAAGTACCCAAAAATGACCTAAAAACGCACAAAAGTTCTTTAAATAAAAATAGCTACAAACGCTGATATTTAGATAAAAACTTAACTTTTCATTAAATCACAAAAAACGATGCGTAAATCCTCATAACCCGAAGGCATAGTCATAAAGATAATACACAGCATTTAATGCGAAAAAATATATAGATTATTTATACTAGATATGATATAATATACAAAAAAGAAATGCTATAAAGGAACGATATAACATGAATATTGCATTTTGGAATACAAATAGAAAAGCAGATATAAATAAATATTTAATTAAATTAATAGAATGGAAAAACATAGACATTATGGTATTAGCAGAATACAAAGCAAATGGCAATGAATTAATCAATGAGTTATACACTAAAAATCTATATTATAACTTAGTAAAAACATTTTCATGTAACAAAATCAATGTTATAGCAAAAGACGACATAAGTTGCACTTTACATGATGATAATACATATTATATATCTTTAAAAATAGAAAGAAACAATTTAAATTTCCAACTTTTTGCATCTCATTTATCAAGTAATTTGCATGATGGGGAAAATGAAAGAAAAATTGTAGTTCAGGAAATGAAAAATGACATATCTAAACATAAAAATGCACTTATTATGGGTGATTTTAATTCCAATCCATTTGAAGAATCAATAGTAGCTTTCTCAGGACTACATGCATTGCCAACTAAGGAAAAGACAGAAAGAACTGTAAAAACCAAAAAGAAAGAAATATTATACAATCCAATGTGGAAATTTTTTGGAGATTTTGATACTATTCCAGGTACATATTTCTATAATAATAGTAAAGATGTAAATTATTATTGGAATATATTTGATCAAATATTACTAACACATGATTTTATAAAATACCTTGAGGATGAAAAATTAGAAATTATAAAAGAAATTAAAGACATAAATTTAATAAAAAATAAAGTAATTGATAAGAATATAAGTGATCATTTACCGATATTTGTATCTTTAAAGGAGGAATATTAATGGATTATAATGTATGGGAAAATAATTTTAAAAAATCAGAAATAAAGTTTCCAAATGAAATTGCGAAAGAAATGTGTAATCAATTATATAGTGTTACAGATAAAAAAGTAATGGCAAAAGTTGAAAAATATAAAGAAAACTTTTTTGATATGAATAAATCAGCACCTTATATGGGATTAACAGCAATGGATAATTTCTTAAAATCAAGAAGAATACAGGATAATTTAGGAGAAGTATCAGGAAACGATAAATTTACATATGAACTATATCTTACTGGAGTAAAGACAGTAGATTATAAATACAGATTTTGCTTTATTGAAAATGGAGTTTATCCATATCCTGTAAAGATAGCATTAGATGCAGAAATTGCTAAAGAATTAGAAGCTTCAACAATAATCGAATGCAAAGATGAAGAAGAATATGTAATTAGTTTAAAGAAAATATTAACTTCGAAGAAAATGAAAGGAGTTATAGAAGGACTTATGGCAATAAATTCTTAATTACACCTTCCATACATACAAATCAAAGCTTTAGGTAATAATAAATCAAAAAAGGAGATTTATTATGTTCAAACCTAAAGCGATTTATTTTGAAAAAGAAATAGAAAACTATACACTTGGAAAAGAATTACTAGAAAAATACAAAGATATTCCAAAAATAGAAATACAAAGCCACAACGCAATAGAAGAAATGAGAAAAAAGCAAAATAAAGAATTTGTAAGCATGAAAAGGAATTTAATAATAGGAGTAAGAAAAACACATAAATTCGTTGAAAATCACAAAGTATCAGATTACTTAGTACCATATACATCTTCGGGATGTACTGCAGCTTGCATGTATTGCTATTTGGTATGCAATTACAATAAGTGTGCCTACTTAAGATTATTTGTTAACAGAGAACAAATGCTGGAAAAAATTATAAAAACTGCAGAAAAATCAGATAAAGATTTAACCTTCGAAATAGGTAGCAATAGCGACTTAATATTAGAAAATACCATAACAAATAATTTGGTTTGGACAATTGAAAATTTTAAAAATTCTAAGAAAGGAAAACTAACATTTCCAACAAAATTTGATATGGTAGATGATTTATTAAACTTAGATCATAAAGGGAAAGTAATAGTTAGAATGAGCGTAAACCCTGATGAAATAATCAAAAATGTAGAATTTGGAACTTCAAGATTAGATGGAAGAATTAATGCCATAAATAAATTAAAAGAAGCGGGGTATGAGGTAGGTATTCTTATTGCACCAGTAATATTCGTAGAAAACTGGAAAAGTTTGTATTTAAAATTAATTCAAAAACTAAGTAAACAGCTATCTCCATCAGTAAAAAAAGATACATTTTTTGAAATTATATTTATGACATATAGCTATGTGCATACTAAAATTAATGAAGAAGCTTTTCCTAATGCAATAAATTTATACAATAAAGAATTGATGACAGGTAGAGGTAAAGGAAAATACTGGTACAAAGAAGAGGTAAGAAAAGAAGGAGAAAAATTTTTTAGAGAAGAATTAGCAAAATATTTTCCTAATAACAAAATTTTGTATATAGTATAGAAAAATCAAGCAAAATATGATAAAATCAAAGCAAATAAAACAAACTAAAGTAAAATGAAAAGATAATATATAATGACAGTAGCAAAACAAAAATGGAAAAATATGGAAGAGGAAGATAAAATGTATAGACTAATATATAGCTCACCAATTGGAAAAATGGAAATAGTTACAGAAGAAGATAATGTAGTAAAAATATCATTTATAACAAACAAAGAATTGGAAAATATTTCCAATACAGCATCGCTAGTTGCAAGAAAAAGTAAAATGGAAAATATTTCCAAAGGAGTGTCGCTAGATTTAAGACAAAACAAAATGGAAAATATTTCCAAAGGAGTGTCGCTAGATTTAAGACAAAACAAAATGGAAAATATTTCCAAAAACATAAATGCCAATTCTGCATTAAATATTCCAAACCAACAAGAAATACAATTAGCAGAAAAATGCCAAAAACAATTAGAAGAATATTTTGAAGGAAAAAGAAGGATAATTGCAGTTAAGTATAAATTATATGGAACTGCATTTCAAAAAAGAGTTTGGGAAGAACTTGCAAAAATCCCATATGGAAAGACAGTTTCATATAAAGACATTGCGATAGGCATAGGGAAAGAAAGTGCAGTTAGAGCGGTAGCAAATGCGATAGGGAAAAATAAATTAGGCATATTAATTCCTTGTCATAGAGTAATTGGAACTAATGGAAAACTAACAGGATTTTCGGCAGAAACAGATGAAAGAACTGGTCTAGAATTAAAGAGAGAATTATTAAACTTAGAAGGAAATAGAGAATGGAGATAGAAGATAAATTAATAATTGCAAAGGCAATAGATAAAGTAAATTTATGCAAAACCCGAAATAAAATATTAAATACAGAATTTTTAACACCCTATCAAAGAGAAATCATACAAAGTGAGTTAAATAGAATAAAATTTAAAAATTACATATTTTTCGGCGGATATGAGGAAGCAGAAGGAAAAGCTTTAATAGTTTACCCTGAAAAGCTAGAAATTGAAATAGTTAAAAAGAGCCTTCCAAACATAATAAAAGCAATTAAAATAAAGCTTCCCAAAGAAGTAGAAGGAAAGTACAATCATAGAGATTATTTAGGAGCGTTGATGAAAACAGGGCTAAATAGAAACAGAATAGGGGATATAATTGTACATGATGATGGTGCTTACATATTTGTATTAGACGAAAATGCAAAATACATAGAAAATTCATTGGAAGAATTTACCAGATTTAGCAAAGCAGAAATTAAAACTATAAACTACGAAGAGGTAGAATTAAAGCCTCAAGAATTTGAAGAAAAAGATATAACGATTTCTTCCATGAGGATAGATAATGTTATATCTGAATTGGTAAAAATTTCCAGAAGCAAAACAGAAGAACTTTTATCAAATGAAAAAATATTTGTTAACTCAAAGCTAGAGACAAAAGGAGCAAAGCTTATAAAAGAAAATGACATTTTAGCGATAAGGGGTAATGGAAAATATATTATTTCTAAAATATTAGGTAGTAATAAAAAAGGAAAAATGATTGTTAGTGTAAAAAAGTACAAATAATTCTATAAAAATTATACTTAGCACACTACTTATTTTAACACAAAGATATTTCAAATTAGGAGTTAAATTATGCAAGAAAAACTAGAAAAACTTTATCAAGAATGCTTACAAGAATTAGAAAAAGTTGAAATAAAAATTCAAAACAATGAAGCTGTAGGACAAGTACAAATAGCTATATCCAAGAGAAACAATAAACGATACGGAGTTTGTAAACAGCAAGAACCAGACCAAAGCACAAAATATATACAAAAAATAGGAAGAAGAAAAATCATAAAATATCAAAAATATAATAAACATTTAATCGAAATAAGTCCATGGGTAATGCAACTTGATGATTCAATAATAAAAAATACAATAATGCATGAACTGATACATTGTTTGCCAAACTGTAGTGACCATGGAAAAATATTTAAACAATACGCAAAATACATAAATACATCTTTAGGATATGACATAGCAAGAGTTGGAAATAAAGAACAAGATTACAAGAAAAGTAACGTAGAATATGACGAAAAAAGACAATATAAATACAAAATAGAATGCAAAAATTGTAAGCAAACTTTTTATAGACAAAGATTTAACAAAAACTTTACAAGGAAATACAGATGTGGCAAGTGTGGTGGAAAATTTGTTGTAACAGAGCTTACAAAATAAATATAAATAATTAAACTAAACTTCTCTTTGACATACCTAAGCTAAAGTTTTAGATCAAAGAGAGTAAATTATAAAGACCAGATAAAACATTATTTAAAATTATACTTTGCAAATATAACAAAGTAAAAGAAAGGAAGTTTTTTATGAAAGCACAAGTAGAAGTTTTATATCACAGTAGTATTAGAATTGCAGGAGAAAAAATACTCTATTTTGATCCGTTCAAAATAGACCAAAATTATAATGACGCAGATTACATTTTCTGTACACATTCACATTTTGACCATTTTTCAAAAGAAGATATCCTAAAAGTAAAAAAAGATGACACAATCATAATTACTGTAAAAAGTAGTGAGAAGGAAGCATTAGACATAGTAAAGGATAAAGAAAAAGTGATAATAGTTGAGCCAAATCAAAAATTTACGTTAGATGGGATAGAAGTTCAAACAACTTACGCATACAATAAAAACAAAAATTTCCATCCAAAACAAAATAAATGGGTAGGCTTTATAGTAACTCTTGGAGAAGAAACATACTACATCGCAGGGGACACAGATGATGTAGAAGAGATACAAGACATAACTTGTGATGTTGCATTTATTCCAATTGGAGGAACTTATACAATGAACTACAAGGAAGCAGCAGAATATGCAAATAAAATTAATGCAAAAATAGTTGTACCAACACATTATGGAGCAATTGTTGGAGAAAAAGCAGATGGAGAAAAGTTTAAAGAATTAGTAAATTCAAAGGAAGTTAAACTATTATTAAATTAATACTTAAACATTATGAAAGTGAAAACTAAATCAAATTTTTATTCACAAATTTGCAAAATTTTGTAACAATTTAAAGCAGTAAAAGACATCAATGCAGGTTTTAAAATATATATGCCAGAAAATATACAATAATATGTCATTAAAAATATTATAGTGTAAAATAATTTCGGGGGGAAAATAAAAATCAAGACATTGACAAGCCTATTATGTAATAATATAATAAAAAAGTAAAATGTAAAAAATGCATTTTATTTAAAAAATTGTTAAAAATAACAATATAGACACATGTCAAAACCAAACAAAACCAATTTAGGCTTTTAAGCAAAAGACTAGATAAAGAGTGCTAAGACAAATTAAGTAAAATGTCTTGCACTTTTTGTCGCTTTATGATATATTAAATAATGCCTAGGGGACTAAGATTTAAGAGACAAAAACAAGGCATGAATAAACGCATGACAAGATTATGATAATAGGTGATAAAATGATTGATGGAGAAAATGCTAATAATATAAATATGAGAATAAAAATAGAAGGAAATAGTAGTGTAAAAATATATCATATATGCAAAAGGATGGTTGATATTTTAGCATCAATAATAGGCCTAATAATATTATGCCCAATTTTGCTAATCGTGTTCATCGCAAACAAAATTGAAAAAGATGATGGACCAATATTTTTCATGCAAAAAAGAATTGGAGAAGATGGAAAGCCATTTAGATTATATAAATTTAGAACAATGGTTGTAAATGCAGATAAAATATTAATGAAAAAGCTAAAAACAGATAAAGAATTTAGAGAAAAATACTTAAGCTATAGAAAAGTAGAAAATGACGAAAGAATTACAAAAATCGGAAAATTCTTAAGAAAGACAAGCTTAGATGAATTTCCTCAATTTATAAATGTGCTAAGAGGAGATATGAGCTTAGTAGGACCCAGACCATATCTATTTAGAGAGAAAAAAGATATGGGAGAATATTATGACTATATAATAAAATGTAAACCAGGAATAACAGGACTTTGGCAAGTTTCAGGAAGAAACAAAAATACATTTAAAGAAAGATTACAATTAGACCTAGAATATTATAACAACAGAGGATTTTTCTATGACACAAAAATACTTTTCAAAACAGTACTTTCCGTATTTAAAAAGGATGGTGCTATGTAGAAAATGAAAATATTATTGGTAAATAAATTCCATTATTTAAAAGGCGGAAGTGAAAAATATTATTTTGACTTAGCGAAGCTTTTAGAAGAACACGGGCATACAGTTGCCTTTTTTTCTATGAAAAACGAAAAAAATATAAAGACTAAAAACAAAGAATATTTAGTAGATGAAATAGACCTAAATACAGGAAGTAAGCTAAAAGCATTAGATGTTATTTATTCTAGAGCGAATAAAAAACTTATGGAAAAAGCACTAGATGAATTTAAGCCAGATATAGTACATATAAACAATTTCCAAAGACAGTTATCTAGCTCAATAATACAGCCAATAAAGAAAAGAAAAATACCAATAATATTTACAGCACATGATTTACAAGCAATTTGTCCTAATAGTGCAATGCTAAGGAATGGAAAGATTTGTGAAGAGTGTAGAAATGGTAAATATATTAATTGCTTAAAATATAAATGCAGTAAAAATTCAAGATTAAAAAGTTTAATAAGTGTTCTAGAGGCACAATATTATAGAAAACATCAAATTTATGAAGCATTTGATTATATAATAACACCTTCGAATTTTGTAAAAAATAAAATAGCGGAAGAGAAAAAGAATCTTAAGAATATTGTAACTTTACCTAACTTTATAGATATAGAACAAAGCAATAATACAGGAAATTCTTATGAAAATTATGCATTATATTCTGGAAGACTTTCTGAAGAAAAAGGAATAATAAACCTAGTAAATGCATTTAAAAGCATTACTAGTGGAAAACTTTATATAGCAGGAGATGGACCAGAGAAAGAAAAAATAGAGCATATTATAAAAGAAAACAAACTAGAAGATAGAATAAAATTATTGGGCTATTTAAACAAGAATCAAATGAGAGAATCATTAGAAAAATGTAAGTTTCTAATATTACCATCGATTTGGTATGAAAATTGCCCATTTTCAATAATAGAAGCTTTAACTATAGGAAAGCCAGTAGTTGCAAGTAATATAGGTGGAATACCAGAACTAATTGAAAATGGCAAAAATGGATATTTATATAAATATGATAATATAGAAGAACTAAAAAATAAAATAGAAACAATGTTTAACTCAGCAGATTATGAGAAAATGTGTGAATATGCAAAAGAAGAAGCAAAGGTAAAATTTTCTAAAGAAAACTATTATAATAAATTACTAGAAATATATAAAGAGGTAGTAAACAAATATGAATAAAATACTAAGCAAAATAATCAGTAAAATAAAAAAAGAACCATATGAGGTAGATAAAAACATAACTTTTTCCGTAATATTTAGTTTAATAATAGAAAAAATCTTTATGATTTTAAGAGGACTTCCACATAAAATTCTGCTAAAAAAATCAAAAGGATTATTATTTGTAGGAAAGAAAACAAAGATAAAATGCCACAAAAAGATTGAAATAAATGGTAGTGCAACAATAGGTGAATATTGCAAAATAGATGCTTTGTCAAAAGATGGAATAAAAATAGGCAGTAACTTTTCAATTGGCAGAAATAGCATAATAGAATGCACAGGAGTTATTAGAGAATTAGGAGAAGGACTAGAAATAGGAGATAATGTAGGAATAGCAGCAAATGCATTTATAGCAGTTAGAGGAAAAGTAAAAATAGGTGATAATACAATATTTGGACCAGGAGTCAGTATACACGCAGAAAATCATAATTTTACAGAACTTGATACGCCTATAAGATTACAAGGGGCAACAAGAAAAGGAATAGAAATAGGAAAAGATTGTTGGATAGGTTCAAAAGCAGTAATACTAGATGGAGTACATATAGGAGATAAAGCAATTGTAGCAGCAGGAGCTGTAGTTACAAAAGATGTCCCAGAATATGCAATAGTGGGTGGAGTTCCAGCAAAAGTTATTAAACTTAGAAATGAATAAAGGAGAAGAAGTAAATGAAAGAAAAAAAACTAAATGGAACAGTAATAGTAACATATAGATGTAATGCTAGATGCACCATGTGCAACAGATATAAAAAACCTTCTAAACCAGAAGAAGAAATATCAATTGAAACAATAAAAAAACTTCCTAAAATGTATTTTACAAATATAACAGGTGGAGAACCATTTATAAGACAAGACTTAAAAGAAATAGTTAGAGAATTATACAAAAAATCAGACCGTATAGTTATTTCTACAAATGGCTTCTTTACAGATAGAATAATAGATTTATGCAAAGAATTTCCAAATGTCGGAATCAGAATTTCAATAGAAGGTTTGGAAGAAACAAACAATGCTATAAGAGGATTAGAAGATGGCTTTAACAAGGGATATACAACTCTTAAAAAATTAGTAGAAATGAAACATCCAGACGTTGGATTTGGAATGACAGTACAAGATGCTAATGCAAAAGACTTAGTAGCTTTGTATGAAAAATCAAACGAATTAAACATGGAATTTGCAACCGCATCACTTCATAATTCATTTTACTTTGTAGAAGCTAAAAATATAATAAAAGATAGATTAATGGTAGCAAAAGAATTTGAAAATTTAATAAATGAACTTTTAAAATCAAATTCACCTAAAAAATGGTTTAGAGCATACTTTAACCACGGATTAATAAATTACATATTTGGTCAAAAGAGACTACTTCCATGTGATATGGCTTTTGATACATTCTTTATTGATCCATATGGAGATGTAATGCCATGTAATGGAACAAAAGAAAAAGAAGTAATGGGAAATCTAAACGATCAAACATGGGATGAGCTTTGGAATTCTGAAAAGGCCGAAGAAGTTAGAAAAAAGGTAAGAAATTGCGACAGAGAATGTTGGATGATAGGCTCAGTATCTCCAGCAATGCACAAATATATATGGAAACCTGCATTTTGGGTAATAAAACATAAATTCCTAAGATTTTATAAAAAACAAAAATACTCAATGTATGAAAATAAAATAGTAAGAGATTTTAGAGATGGAAAAGTAACAAAAGAAGAGTTAGATGCATGTTCAACTTGCGATATGAATTGTGAAATAAATGATGGGTTATCAGACAATTCAAGAGAGGCATTAAAAAATAAAACAGGTGAAGAAATAGTAGAAGAAGATATAAAAGGACAAATGAAACAAAAGAAATCTTAAGGAGAAATAAAATGGAGTTGGCATATACAATATGTGTGTTAGTAATTATAGCTATAATTTTTTGGAAAAGTACTAGTATAAGAAAAGATGGAACGATAGGAATTATAGATAAAAAACAGCAAACAGCGATAAGAGCTATATGTTGTATAATAGTAGTACTTGTACATATACCAGAAAATCATGGAAATTTTATACAAGATTTAATCGGATCATTTGGTTATATAGCTGTTACATTATTCTTTATGATGTCTTCTTATGGATTGAAATATAGTGTAGAAAATAAAGAAAATTATTTAAAGAACTTTTGGAAAAACAGAATATTAATATTATTAATACCATTTTGGATAGCAAATTTTATTTCTATGGTAATTAGACCATCTGAAAGTATATTACATAATGTTATGACTGTATTAGGAATTAATAATATATCATTTGTAACAGTTTTATTAGGATATTACATTGTATTTTGGCTAATATATAAATTCATAAAAAATAAAAAGATTAAAGATTATATTTTATGTGCGATTGTACTAACCTATAGTTTAGTAGGAAAAATATTTAACTTTCAGATAGGATGGCAAGTTGAATCAATTGGCTTTATATATGGAATTTTAGCATATAATATTTTAGCAAAAGTTAAAGATAACAATGCAAAATTTATAATAAGTATAGTTACGTCACTAATTCTAGGAATATTATATTTAAAGTACAAAGAAATATATATGATAGGAACATGGCTATTAAGAGTAGTTTTAGGATTAAGTGTAATAAGTACAGTTTATTTCTTACTTAACAAAATAGAAATTGAGGGCAAGATAATAAAATATATAGGAAATATTAGTTATGAGATTTTTCTAGTTCATACGATAGCTATGAGTTTAATTGCTAAAGTCAATATACCATCAAGTTTTTGGATAACATTAACATTTATAATAACTATTGTATTGGCGACAATTTTAAAATTTATTGATACAAAGATAATTAAATTAATAAGAAAAGAAGAAGTATCAAGATAAATTATTAAAATATACATTATTAAAATTAAAAAATCAAAAATAGAAAATAAGGAGAACATAGGAGCGTATAGAATGTTAAAGGTCGATTTAGATTTACTGAAAATAAAATTTAAAAAAATAAAAGATGAGAAAATTTTATATGATGTTGAGGCTATTTTTTTAGTATTCTTACCTATATTAATAACTTTAGATAAATACATAGGAATAGTAGGTACAATATTAACAGGAATACCATTTATAATCGGAATATTAAGTGTATGTTTATATCAGAGGAAAAAGATTATAAAATATATTATAATTGCTGTATTATTGTGCATAAATGCTTTTCTAATAAAGGATTATAAAGAACAATTCGAATTTGTAAAATTATTAGTGATTTTTATAACTACATTTGATATGGCACAAGATATAGACTTCCTAAAAAAAATAAAAAGATATTTAAAAGAATATGAAAAATTTATAACATACTCTATTTTAGTAATCTTGGGAATAAATTTAATATTTGTTTTAATTAATATACAATCAACAGGATACTCAAAGTCATGGAACATAAATGCATTTGAAGGATTATATGATGATCCACATCAGGCAGCATATAGATTTTGCAGTATAATAATTTATATGATGTTTTATATTAAAGAAAATAAAAACTTAAAAGACTTAATACCATTAGTTTTATGTGAGATACTTTTACTAAGAACAGGAGCAAGAACTCCAACAGCATTAGGAATTGCACTAGGAGCTATAGCTATATACTTTATAAAAGATGAGATAATTTTAAAAGCAAAAGAAATATTTAATAAGAATAAAAGAGTAGCAATAACAGTAGTTACTATAGCGATAATAGTATTATTACTTTATATACCACAAACAGCATTTGTACAGAAAATAATAGTATCATTTGATAAAAGCTTCGATAATGGAAGAGCAAGTCTAAGAGATGCAGAGTATAGCTACCTTATGACTAGAAGTGTACCAAATATTTTGTTTGGAAATGATATTGATGAAATTTATAATGTAAATTTTAAAGCAATTTATAATAAAATATGGTGTCATAATGATTTAATGCAAATATTATTACAATTTGGAATTATTATGCTAATAATATACTTTGAAACAGTGATAGAATCAATGATATTTATGATGAAAAAACAAAAGAAATTTGATAAAATGATAATAGTATTATTAAATTTAACTTTTCTTTTTGTAGCATTTTATAATGGGTTATTTTTTCATCCAAGATTTATAGTTACAATTCCAATTATATTTGCTATTTATAAGTTAGATAAGTTAGATGATTTAGAAAACAATAATCAAGAAAACCTATAAGGGAGAATAAAATGAAAGTATTAAATTTAATAACCTCTGCAGGAATAGGAGGAATTGAAACATTACTTAGAGAGATAATGAATTATGATGAAATTGACAATAGAATATGTACCCTATTTAATGAAGGAGAAATCTATGAAGAGTTAATCAAAAAAGGCAAAAAAGTATTTTCATTAGCAGATAAAAATAAAAATAAAAAAATAATAGTTAAAGAGATTGTTGATTATTGCTTAACAGAAAACATAGATATAATAACAATGCATAATGCAGGGATTAATTCGAATATGATATATATAATGTTAAAGAAAAAATTGCCAAATGTGAAGTTTGTAAGATATTTTCATTCTAGTTTTGATAAATACTGGGGAGGAAATAACAAAATAAAAAGAATACTTGTAAAACAAGTAACTCAAAAAGCTATAGATAACTCAGATTTACTAATATTTATATCGAAAGCAGTAGAAAAAAGCATGAGAGAAAACTTTAAAATAAAAAATGTCAAAACATGCTTGGTTTATAATGGAATAAGTAATAGATTTATAAATAATGTTAATGATGAAAAAAACAGAGAAAATAATATTATATACATAGGAAGATTAGTTTATGCAAAAGGAGTAAATATATTAATAGAAGCATTTAAAGAGGTATATGAAAACGACTCTAATTCTAGACTAATTATAGTTGGAGATGGGGAAGAAAGAGAAAATTTAGAAACCTTAACACATGATTTAAAACTAGAGAATGCTGTAGAATTTGTTGGAAATCAAAATAATGTTATTGAATGGTTAGATAAAGCTGGAATTTTCGTATATCCATCAATATGGGAAGAAGGATTTGGAATATCTGTTATAGAAGCCATGGCTAGAGGATGCATACCAATAACATTTAAAAAAGGTGGCTTAGTAGAGATAATTAAAAATGGAGAAAATGGTTATTTAGTAAGCAAAATAGGTTCTGAAGAGTTAGCAAAAACATTACAAGAGACTATTAAACTAGATCCAAAACAAAAAGAAAAAATTATAGAAGAAGCAAAAAGCACTGCAAAAAAATTTACGATTGAAGAAACTATAAGTTCTCAAAAAAAGGCATATGAATCTATAATATAGGAGGAAAAATATGGATGAAGAGTTAATCTCTGTAATTGTACCAATATATAATGTAAAAAATTTCTTACCAATATGTATAAATTCATTAATTGGCCAAACATATAAAAATTTAGAGATACTACTTATAGATGATGGATCTAATGACGGAAGCGAAAATATAGCTGATGAATATTCAAAAAAATATAGTAATATATATAGTTTTCATAAACAAAATGGTGGACTTTCTGATGCAAGGAATTACGGCATAGATAGAGCAAAAGGAAAGTATATTTGTTTTATAGACTCAGATGATTATGTAGATGAACGATATTGTGAAATTTTATATAAAAATATAAAAGATGCAAAAGCAGATATATCAATATGTGAATATTTAAGAACAGAGGATAATAATAAAAAACAAGTAAATTACGACGATGAATCTACAAAAGTATATACTGATGAAATAGAAAAACAGAACAATATCTTGAATAAAATGAATGAAATAACAACTGTTGCATGGAATAAATTGTATAATATAGAATTATGGAAAGATATAAGATATCCAAAAGGGAAACTAAATGAAGATGAATTTGTAATACATTATTTAATAGATAAAGCACACAGCATAGTGTATACTAATTTAAAGTTATATTATTATTATCAAAGAGAAAATAGTATAATGAAATCAAAATATAATGAAAAAAGGTTAGATGGATTGGATGCTTTTAAGGATAGAATGAATTTCTATCGAAACAACAAGAAGTACGATTCTTTATTTCCAAAAGCATATGTGCTTTACATGAAATTTATAACGTCCCATTATATTTTAGCAAAAAGAAGTAATATGCAAGAGATATGTAAAAAGATTATAGAAAGATATAGAAATGACTATGATAGACAAATAAAAATAGAAAGTAAAAAAGATAAATTACAATTATTATTATTTTTATATTTCCCAACAATATATTGTTTTTTAAAAGAAATAAAATACAGGATAACAAATATTGACTAATTAAGTTTTCTTATGTATAATATACATGTACAAATACGCGAAAATAATGCAAAAAAATGCAGATATAGAATGTACAATAGATTATAAGTATTATAAGAGGAAAGTAAAATGAAAATTGCCATGATAGGGCATAAGCGTATTCCTTCAAGAGAAGGTGGAGTAGAAATAGTTGTAGAAGAACTATCCACTAGACTTGTAGAAAAAGGTCATGAGGTACATGTATATAATAGAAAAGGGAATAACGTACAAGATAGAAATGCTGATAAAGATAAGAAAAAACTAACTGAATATAAAGGAGTAAAGATAAAGACAGTTCCAACACTTAGTCAAAAGGGGTTGGAAGCTTTAGTTTACTCTTTTTTTGCTACTATAATGGCTATTTTTAAAAAATATGATGTAATACATTATCATGCAGAAGGACCAGCTGCAATGTTATGGCTTACACATCTATTTAGAATAAAAACAGTAGTAACAATACACGGACTTGACTGGAAAAGAGCAAAATGGGGTAAAATCGCAAAAAAATATATAAAATTTGGGGAAAAAATGGCTGTAAAATATGCAGATAGAATAATAGTTTTATCAAAAAGTGTACAAAACTATTTTAAAGAAGAATATGGAAGAGAAACAGAATTTATACCAAATGGTATAGAAAAGCCAGAATTTGCAAAAGCAGAAATAATAAAAGAGAAATATAATTTGGATAAAGATGAATATTTCTTATATTTAGGAAGAATTGTTCCAGAAAAAGGAGTACATTATCTTCTAGATGCTTTTAAAAAAGTAAAAACAGATAAAAAACTAGTAATATCAGGAGGGGCTAGCCATACAAATGACTATTTAGAATTAATAAAAGAAAAAGCTAAAAAAGATGACAGAGTTATAATGACAGGCTTTATACAAGGAAAAGAATTAGAAGAAATGTTTAGTAATTGCTATGCATATTGCTTACCAAGTGATATAGAAGGAATGCCAATAAGTCTTCTTGAAGCCATGAGTTATGGAAAGACGTGTATTGTAAGTGATATACCAGAAAATATTGAAATAGCAGGAGAGTATGCAATACCTTTTAAAATGGGAAATTCTCAGGACTTAAAGAAAAAAATAGAAAAAATAATAAATGATAAAAAATCGTTATTTAATGAAAATGAAATACAACAATATATACTTGGAATATGTGATTGGAATAATGTTGTAAGAAAGACAGAAAACCTTTACACTGAAATATTAAAAGAAAAGAAAAAGTAATCTTTTAAGTTAAAATTCAAGGCAACATTCTTATAGAAAGGATTATAAAAACTTGCTTAATAAAGTAAAAGAAAAAATAAAAGAAATAATATGGAAAATAAAATATTCTCTATATAAATTAAAGTGTAAAATCAAAAAACAAGAAGAGTATATATTATTTGGAACACCATTACACGGAAATTTGGGAGATCAAGCAATAGCAATAGCAGAATATGAATTCCTTAAAGACTGTGGAATTAAAGATGTATTTGAAATTCCAGGATTTGACAGAAAATATATAATTAATTATTTAGAAGCAAAAATACCCAAAGGAGGTATATTACTTGCTCACGGTGGTGGTTATATAGGTAGCCTATGGATAAATGAAGAAGAGATGATAAGAGAGTTTATAGAAAAATTTCCAAATAATAAAATAGTAATTTTCCCACAAACAATATTTTATGAGGAAACAGAAGAAGGAAAAGAAGAACTAAAAAAATCATTGGAAATATATAACAATCATAATGATTTGACTATTTGTGTAAGAGAAAAGTACTCTTATGAATTTTCAATAAAAGAATTTACAAAAATAAAAACATTATTGGTACCAGATATAGTATTATATATAAAAAACTTAAAAATCCCAGTAAAGCAAAGAAAAGGTGTATTGCTTTGCATGCGAAGGGATAAGGAAAAGAAAATAACAAATATAGAAGAAAACAAAATATATAGTTGTATATCAAAATATGATGAAATAATTGACAAAACTGATACAGTATTAGACAATGCAAATATAAAACCAAGAAAAAGAAAAAAATTAGTAATGGATAAATTAAAAGAATTTAAAAAATATAAATTGGTAATTACAGACAGATTACATGGAATGATTTTTTCGGCTATAACAGGAACTCCATGTATAGCAATAGGAAATTGCAATTATAAAGTTAAAGGAGTTTATGACTGGATAAAAGATTTAGACTATATAAGTTATATTGATGATTTAGGTAATTTTGAACTAGAAATAAATAGATTAATGAATATAAAAGAATGCGAGTACATATTTGATAGAAATAAAAATTATGAGGAATTAAGAAATATATTATGGAGAAACAATCAAGAATAAAAAATACAAGTAGAAATTTAATTTATGCTATAGTATTACAAGTAATAAAAGTAGTGCTAGTTTTCTTGGGAAGAATTATTTTTGTAAAAAAATTAGGTGCTACATATCTAGGAATAAATGGACTATTCAGTAATATTTTAGGGATACTATCTTTAGCTGATTTAGGCATGGTAACAGTGCTTATGTATAGCCTATATAAACCTCTTGCAGAAAATGATGAAGTAAAAATATCTGCATATATGAACTTCTTCAAAAGAGTATATAATACAATTGCTATAGCAGTAACAGTAGTAGGAATTGCACTTATTCCATTTCTAAAGTATTTAGTAAATTTGCCAGAAGAAATGCCTAATATATATTTATATTACATATTATTATTGTTAGATTCTGTAGTTTCATATTTATTCGTATATAAAACAACATTGCTATCTGCAGATCAAAAAATGTATATAATAAACAAATATGATACAATAATTCAGTTTGTGTTATTTATTATGCATACAGCAATATTATTAATAACAAGTAATTTTACATTATATTTATTATCGAATGTAATTTGTACATTAGTAGGTAACATACTTAAGGTAAGAAAAACGCAGGAAATATATCCATATTTAAAGGAAAATAAAAAAGCAACTCTCCCAAAAGAGGAACGAAAAAACCTATTTACAAATTTATATTCTTTGTTTTTCTATAAAATAGGTTCAGTTATCCAAAACAACACTGATAATATTCTTATTTCAATATTTGTTGGAACAATTACGGTAGGATATTATTCTAACTATAGTACAATAATATTAAATATTACAACAGCTTTATCACTTGTATTTACATCATTAAAAGCAAGTGTAGGAAATTATGTGGTATCAAAAGACACAAAAGATCAATTTAGGATGTTTAATATATTAGAAGTTTATAATTTCTGGCTTGTAGCTTTTTGCTCAATTAGTTTCGTAGTATTAATACCAGATTTTATTAATATTTGTTTTGGACAAGAGTACGTGTTAAGCTTTAGCTTGTTAATTTGGGCAGTATTAAACTTTTATACATCAAATATTAGACAAACAATGTGGATATATAGAGAAACAACTGGAATATTTAAGAAAACCAGACACATTACAATTGTAACTTCAATTTTAAATATAGGATTATCAATTATATTTGGATATATATATGGACTTTCAGGAATCATATTTGCAACAGTAGTGTCAAGAATGGCATATGCTTGGTGGAAAGAACCTCTAATAGTTTATAAAGATTGTTTTGGAGAATCACCAGTTTCATATTTTATAAATTATATAAAAAGAATTATATTAGCAGTAGTATTATGTGCTATAACATATGGAGTTTGCTATATAATACCTAACATAAACATATATGTATCATTCATATTAAAAGCATTTATATGTTTAATTGTTCCAAATGCAATTATATTATTAATATATAAGAATAGTGAAGCATTCATTTATCTTAAAGAAAATATATTAAAGAGGGGAAGAAAACAAGATGGAAGATTGCTTGAAAATAATGAAAATACATAAAAATAAAAATAGAATAGAATATGATTATGAAATAAATGGAAGATGGAAAGAATTTTTAAAAGTAGAAGACAAAATGTTCATAGAATATGATACTAATATTGAATCTGTTCCTGACGAAATAGCAATTATTCCTTTAATATGTGATATACTTCCAATAGCATGGGTTTTTAATTTAAAAATAAAAATTGATTCAATAGATAAACAATTTTATGATTCAATACCAGAAATAAAAAAAGGATATTCAGATATGTATCCTACAATACCAATGTTAGGAAATATTGAAATAAAAGAAATAAAAGAAACAAATTATATACCAAATGGAGCAATATCACTTTTTTCTGGGGGAGTAGATGCATTTGACACATTATTTAGACATATAGAAGAAAAGCCAACGATTGTAACTATTTGGGGAGCAGACATAAAACTAGAAGATAAAAAAGGTTGGAATATTGTAAAAGAATACGACATAGAAATTGCAAATAAATATAATCTACAATATTCATTAATAAAAACAAACTTTAGAACATGTATAGATGAAGGTGCTTTAAGTTTATATGTAGCAAATTTAATAAATAAAGAGTGGTGGCATGATTTTCAACATGGAATTGCAATCTTAGGAATAACTGCTCCTGTAGCATATAGTAGAAGATATGGAAAAATATATATAGCTTCCTCATTTACTGAAAAGCAAAAGGGAAAATATACATGTGCGTCAGACCCAACAATAGACAATCATTTTAAATTTGCAAGTTGCAGAGCTATTCATGATGGTTATGAATGCAATAGACAAGATAAGATATATAATATTTGTAGATACTTAGAAAATAATAATGACAAGATAAATTTAAGGGTATGTTGGAAATCTACAGGAGGAGAAAACTGTTGCAATTGTGAAAAATGTTACAGAACAATATTAGGAATTATTGCAGAAAAAAAAGACCCTAATGATTTTGGATTTAAATTTACAAAAGAAATCAGAAATAAAATGGTAAAAAGATTACCTAAAATTATAAAAAATAACCCAATTACCAGATATGAATGTATACAGAAAAGATTTAAAGAAAACTATACCTTTGAAAATGTTCCTAGTGATTTAGAATGGTTTTTAACGATAAAAATTAAGAATAGGAAGAGGATATTTTCTTTAATATACAATAGAATAGATATTAAGATAAAAGTGCTTAAGAAACATTTAAAAAAAATATTTAAATATTTATGTAAAAGGGGATGAAAACTAATTTGCGACAACGGTAAAGATGGTGAAATAAAATCAAAAGAACTAGAATCTAATAATTGCACAGATGTAATTCTGCGGAGAAAAAGAAGAAAGTATACAAACAAATCCAAAAAGACTAGTATATATAGACATACTAAATATATTAGCATGTTTAAGTGTAGTTTTTTTACACTGTAATGGGATAGTTCATCATTATACAGAAACAAAAGAATGGGCACAAAGTTTAATCGTCGAAGCAATTTTTTATTTCGCTGTGCCTGTATTTTTAATGCTTACAGGAGCAAAATTGATGGACTATAAAAAAAGATACGACACAAAAACCTTTTTTAAAAAAAGATTTTTAAAAGTTCTAGTGCCATTTATATTTTGGGCAATAGCAATGACAATATGGGAAAGTTCAATAGGAAGATTAGTTATAAAAGATAGCTCTCCTCTTGAATTAATAAAAATAACATTTATAAATACAGAAGAATCAATATACTACTTCATGTTTATAATAATTGGAGTATATTTAACAATGCCAATACTAACTGCATTAACAGAAGAAAAATATAGAAAAACGTTATGGTATGCAGTTATAGTAATGTTTGTCACAAAATCACTTTTAGAAGTTACAGCTCCACAAACGGGATATAATCCATATCTATCAATACTATTTGATGGATATCTAATATTCGTCATACTAGGATATTTATTATCAACAACAAAATTTGATAGAAAAGTAAGATACACATTATATGCTCTAGCAATAGCATCATGTTTTATAAGATATTTTGTAACATATAATTTATCAATAAGAGATGGACAACTTAATAAAACATTATTTGGATATGTACAATTCCATTCAGTATTACTTGCAGTTGGAGTATTCGAATTTATTAAAAATATTAATTGGGACAAAATAATAAAAAAAGAAAAAATAAAAAAAGCATTAGCAGAAATTGCAGGATGCAGTTTTGGAGTATATTTGTTACACAAAATAGTTATGTACTATGAAATAGAACTACTACAAATAAATGAATACTCATTAACATGGAGAATCTTGTGGCCAATAGCTACATATCTAGTTACATTGCTAATAGTATATATACTTAAAAAGATACCAATAGCCAGAAGGCTAGTACCATAATAATAAAAAATTAAGGAGAAAAATAAAAATAAAATGCAAAGACAAATGAGTAAAATTTGGGAGAAGATAGACAAAAAAATGCTCCTAACAGTATTAATAATTATAACATCATTTATGGCAACCTACCTTTTGCCATATGCAATTGAATTTAAGGAAGATATAACATTTTCAAATAGTATTATAGCCATAGTAGTGTTTGCAAGTTTTGTATATATACAAAAAAAGTCATTCACAAAGGAAAATGTATCAAAAATAAAAAACATATCTTTACTTAGTATAATATTTTCTTCATTTCTAGTATTTGGAAATAAAATAGATAAATATAGTCAAATAGACTTTAAAGATATAAAAGTATATCTTGCAATATTAAGCATTTCTTTTATAATAAACGCAATACTTGTACAAGTATATAAATTCATAGAAAAATTTGAAGAAAGAGAAGAAAAAGAAACAAAACCAAGACTAACAGGAAAGAAAAGATATTTAGCAATATTTCTAATAATTTTAATATGCTGGATACCAGTATTTTTAGCTGTATATCCAGGATATTTTTGTTATGATGTTTACAGTGAATACAACCAATATAAAATAAATTATATAACAGCATGGCATACAGTTATACATACGTGGATTTTAGGATTTACCATAGATACACTACATAATCTAACAGGAGATATAAATATAGCTATAGCAATATACACAATAATTCAAATGCTAATAATATCAGCAATATTTACATATTGCATCTATTTTTTAGAAAAGTTTAAAACTTCAAAGATCATAAGCAGGATATCAATTCTTTACTATGCATTATTTCCGGTAATAGTAATGTATGCAATTTGCACAACAAAAGATTCAATATTTACCGCAATTATGCTATTTAGCATAGTTATTTCAATAGAAGCTTTACTAGACAAAGAACGTTTTATGAAATCAAAATTATTGCAAGCAAGATTTATAATAGTAACATTTTTAGCAATAATAATGAGAAATAATGCAATATACGCATATATTCCATTTCTAATATTATTTGCTATATTACTAAGAAAAAAAGAAATATTAATTTCTTTTACAATAATTGCAATCCTTTATGCAATATATGTAGGACCTATATATGATATAGTAGGGGTGCGTTCTAGATATAAAAAACAAACTGAAGCCTTTTCAGTACCTTTACAACAAATAGCAAGGGTATATAACTATAACTATGAAGATTTAACAGATGATGAAATAGAAAAAATACTATTATATACACAAAATGAGATGGTGGAAAGTATCCAAAATTGTACAGCAGAAGAAAAGCTAAAGAAATATGATCCAAAACTTTCAGATTATATAAAAGATTTTGCAGAAATAGATAGAATAGGATACAAAGAATTCTTTAAATTATGGTTTGAAATAGGATTAAGAAATCCAGGAATATACGTAGAATCATTCTTAGAGAATACACTTGCATTCTGGTATCCAGATACTATAATAGATGCATATAATTCTAAATATGAAACAGATACTTCATATTTTCTAGCAATATGTGAGTTACCTCGGATGGCAAGATAGTAAAATTCCATGGCTTAGGGATGCATATTGGAAAATATCAAGAGAACTAACAATGCAAAGAATACCTATTGTATCAATGCTATTTTCAATTGGAACAGCTTTCTGGGGGTTACTTGTATGTATTTGGTACAACATTTATAAAAAAAGAAAAAACATACTTGTAATACTAAGTCTAATATTACTATTATGGGTGACAATAATGTTTGGACCAGCGACACTCGTAAGATATGTATTAATATTATTTTTCGGAGCACCAATAATTGTAGCATTTTGCTTAAATGGAAATAAATTTAAAGAAAAAGATAATAATATTTAAATTTAAAGCTGAGGAGAGGAAATTTTAATAATTAGTAATTATAGGACTTTTATTTTTCTTGGAAATTATTAAATTCAAAGAAAAATAAAAAATATGAACTCAAAAAATTAAAGCAACAAAATAAAAAAATAGAAAAATCAATAAAAAACTTTAAATTCCATATAAAATATGATAAAATATACAAAATCATGGCATAAGGAGGAAAATAAAAAATGACAGATATAATAAAAGAATTAGAGGACAGAGGATATATAGAACAACTAACACATGAAAAAGAAATAAGAGAATTATTTCAAAAGGAAAGTGTTAGATTTTACATAGGAATAGATCCAACAGCGGATAGTATGCATATAGGCCATTTCGTTGCATTAATGGTAGCATCAAGATTGCAAAAGGCAGGACATAAGCCAATAATACTAATGGGTGGAGGAACAGCATCAATAGGAGACCCATCAGGCAAAACAGATATGAGAAAAATGATGACAAGAGAAACAATAAATAAAAATGTTGCTTCTATAAAAAAACAGGCAGAAAGATTTGTATCATTTGAGGGAGAAAATGCAGCAATAATAGTAAACAATGCAGACTGGCTATTAGATTTAAAATATATAGATTTCATGAGAGAAATAGGTACACAATTCTCAGTAAACAAGATGCTTGCAGCAGAATGCTACAAAGCAAGATTAGACACAGGACTAACTTTTTTTGAAATGGGATATATGCTAATGCAAAGCTATGATTTCCTATATTTATATGATAAATACAATTGCAAACTAGAAATAGGAGGAAACGATCAGTGGTCTAACATTATAGGCGGAGTTGAGTTAGTAAGAAAAATGAGAAATGATGGAGCATTTGGATTAACATTTAAATTACTTACAACACAAGAAGGCAAAAAAATGGGAAAAACAGAAAAAGGAGCATTATGGCTAAATCCAGAAAGGACATCACCTTATGAATTCTATCAATATTGGAGAAACATAGGAGATACAGAAGTTAGAAAAGTATTAACACTTCTAACATTTTTACCTGATGAAGAAGTAGAAAGATTATCATCTTTAAAAGATGAACAAATAAATGAAGCAAAAAAGGTTGCTGCTTATGAAATAACAAAGTTAATACATGGAGAAGAAGAAGCAAAAAAAGCAGAAGAGACAGCAAAAGCACTTTTTGAAGGAAGCGGAAATTTAGAAAATATGCCAACAGTTAAACTAGAAGATGCCAATATATCTTTGGTAGATGCAATAGTATTAACAGGAATTGCACCATCAAAAGGTCAAGCAAGAAAACTTATTGAACAAGGTGGAATAACTTTAAATGAAGAAAAAATAACGGATACTAATTATAAACTATCAGAAAAAGACTTTAAAGAAGAACATGCAATACTAAAAAAAGGGAAAAAAGTATATTACAAATTAGAAAAATAGAAAAAATATGTTGATTTTTTACAAAAACTGTGATAGAATTAGTCATACATTTAAAATGTAAAAGTATCTAAAGCACAGAATTTTTAGGTCCTAAGAAAGGAATGAATAATTAAATGGAAATTATAAAAACAATATTGATGTTAGTATATGTAGTAGTAGCAATAGTATTGATAATACTTACATTAATTCAATCAAAAGATAGCTCAGAAGTAACATCAACAATAACAGGTTCAAGCTCAAATAACTTTTATAATCAAAATAAAGGTAGAACAAAAGAAGGAAAAATGAAAAAATGGACTATAACATTAGGAGTAGCATTTGCTGTTTTAGCAGTTGTACTTTCTATATTTTATGTATAAAAATAAAATAGAATAACACTGAGGGAACTTATAAAAAGTTCCTTTATTTTTTTCTTAAGGATTATAAAAAATAATAAATTACCTTTATTTTATGTAAATTAGAAAGGAAGAAAAATATGCTAAACGATATGTTTATAACCGACGAAGAACGAATAATAATAGACTTGCATGATATGCAAAAAGAAGAAGCAAGATTCTATTTAGAAAGAGCAATAGATACAGCAACAGATAAAATAAAAGAAGTAGTTGTAGTACATGGATATAGAAAGGGACAAGTAATTTTAAACATGGTAAGAAAAGAATTTAATCATAAAAGAATAGAGAGGAAAGAAATACCATATAACAAAGGAATTACACTAATTTATTTGAAGCCAAATGAGCATCTCCGTAAATAATTCCACAAAAAAACTGTGATTTATAACATAAAATATTACAAAAATGTAATAAAAAAAACATATAAAAGTAATATTTATAAGTATAAACCATACAAAAATAATTCCGTAAGCTATTATGCTCTAATAATGAAGTTATGGTAATTTTATACATTTGAAAATAAAAAAAAAAGAACTATAATAATTATTAGAGGTAAGAAAAATGAACAAAAAAATTAATAAAATAATTAATTTAAAATTTATTGTATGTATTTTAATTTTCATACTAAGCTTAGGTATAGGAAGCAATGTATTTGCAAGTCAAAAATATACTAATGTAAGAGATAGTATATGGAACAGTATATTAGGAGCTTATGATTTTGGAATAAATTTTGTTCCAAGACAATTTAAAACATCTAATTCTAATTTGGATAATGGAATACAAGTAATAAAGACAGAAATTGTAACAGATTTTAATTGGACACAAGATATTGATCAATCAATTGGAAGTATTCAAATTAATAATCATGGAAAAGAAGTTAATATGAAAGGTAATAATACTCTTGCTGGGAAAAATGCATTATACATAATTCCGGAATCTGTGCAAGAGCAAATTCTTAAATTTGATTATACTGTGGAATTTGGAGATAGTTTTACAGCAGCAGGTATATTGCTTAAAGTTAAAAAAAGTGGGGATACATTAACAGGATATATGCTAAGTTTTAATAATGATGCTGAAGGAACAGACCCAGTTAATTCGAAACTATATTATACAGAATCAGAGAATTCTTTAGCTGCAATATGGAAATTTACATACCAATTAAATACTAACACTAGTCCAAATATAACAAGAAATTTAGTAAAAAAACTAAATATACCAAGAACAGGTTCAATAACTGTAGATTCAAAAGAAGATGAAATTGTTATTACTGGAAATAGTGGTACTAATATTAATGAAACAATAAATGTAAGTGACATGAAGGACGCATATGGATATGGATTCTTTACAGTGCATTATGCCCATAGTTGTAGTTCGATAGGAAACTTTGATTTGAAAAACTTTGCTCTTACTGTTATTCAACCAATTCCTCATGATTTAGTTATAGATCCAAATGGTGGTACATATCAAAATTCTCCTAACAAAAAAACCGAACAAGGATTAGCTGGTGAAAATGTAAGTATAGATACACCTGTAAGAGAAGGATATACCTTTGCAGGATGGACAAAACAAGGGAATGGAGGAACACTAAATAGCCAAGGTAATCTTTATACATGGGGAGAAGAGGAAGTAACAGACACACTTACAGCACAATGGGCAAGGACAGACATAAGTAAAGAAAGTGATGTAGAAGAAGGTAAAGTAATATTAGGGCAAGAAGTAGAATACAAATTAATTTTACAAAATCTTGGAACAGTAAAAGCAAAAGGAATAATTAAAGACCAAATACCAGAAGGAACAACATTTGTAGAAAATAGTATAAAAATAGGTAGTCAAGATACAACCAAAACACAAGAAGAATTAGAAAATGGTATAGAAGTAGAAATAGAAGTTGGAAATAGTCTAGAAGTATCTTTTAAAGTAACAGTAAAAGATTTAGAAGATAAAGAACAAATCACTAATATTGGACATTTAAATGATATAACAGTAGCAGAAAAACCAGTAGAAAAGGACTCAAACGAAGTGGTAGCAACATATGTAGAACCAATAATTAATCAAGATAAAATAATGCAAACAGAAAATGGGGAAGAATATGTAGTAAATGGAGAAAAAATAACATATACGATAGAAGTAAAAAATGACGGAGGATTAAACAAAGAAGTAGTAGTAAAAGATACAATACCAGAAGGAACAACGTTTGTAGAAGGAAGTATAAAACTAAATGGAGAGGTTTGCTATAAAGGAGAAGGACAAACAATAACACAAGAAGAACTAGCAAGTGGAGTATTAGTAAATATACCAGAATATTGTGAAGTTCAAAGAATAAGTTTTGAAGTAACAGTAAATGATTTAGAAGATAAAGATATAATAACCAATAAAGCACTTGTAGATGAAATAGAAACAAATGAAGTATCCATAGAATATGTAGAACCAATAATTAGTCAAGATAAAATAATGCAAACAGAAAATGGAGAAGAGTATGTAGTAAATGGAGAAAAAATAACATATACGATAGAAGTAAAAAATGATGGAGGATTAAACAAAGAAGTAATAATAAAAGACACAATACCAGAAGGAACAACATTTGTAGAGGGAAGTATAAAACTAAATGGAGAGGTTTGTTATAAAGGAGAAGGACAAACAATAACACAAGAAGAACTAGCAAGTGGAGTATTAGTAAATATACCAGAATATTGTGAAGTTCAAAGAATAAGTTTTGAAGTAACAGTAAATGATTTAGAAGATAAAGATATAATAACAAATAAAGCACTTGTAGACGAAATAGAAACAAATGAAGTATCTATAGAATATGTAGAACCAATAATTAGTCAAGACAAAATAATGGAAACAGAGAATGGGGAAGAGTATGTAGTAAATGGAGAAAAAATAACATATACAATAGAAGTAAAAAATGATGGAGGAATAAACAAAAAAGTAATAATAAAAGACACAATACCAGAAGGAACAACGTTTGTAGAAGGAAGTATAAAACTAAATGGAGAGGTTTGTTATAAAGAAGAAGGAAAAACAATAACACAAGAAGAATTAGAAAATGGATTGGTAGTAGATATACCAAAATATTCAGAAGTACAAAAAATAAGTTTCGAAGTAACAGTAAATGATGATGAAGATAAAGATATAATAACAAATAAAGCACTTGTAGATGAAATAGAAACAAATGAAGTATCTATAGAATATGTAGAACCAATAATTAGTCAAGACAAAATAATGGAAACAGAAAATGGGGAAGAGTATGTAGTAAATGGAGAAAAAATAACATATACAATAGAAGTAAAAAATGATGGAGGAATAAACAAAGAAGTAATAATAAAAGACACAATACCAGAAGGAACAACATTTGTAGATGGTAGTATAAAATTAAATGGAGAGCCTTATAGCGTAAATGAACAAACAATAACACAAGAAGAATTAGCAAATGGAATAATAGTAGATATACCAAAATATTCAGAAGTACAAAAATTAAGTTTTGAAGTAACAGTAAATGATGATGAAGATGAAGATATAATAGTAAATAAAGCACTTGTGGATGAGATTGAAACGAACGAAGTATCAATCAGATATGTAGAACCAATAATTAGTCAAATGAAAAAAGCAACAACACAATATAAACAAAAATATGTTGCATCTGACGAAAGAATCACATATTACATTACTGTAGAAAATGCAGGTGGATTAGAAAAGAAAGTAATAATAAAAGACACAATACCAGAAGGAACAACATTTGTAGATGGTAGTATAAAATTAAACGATGAAAGCAAAAAAACATATACATTAGAAGATTTAACAACAAAAGGAATAGAAGTATTAGTACCTGAAAAATATATTGATGAAACAGATAAAAACGAAATAAATTCAAACAATAAAACAGATGATGAAGAAAAATTAGACAGCGAAAATGCAGAAACAGAGCCGGGCACAGAAACAGAGCTAGATACAGAAACAGAGCCGGGCACAGAAACAGAGGCAGATGCAGAAACAGAGGCAGATGCAGAAACAGAGGCAGATGCAGAAACAGAGGCAGATACAGAAACAGAGGCAGATGCAGAAACAGAGCCAAGCACAAAAACAGAGGCAGATGCAGATACAGAGTCAGGCACAGAAACAGAAACAGAGACAGAAATAGAGTCAGATACAGAAATAGAGTCAGATACAGAAATAAAGGATTATACACCAGGAAGAGTTGTGTTAAGTTTTGAGGTAACTGTAAACCCATTAGAGAAAGACACAGATAAGAAACAAATTATAAACGTTGCAACTGTTGATAATGTAAAAACAAATGAAGTAGTACATGAAGCATTACCATTCAATATGAAAATAGAAAAAATAGTCGAAGGAATGTACATGAACGAGATAGCACAAAAAATCAATGATAATAAGCTATCTAAAGTTGAAGTAAAATCTAAAGCAATGCAAAATACAGACATAAAAGTTAAATATAAAATAACAGTTACAAATACTGGAGCAATTGAAGGAAAAACAACAGTACAAGATATAATACCAGAAGGCTATAAACTCTCAAACGAAAATCCATCTTATTGGACAGTAAAAGCAAATAAAACACTAGAGACAACAACAGAAATTATCAAACCAGGTGAGAGCCAAGAATTAGAAGTAGTTCTTACGTGGGAAAAATCAACAAATAATGTTGGAGCTAAAAAGAATATAGCAAAAATTTTATCAACTGAAAATACATCAAATGCAAAAGAAACTACCTTAGAAGATAATACTGATGAAGCTAGTGTAATTGTAAGTGTAAAAACAGGATTAGAAAACGAATTAAGAATTCTAATACCAACATTATTTGTATCAAGCATTATATTAATAGCAGGAATTATAGCTATCAAAAAATTTGTATTATACTAAAATTAAATAAAATATAAATACTAAAATAAGCATAAAATTACTCCTTTTGGAAATAATGAAAATAACAGAATTTATTTCCAAAAGGAGGTTTTTTATTTGATAAAAAAGGTTGAAATCTGCAATGTCAATACCTCAAAATTACCCGTACTATCAAGTGAAGAAAAAATTGAACTATTTGAAAAAATAAAACAAGGAGACGAAGAAGCAAGAGAAAAATTTATAAATGGAAATCTAAGATTAGTACTTAGTGTAATACAGAGATTTCGGTGGAAGAGGAGAAAGCTCTGATGATTTGTTTCAAGTTGGTTGCATAGGTCTAATAAAAGCAATAGATAACTTTGATACAAGTTTAAATGTACAATTTTCAACTTATGCTGTTCCAATGATAATTGGAGAAGTAAGAAGATATCTAAGAGATAATAATCCAATAAGAGTTAGTAGATCTATTAGAGATTTAGCATATAAGGCTATACAAGTTAGAGAAAAATTAACAAAAGAAGAAGGAAAAGAACCTACGATAGACAAAATAGCAAAAGAATTAGGCGTTCCGAGAGAAGAAATAGCATTTAGTTTTGATGCAATACAAGATCCAATATCACTACAAGAGCCAGTTTATAAAGATGGTGCAGAAAACATATTTATAATGGATCAGGTAAGTGATAATAAAAACACAGATGAAAAATGGGCAGAAAATTTAAGTTTAGCAGAAGCAATGGAAAAGCTAAATAAGAGAGAAAAAGCAATAATATCCAAAAGATTTTTTGATGGTAGAACACAAATGGAAGTTGCAGAAGAGATTCGGAATATCACAAGCCCAAGTATCTAGACTGGAAAAAAATGCAATACAGAGAATAAAGAAAAATTATAAATAAAATATAAAAAATTCATAAGTTAAAGAAACTAAAGCCCCTGTTTTGACTATTAATAGCAATAGGGGTATTTTTGTACGAAAAATAGACTTTAAGTATAAAAAAGCAGTAAATATTTATAGATAGATAGGCTTCATATTTATTCTTGTCTTCTTCTCTTAGATATGATATAAATAATATAACATTATATGACCAAAAGTGTTTATTCTATTATAAAAAAATGCTAAAATTGTAAAAGTAGAGGAGAGCACATTTTTTATGAATAAAGTATATCTATCAAAGTCTAGGTATTGTAAATGCATACAATGTAATAAAATAATATGGGCAGATAGAATTGTACAAACAAAAAGTAAAACAATAAATGCTATTAATAAGGTAGATATAGAAAATGCACTTCATACAATTAAAAATAAAGAAGAAGTCACAAGAAAAATTGGACTTTGAGGGTAAAATTTTTAAAAGAAACTTTGGAAAAAGTAATTTATAGTAAAAATACAGAGAAGATAAGAAAGCTAGAAAAATAAAAACACCACATTAAATAAAAAGAATATATTATTTTATGAAAAGTGTAACAAGATAAAAATTGACACTATTAGGTTAAAAAATCATTTGACTTTTTCTATATATTCCTGTATAATAAATATATAAGATGAGCGACCACAGAAATGTGGCGTGTCAATAAAAATGATTAAATATAAGAATACATCTCTATTGACCAGACAGAGATGTTTTTTTTGTTGTCTAATTCTTTCACCTATTTTTTAAATTAATTAAATATAGGACATAATGTATGAATAAAATGCAATGAGGGGGTATTTTTATATGGGAACAAAAGGATTAGACTTTAAGCATAAAGAAGTAGTAAATATTACAGATGGAAGAAGGCTTCGGATATGTACAAGATGTAACTGCAGATTTAGAATCAGGGATAATTACCTCTATCATAGTACCAGGTACAAATAGTAAATTAAGCATATTTGCAGGAAATAACGACATCGTAATACCATGGAAAAATATAAAGTGCATAGGTGATGACATTATCTTAGTAGAAATATAGTAATAAGAAAAACTTATAATTAAATAAATACATATTATATCTTTATAAAAAACAATAAAAAATAAAAACAAGTTATAAAAACGTTAAATTTCTTTCACAATATAGACACAAACGCTGTATATAATGTATAATATAATTGCAATAAATGGAGGTAAACTATGAGCACTACCATATTAGTCGTAGATGATGAACAAAGAATGAGAACACTTCTAAAAGATTTCTTAGCCAAAAAAAATTATGAAGTAATAGAAGCAAAAGATGGAGAAGAAGCATTAGAAATATTTAACGAAAAAGAATCTTCAATAAACTTAATATTATTAGATGTAATGATGCCAAAATTAGATGGTTGGTCTGTATTAAGACAAATAAGACAAACATCTAATGTTCCAATAATTATGCTTACAGCACGAGGAGAAGAACAAGACGAGCTATTTGGATTTGAACTTCGGAGTAGACGAATATATATCAAAACCATTTAGTCCTAAAATACTAGTCGCAAGAGTAGAAGCAATTTTAAAAAGAACAACTGAAAAGTCAAATAAAATTACAGATTATGGCGGAATAGAAATAGATGAAGACGGAAGAAGTGTAAAAGTAGATGGAAAAGTAGTCGAAATGAGCCTTAGAGAATATGAGCTTCTTAAATATATGGTAGATAATATAGGAATAGCATTATCAAGAGACAAAATACTAAACAACGTATGGAACTATGACTATTATGGAGATTCAAGAACAATAGATAGCCACGTAAAAAAAATAAGGCATAAACTAGGCAAAAAAGGAAAATATATAAAAACAATGAGAGGAATAGGATATAAATTTGAAATCAAGTAATAAAGAAGAAAAAAAAGGTTTTATAAGTAAACTAGACACAATAAGAATAAAAGTATCGGTAACACTATGTGTAACAATAGCAATAATTATTCTATTTTTGGTAATAGTAAATAGTATTGTATTAGAAACCTATTATAGATATTCAAAAGAAGCAGAACTAATGTCGGTATATAATACAATAAATAATTACTATAATGGGACAACTACTAGCAAAGATATTGAAATAGAACTAGAAAAATTATCATTAAGCAATAACTTTGATATATTAATAAAAACAGATACCGGTGGATACGTCTCAAGTAGAGACTTTTATGCATCATTAAAAAATGAATTGCAAGATGAAAAAAATAAAGACCAAGATATATTAGATAAAAATGAAAAAATACAAATAAGAAAGATATTTGATTCAAAAACAGAGCTTTCATTTATATTACTTGCTGGAAAATTAGACAATGGATACGAAATATATATAAGAGTTGCACTGACATCTATCAAAGAAAGCGTTGACATAGCAAATAGATTTCTAATGTTTATAGGTTTTATAACAATAATAATAAGTGGAATAGTTGTATCAATTATATCGAAGAAAATTACATCACCAATAGAAGAATTAAATAAAATAACAGAACAAATAATAGAATTAGACTTTAGCCATAAATATAGAATAAAAGATTCAGATGACGAAATAAACAATTTAGGTAGAAATATAAACAACATGTCAGAAACGCTAGAAAAAACAATAAATCAGTTAAGAAATTCAAATATAGAACTAGAAAAAGACATAGAAGAAAAATCAAAAACAGACGAAATGAGAAAACAATTTATATCAGATGTGTCACATGAATTAAAGACACCTATTGCATTAATACAAGGCTATGCAGAAGGCTTAGTAGAAAATGTAACAGAAGATGAAGAAAGCAGAAAATTCTATGCAGAAGTAATATTAGACGAAGCAAATAAAATGGACATTTTAGTAAAAAGATTGTTAGAACTAATGAAGCTAGAATACGGAAAAATGACATTTAATTTAACTAAATTTAATATAAGTGAATTAATTAATGAAGTAATTAGGAAGGCAAGAAAAGTATTGGAAGAAAACAATATAAACGTAAAATTTAGCAATGAACCAATATTTGCAATAGCCGATGAATTTTATATGGAGCAGGTATTTAGTAATTATTTCACAAATGCAATTAAAAATGTTTCAGAAGTAGAAGGAAAAAAAGAGATAGTAATAAGCTATGAAAAAAAAGAAACAAAACTAAGAGTTAAAGTATTTAATACAGGAGAAAATATATCAGAAGAAAACTTAAATAGAATATGGAATAGATTCTATAAAGTAGACACATCAAGAAATAGAGAAAATGGTGGAACAGGAATAGGACTTTCACTAGTAAGAGCAATAATGACAAATACACATAATGAATATGGCGTGGAAAATAAAGAAAACGGAGTAGAATTTTATTTCGAAGTAGATTTAGAGAAAAAATAAAATACTATAGTTTAGCAAAATTTTTTAAGAAAATTAGAATAAGATTGCTAAATCCTACAATTGACATTTTATGTTGATAATGCTAAAATAAAATACCGAACAAACTTCTGTTAAATGTTGAGGTTTGTATTACTTTAACATAAAAATGGAAATGGAGGAAAAAAACAACATGAATACCTTTAGCACATGGGAGAAGAATGAACGCCAAAAACGGCACAGATGGCTATTAGTAGTCATTATAGTGCTAACAGTTATCGCTTTAGCAGTCATGTGGATAAAAGTCACTATGAACAGTTTAAAGCGGTTTAACGATTACACATTCATAAATGGAATTGACTGCTCAAAATTAACTCCTAGCGAGGCAGTACAAAAAATTAACCAAAACGCAGAATACACAATTACATTCACAGTTGGCTATATAGACAAAAATGGAAATTTTGCAACCAAAAATTATCAAGCAAACAGCAAAGACTTTGATTTAAAAGTAAGAAATGATGATGACATAACCAAAGCATTAGACAACCAAAAATCCGAACTAACACGCAAAGACATTTTTCTGATAGCTCCAAAATGGTTAAAAGAAAAAATTGCTCCAAATACCTACCATAACGTCTATAAGATTAACATTGATGAGTTATTTGGGGTAAACACGTCGAAGATAGAAGAATATCTTAGAAGTCTTCCTGAGCTTCAAGAAGACAATATGAAGGAACCGCAAGATGCATATATAACTGTAGTTGATAACTTCTTTGAGATAGTTCCAGAGCAAAAAGGAAACAAAGTAGATATATCAGAAGCAGTGATATATGCAGAAGAATTCCTTAAACAAAGAGATTCTAATATCAATTTAACCGTTATCACAGATTCATTGCCATTACTTAGACAAGAAGAAGTAGATATGGTATCAAACATAGACTCAATAAATCGCCAACTGAAAGTTGAGATCACTTTTAAATTCGTAGATGGAACCGAAATTAAATTAGATGCAGAGACCTTGATAAAATGGTGTGAAAAGAAAGCCGGAACAGATTGGGAATACGAAATCAATATAGAAGACCATTTACCTGAGTTTCTAGATCTCATTGAAAGCAAAGCAAACGAACTTAACCAAAGCGTTACTATTGAGGTAGGAGATCAAGAAATTAAGGTAGAAGTACCAGAAAAACTTCGAACCAAATTTGACAAGGAGTACTACTATGGACAGCTAATAGATGACTTGCATTTAAAAAACGGAACTAAGCGTGAATATGGACCAAGCTATGGAGAATATACCCAATTGTATGGGAAAATACAAACTTATATAGCTTTGGACATTAAAAATCAAACCGTTTGGGCATACAAAAATGGTAAAAATATTCTTAAAGCACCCTGTGTTACAGGGAATGTTGCAGGAGGACATTCTACACCTACCGGAATTTATTACTTAAGCTATAAAACTAGAAATGCAACGCTTAGAGGTACAAATAATGATGGTAGTAGATACGCTTCATTTGTAAATTTTTGGATGCCATTTAATGGAGGAATAGGTTTTCATGATGCTTCGTGGAGACATGGAGTTTTTGGCGGAGAAATTTACAAAACAAATGGTAGTCATGGCTGTGTAAATATGCTTTATGATGATGCGCGAACACTTTACAATTTTATTGAAAAGGACATACCAATTATAATTTATTAATCCAAATCCAAAATTGGGGGCGAGTATTATACTCGCCCCCAGAATCTTAATTTAGTAAAAATAAAGATATTTAATTTACTAGATAGTAGTGTTTTTAGTTAAAACTATAATTAAAAACTAAAATTTTTTAATTAATAGAAAAATACCTTATATAAAGAATGTAAGTAATTTTTAATCTTTTTTATCTTTAATATCCTCATATAAATCAAGAATAGAACGGTTTAAAGCTCTAGAAAAACCCAAGACCTCAAAATCAGCAATAAATTTATTGCAATTTTCAATCTTAGAAATATCACTTCTATTAATTTGATAACCTAAAACTTGCATCCTTGCACATAAATCTTCTTGAGTAATTTTTTCTTCCTTCCTAATATCTTTAATCCTAGAGCCAATTATATTAAATTTATTTTCATATTTATTAAATTTTTTCATAAAAATCCCCCTATAAAAATTTTTTTCAATAAAAGAACAAATATGTATTGATTTTATAAAAATTTAATGTTAAAATTGTTCTATACAAGAACAAAATAAAAATTTTACATAAATTATTCCCTTTATGGTTGGAAATTAAAATAGTTTTGGTTTTGTTTGGTTTGACTTTGGCTATTTTAGTTTCTAACCATAAGGGGAAGATATAAAAAACAATCCCACTAGATCTTGTTAGATATTATGATTAGTTACACTACCCATATAATAATTATGGACATATATTTTTTAAATTATTTATAAAAAATTGGAAACCAAAAAAAATAAAACTAAGGAGGAAACTAAACAAGATGAAACACAAAGAAGAAAATCAAATAACAAAAGACAGACTATGCAATAAAAGTATAACTAAAAGTAACTCATGCATAAGGAAAGTAAAAAACGTAGTATGTAAATACAATTGTTTAAATGTATGTAATTGCAATATTTTAAACTATGAAAGTGGAATTACCTTAATTTCTCTAATCATAATGATAATAATATTAGTAATATTATCAGCAGTAACAATAAGAGGATTAGCAGGAAACACAGGAATAATAGATGCAACACAAGTTGCATCAGAAGAATATAAGATAGAGCAATATAAAGAACAAGTAACAGAGCTAAGAGAAAATGCAATAGCAGAATATTCACTGATGGGAAAAGACATAACAATGGAAAGCTTAGCAAAATTAATGTATGACGGCGAGACAGTATGGCCGAAGGACATACATGCAAATATAGGAGATGCAGAAACAAATGACGATATAATGGTAAGAACAACAGATGGGTATATGTATCAAATATATTATGATGAATTAACAGGGCAAAAATTCATCGAATATGTAGGAAAGGGAGAAGAGGAGAGTCTGCCAAAAATAAAGGCAACATATAATAAAGGAGATGCAGAACTAACCTTCACAGCAAAAGATGGAAAAGGAATAGCAAAAGTCGAGATACTACATAGAGGAACAATATATACAGATAACGCAACAGACGAAACAGAAACATCAATAGATGGAAATGGTCAAACATCATTAGGAAAAACAGTAACACTTCAAAAGATGGGCTGGTATATAGTAAAAGTAACATCAGTAACAGGCTATACAAGGTATGCATGGATAAGAGTAACAAGTACAGTAGTAGCACCAACAGTAGAAGTAGTAAAAGATAAAAGTGGAACGTGTAACAATGGCTGGTATGGAGCAGACCAAAAGGAAGTAGTAGTAAGAATACATACAGAAAATGAGACAGCAACAGGAATATGTTATAAAATATCAGTAAATGGAGTATCACAAGGAGAAAAAACAGTAGAAGGAAAAGTAGCAGATAATATAAAATTACCAAAGAATGCAGGAACAATAACAGTAACAGCATATACAACGGATGAGAAAGGAAATATCTCAGAGATAGGGGAACTAGAACCAGCAGTTCTTTACGACAATGTAAAACCAACATTACGTCTTAATCCAGATATACTAATAACAGGAACAGATGGAGAAAATGGATGGAAAAAAGGAAATGTAACAATATCATTAGCAAACGCAGGAAAAGAAGAAAATGATGCCAATTCAGGAGTAACAAAATATCATTGGTGGTATGTAGAATTAGACAAAGATAATGACGGAGATAGAAAAAAAATAGGCACAAAAGGGGAAAATACAAAGACAGTAGATAGTTTAAATAGAACAATAGTAGAAGATAGAGACGGAGAAAGAGTAATAGGAGTACAGACAGAAGATATAGCAGGAAATAAATCAACTGTAGTAACAATAAATATAAAGAAAGATGCAACAAATCCAGCAGGATTTAGTGCAGAAGTACCAGATGGAGAAAGAAGACCAACATACTTTATAATAAATGCAAGCACAACAGATAATTTATCAGGAAATGAAAATAGAGGATATAAATTAAAATATAAATATACAATAACAGGACAAGGGCAAACAATAACAAGTGGAGATACAAGTAATGGAGGATATATAGAAAGCACAACATATAAAGCAGAAGGATTAAAAGTAAATAAAAGTTATACAGTATATGTTGATGCAAAAGATGAAGCAGGAAACGTAACAAGATGCACAAACACATTAAATCCATCGACATATGGAGAATTAAAAGCACCAATTGTAAAAGTAGAAGGACCACATTCAGGAAACAATGATTGGTTTACAGGAAATCCAACAAAAGTAGAAGTAAAAGATGGAACATCAGAAGATAGAACAGGAGTAGAAAAATTCAAATATAAGATAGATGAAAATGGAAAAGAGAATGTATTTGATCCAAAAAATCCACCAACTATAACATTTCCAGACGGAGCACATGAGTTAATAGTATGGGGAGAAGATCCAAATGGAACAAAAACACAAGAAACAAAAACAACAGTAAGAAAAGACACGAAAGCACCAAATGCACCAACGATAAGTCCAAATGATAACACATGGAAAACAACAGATACGGTAACAGTAACAATAACAAGAGGAACGGATCAAGGAGAAGGAAGTACAGGTTCAGGAGCAAGTAAGATAAGTTATAGTGGAATAGATGGACAAAGTAGTACAGGAGATGTAGCAACAAAAGTAACAAAGACAATAAATAGTGATGGAACATTCACAGTAATAGCAAAAACAATAGATGTAGCAGGAAATGAATCAACAGAAGCAAAAGCAACGATAAAGCACGATAAAACAAACCCAACAGTAAGCATATCAATTGGTAGTCTAGATACTAAAACAAGAAAAGTAACAGTAACAGCAACAGGAAGAGATGACACATCAAAGATAAAATCTTATACATTCCAATATAAAAAAACGTCAGATAACACATGGACACCAGCCCAAACATATAACGTAACAAGTTCACCAGCGACATCAACACAAAAACACACATACGAATTAACAGCAGGATATACATATGATTTAAGAGTACAGATTACAGATAATGCTGGACGTGTAGGTTATAGCGACGGAACAACTAGTGGAGAACCCCAAGTGAGCGTACCAGTATTAGTAAGTGCACTATCAATAAGTCCAACAAGCATGGATTTAAATACAACAACAAATAAAACAAGAACAATAAATGCAACAGTGTCACCAACTAATGCAACAAACAAAACAGTAAAATGGCAAAGCAGTGATAGCAATATAGCCACAGTAGATCAAAGTGGAAATGTAACAGCGAAAGGAAAAGGAACAGCAACAATAACAGCTACCACAACAGATGGGACAAATATGAGTGCACAGTGTACAGTAAACGTGTCTAAATTAGTAAGTAGTATAACATTAAATCCAACAAGTATGAGTTTAGATACAACAAAAAATACAACAAAAACAATAACAGCAACAGTAACTCCAGCTGATGCATCAAATAGAGGAGTAGACTGGAAAAGTAACGATACAAATGTAGCAATGGTGGATACAAATGGAAAAGTAACGGCACAAGGAAAAGGGACAACTACAATAACAGCGACAGCAAAGGATGGATCAAAAGTCACTGCAAGCTGTTCAGTAACAGTATCAATATTGGCAACTAAAATTACAGTAAGTCCAACTACCTTGTCATTAAATACATCATCAAATAAAACAGCCACCATTAAAGCAACGATAACACCGGCTAATGTAACAAATCAGGCATTAACATGGTCAGCAGATCCAACCGGAATAGTTACAATAAGTGGAACTGGAACGACGGTAACGATAACAGCTAATAAGGCAGGAAACACAACAATAAAAGCAACAACAAAAGATGGTACAAATTTAAGTGCATCTTGCACAGTAACAGTTTCTGCATACGAGTCAGTTGATACCGCAACATCAAAAGTTGCAAATTATGCGGATATAGATGGAGATGGGACAGTAGATGGAATTATATATGCGGACTTGGCGGTAGGTGGTTCAGGAGGATCTGGCAAAAACCATTTTATGAAATTTACGATACCAACGGTAACAACTGGATTGAAAAAATATATAAAAAAAGGAACCCATACAACGACCCAGTTTGGAACCGGCGACATAATTGCACCGGAGCCGGGAACATCAGGTAAAGAAAGATTTTATGTAATGGCATTAGCTGATTTAAATTCGAGCGCTTATTATTACTGGTATTACTCCGCAGTAAATATGACAAAAGATGAACCCATACCTACGTCTAAGGATTTCGGAACGGGTAAAGAAAATACTAGAATAATGATAGATAAATGGAAAAATAAGGATTACGGAGCACAAAATGCTGGTAGGCATCTGGACTTATGGGGCATTGCTGAGGGACCATACAAGCAAGGATGGTTTGTTCCATCGCTTGGTGAATGGGGTGCTTTTGGATATTACTTAAACGTAACGTCTGACAATTATTCAGATAAAGGTTTACAATCATCCTACTGGTCATCTTCATGTTCAAGTTCGGTGTATTCAATATACATGGGTTACTTCAAACCATATTATGGAGAAACGCAGATAACCAATAATAGTTACAACGCACGCCTCAGCACAACATTCTAAATAGAAGAAAAATTCCTCAGTATTGAGGAATTTTTCTTATGCCATTGGCTATATAAAAAATGCCAATGACCTTCATTTATAAGTTATTATCCAAAACTACATTTCTTGGTCTCCAGGTATAAAATAATCAACTACACCATATATAAGAGCACCAATAATTGCAGCTATCCAAGAAATTGAATATCCTGCAACGAAGTATTGTGTTACATATAAAGTTACAACAGCTAGAATAAAACCAACGAAACCTTTACCAAAAGGACTTGCATGTAACCCTGTAAATTTTACTATTAAATAGTCCATAACTGTTAAAACAATTGCTGCTAATGCTAAGGACCAAATATTATTTATAGAAAATCCGGGTGTAAAGAATGCTGTTATAGCTAAAACTATTGCAGCAACAACAAGTCTACCTATGATTTGCCAAGCAGTATTTCCAGCATTACTTCTTGAGTTTGCTTGATTATTATCCATTTCTCAAAAACCCCCTTAAAATTTTAACATTGTCAAAGTAAAAAAACTGAAAGAAAAAATCTTTCAAGTTTATTATTAACTAAAAAAATATTTTTATTCAAACATAGAATAATTTAAACAGAAAATGATAAAAATATAAATAAAATTTAAAAAATTAGGTGAAACGAATGTTAATTACATTTATAAGATCAATTTTATTATATGTCATAATTTTAATAGTAATGAGATTTATGGGAAAGAGAGAAATACGGCCAACTTCAACCATTTGAACTTGTAATTGCAATTTTAATTGCAGATTTAGCATCAATACCCATGACAGAAACAGGAATTCCTTTACAAAACGGAATAGTTCCCATATTAGGGCTTTTAGTTATGCATTTGATAATATCAGCATTAAATATGAAGAGCATAAAAGCAAGAGCAATAATATGTGGAAAGCCAACAATTTTAATATATAGAGGAAAAATAAATGAAAAAGCATTAATTAGAGAAAGATTCACAATAAATGAATTAGAAGAAAGACTAAGAGGAAATAATATAATTTCTCTTGGAGATGTAGAATATGCAATATTAGAAACAAATGGAAGTTTAACAGTAATACCAAAACCAAATAAAAGAAATACTATACCAGAAGATTTTGGAATAGAGCCAGAATATGAAGGAATAACATATGATTTAGTAATAGATGGAGTTGTAATGTATAAAAACTTAAAAGAAATTGGAAAAGACTATAATTGGTTAAAAAAAGAGGTTTCGAAGTTTGGCTTTAATCCTGAACAAGCTTTAATTGTAACATTAGACGGAAAAGGACAAATCTTTTGCCAAAAGAAAGGAAAATACGAAAAATGAAAAAAGAAACAATAATATGCATAATAGTAGTTGCATTAATAGTAATAATAAATACTATTGAAACTAGAAATACTAAGAATAGTTTTGAGGAACTTGTTACAGAACTTGATGAAGTAAGAAGCACACTTGTCTCAGAAAGTGAAAATGAAAATCTAAAAGAAGAAATTGATAAAATAATAAAAGATTGGAAAGATAAGAATGAAAAAATTGCATATTATATAGAACACAATGAATTAGAAAAGCTAGAAATGTATCTTTGGGAACTCAATAGTTATGTAGAAACAGGAGAAAAAAATATGGCAATACAAGTGTTAGATACTTGCAAATATATGACAGCACATATAGAAGAAAAATATAAATTCTCATTAAAAAATATATTTTAAATGTTAAAGAAATTTCAATATAAGAAACCAAAGCGACGCCTCGAGATAAGGCGTCGCTTTGGTTGAATTTGAAAACTAGAGTGTTTTCGGCGAATTGGGTCTTACGTAAAATACGTATTCAGCATTATACGTAGTGAATGTTGAGCCAAAATGTTTGCCAAGGAAGAAGAAGCTTTTTTCTTTCTTATAGAGAAGTACTTCCACATGAGGAGAGTCCCAATTCTCGATATAAGAGATAGAATAGCTCCCAGACGGAGCTGATGCAGTTATTACATCATCCATATAATTTATATAACTATATGCGATATTCTTATCATGAGAAGCCGGTTCTTCTATGGAAACAAGAGGCATCTGGATTGTGTCCACGTTGTCGTAGGTTACGTCGGTGTCAAAAGTAACAGAACATACAGCGACTATCAACAGAAGAAAGAAGACTCCTCTGATGATGTTCGTAATATGGCTCTGTTCCTCCTTCCGGATGCTAGGGAGTATGAATACTCCCATAAAGGCCAAGAAAACCACTGCTAAAATTGCAAATTCCATTTTTTTGTTTCCTCCTGAAAATAAAATATTTTATAATAATTGCCTGGGGTCATCCTGTCAAAACAGGATGTTAAGGATTTACATAATAATTATATCATAAAAATCAAAAAAATTCAAATCTTGTAATAATTAACCTTTTATAAAGATAAATATTAACAACTTTTTGTGCATTTACAGCGGTTTTTCTTGATTTTTAAGCTACTTTGATATATAATAAACAATATTATTATCGGAGGTAAACTAAAATTATGAACGAAAATGAAAATATGGAATTAGAACAAGATGTAAATCACTTAATGCAAATAAGGAGAGAAAAGTTAGAAGAATTAACAAATAACGGAAAAAATCCATTTGAAATAACAAAATATAATAGAACACATACAAGTAAAGAAGTAAGAGATAACTATGATGATTTAGAAGGAAAAGATGTTACAGTTGCAGGAAGAATAATGTCAAAAAGAATAATGGGAAAAGCATCTTTTTGTACTATTCAAGATAGCACAGGGAAAATACAAAGCTATGTTAGCACAAACGATTTAGGAGAAGAAAATTATAAAGAATTTAAAACATATGACGTTGGAGATATAATTGGAATAACTGGATTTGTATTTAAAACAAGGACAGAAGAAATTTCAGTTCATGCAAAAGAAATAACATTACTTTCAAAATCATTAAGACCACTTCCAGAAAAATTTCATGGGCTTAAAGATACAGATTTAAGATATAGACAAAGATATGTTGATTTAATAGTAAATCCAGAAGTAAAAGATACATTTGTAAAAAGAAGTAAAATAATAAGTGAAATAAGAAAAATATTAGATGAAAAGGGTTATCTAGAAGTTGAAACTCCAATACTTAACACAATATCAGGAGGAGCAACAGCTAGACCATTTATAACACATCATAACACATTAGACATAGATATGTATTTAAGAATTGCCACAGAACTAAACTTAAAGAGACTTATAGTAGGTGGTTTTGATAAAGTATATGAAATAGGAAGAATTTTTAGAAACGAAGGAATGGATATAAGACACAACCCAGAATTTACATCAATAGAGTTATATTCTGCATTTGAAGATTACAATGATATGATGGATATAACGGAAGAAATCTTTAGAAGATGTGCAGAAAAGGTATGTGGAACAACAAAAATAACATATCAAGGAACAGAAATTGATTTAGGAAAAAAATGGAAAAGAATAACAATGATTGATAGTATAAAAGAAGCATGCGGTGTAGACTTTAATGAAATAAATACTGATGAAGAAGCAATTAAGCTTGCAAAAGATAGAAATATAGAAATTCCAAAAGGAAAAGAAACAAGAGGAAATATTATAAGCTTATTCTTTGATGAATATGTTGAAAAGACACTTGTTCAGCCAACATTTGTATATGATTACCCAATAGAGATATCTCCACTTGCAAAAAAGAAACAAGAGGATCCAAGACTTACTCAAAGATTTGAAGCATTTATCTGTGGAAGAGAATATGGAAATGCTTTCTCAGAATTAAATGATCCAATAGATCAATATGAAAGATTCAAAGAAGAAATACAAGCTCGTGAAAACGGAGATGAAGAAGCAGGAATGATGGACGAAGATTTCATAAATGCACTAGAAATCGGACTTCCACCAACTGGAGGATTAGGAATAGGAATAGACAGATTGATTATGCTACTTACAGATTCTGCATCAATAAGAGATGTATTATTATTCCCAACTATGAAACCATTGGCGTAGAACATTTAAAAAGTGCTAATAAGTTTTAAAAAGTTTTAAAGACAGTAAAATAAAGTG
>CANQCU010000008.1 GCA_947590905.1 uncultured Clostridia bacterium | reverse complement strand
TGGCGCCTTAGCCAAGCGGTAAGGCACGAGTCTGCAAAACTCTGATGATCGGTCCGACTCCGATAGGCGCCTCCAAAGTATTTTTAAATTCCACAGATTTTTAAGAATTCTGTGGAATTTTCATAACTGTCGAAAGCTTTTTATATCAAGCATTTCAGTTTCTTTATGATTTCTTTTAATTTTTCTCAATTTTCCAAAACTACATTAACACTACATTAATTTTTCATAAAAACTACATTAACATTTTTTACAAATATTAACAAATAAGCACTTTTTAAATAATGGTTTTTATATATAAAAAATACTCCTCCAGTTCGAATACATGGTTTTGAATCTAATATTTTTTATGGAATATAAAATATAATTTATTTGTATAAATATATTGACATTCACGAACATTTGTTTTATAATATAAACAAGGTTTACACAAGGAAGGAGTTAAGTTATTTATGAATAATCTCACTAATATTGAGCCAGTAAATAATGACTTAAATTTAGTAAAATATGAAACAATAGATATTAAAAATTTAATTTATTGCATAAGAGGAAAACAAGTTATGCTAGATAGTGATGTAGCAATGTTATATCATTATGAAACTAAGAAAATAAATCAAGCAGTAAAAAGAAATATTGATAGGTTTCCAGAAAAATTTTGTTTTCAGTTAACAGAAGAAGAATTTTTAAATTTAAGGTCACAATTTGTGACTTTAAACGAAATTAATATAAATGCAGAGCAAGAAAATAACTGGTCACAATTTGTGACCAGTTCAAAAAGTGATAATAGCAAGCATAGAGGAAAAAAATATTTGCCATATGTCTTTACAGAGCAAGGTATAGCAATGTTATCGGGTTTGTTAAAAAATGATATAGCTGTTCAAGTAAGTATACATATTATGGATGCATTTGTTGAAATGAGAAAATTTATTTCGATAAATGGACAAGTTTTTGAAAGATTAACAAATGTTGAATATAGATTATTAGAACATGATAATAAATTCAATCAAGTATTTAATGAATTACAAAAAAATAAAGAACAAGAATTTAAACAAAAAATATTTTTCAAAAGTACAATAAAAAATAAAATAGACAATAAAATACAATCTATGGAAATAATAAAGTGTATAAGAAAATAAGGTAAAAAAGATATGAGACAATATAACAAAACAACGACAAAATTTTAACTATTAAATTGAAATTTTGTCGTTGTTTTCTTTTCTAGAAATATCTATATTTTACACTAAAATTTACTTTATAATTATAAGTATTTGCGTTGTACAAGAAAAAATGTTATAATATTTATGTAAATTTGACTGCCACTAGTAAAATAGTTGAATTTATTTTATAGGAAAATACATAGTAAAAATAGCAATTCGCTATTTGTGGGGTGTTAGTTTTTTTATTTTTTTGCTATTCTTAACATGAAAGGAGTAAAAAATTATGGATATTATTAAAATTGGAAAATTTATAGCAGAAAAAAGGAAAGAAAAGAAATTAACACAAGAGAGCTTAGCAGAAAAGTTAGGAGTAACATCAAAAACAATTTCGAGATGGGAAAATGGAAATTACATGCCAGATATTTCTCTACTTAAACCATTAAGTGAAGAATTAGGTGTAACACTAAATGATTTAATTAGTGGAGAAAAAGTAGATGAGGAACATTATCAAGAAAGGTTAGAAGAAAATATTATTAGTACAATAGATTATACAAACAAAAAAGTATATGAAAGAAATAAAGTAATTGCAGAAATTTTTATGTTTTTTGGACTTGGACTTATTTTTACTGCATTTACTATATTTCCATCAGAAAGTAGTTGGGGCTCAATTTATTCTATGATGGGACTAATTATTTCTTTAATAGGTTTTTCTAAACTTAACAAGAAAAAAACATATATAAAAAGATTATTTCTTAACTTAGGATATTTTTTGTTAGGACTTATAATATTATTAGGGATAGATTATTCAAATGTAAGATTAAACAATGTAGCACCAAGATTTTCTTATTTAATAAAAACAACAGAAAATATGATTATTTATAAAGCACCACTTTGTAATGTTTATAGAATAAATAGAAATACAAAAAATGAATATTATATAGTTGATACAAAGAAAATATATACAGAAGATACTGTGCCTGTAACTCCATTTGATAGAGATAAATCAGGAATTGACAACATTATAAAATTTAAAAACGAATATGTAGGCAATAATAGTAATGATAGTCATTTAATAGATAGTTTGCCTCTTTCAGAGTATGGATATGTTTTTGAAATAGATTCAGAAAATCTAGGATTAACTATTGATTATCATATTACAGATTGGTATATAAATGAAAATCAATATTTAGAAAAATGTTTATTATATAATACTGTATCCATATTTTCTTTAATTGATAATGTTCAAAGTATTTCTTTTAATTTTAGTGGTAAGTCATATAAAGTAAGTAGAAAACAAGCCCAAGAATTATATCCTAATTATGATGATATAATAAGTAATGAAATAAATAAGGATAATTTCAACAAGTATTTAGAAAATAAAATGAATGATAATGAATTTGTAAAGACAACTTTTAATAAAATATTTGAAAAATAGAATAAAATTTAAATATTACAACTAAAACTAAAAAAGCTTTAGCGTTGCCCTTTAAGCTTTTTAGCCTTTAGGCCCTAAACTTAAATCGGGCATGAACAAAGAGCGCCTAGGCGCTCTTTGTTCTATAAATAATTTTTAATTTATCTTAAAAAAACTTTTTATTTTGTTTATAACTTTCCTAAAGAAGCTTTCATGAATAGCAATAGGCAAATTTTGAGAAATTTCGGTATTTTGAACTTGTTCAGAATCAAAACTTTTATCTCCAAAAATGCTATTTGGATCAAATGTACCAACTTGTGCTATTTGATTATCATATAATATTTTGTTATATGCCTCTTTTTCTTCATTAGAACATAAATATTCTCTATAAATATAAGCAAGTAAAGATAATGTTTTCTTAGATAAGTTAGCTTCTTTCAAAGGTTTAGAATAATCTATAGTTGAAATATAAGAATCATCTTTATGATTATTTAAACCCTTAATAATATTTAAAGGTATTTTTTCCAGTTGCTCTTCACTAATATGCTTTAAAATATCAAGTACTTCTGAAATAGAATAATTTAAATCACTAGTATATGTCATTTTAATCCCCTCCTAACTGAGAGTTATGCTCTGCACTATGTTCTAGATCCAAACTTGTAAATATTTTTGCAGCATTATCTATATCCTGAAGAGTAACATCCTGAATAGCATCTTGAAAATCACTAGGAGTTATAACTGTACCAGAAAATAATTGCTCATCATATTGAGAATAAAGTCCTGGTCTTCTAGCAACAGTAGGAGTGGTCTTTCCAGTTATCATATATAAAATTCTGTCTTTAAAACTATCTATATTATTATGAATGAAAACTTTTGTATATCTTTCATCTTGAAATTCTTTTTTTGACATTTCAATATATTTTTTAGCTAATTCAACCATTTTATTGCTAGAGTCATCAGCAGTATATGACTCAAAAGCTTCTGCCGGGATATAGAACATTCTAGTATCACGCGATCCCTCTAACGGTTCACAAACGAAAAGGTGACCATCATAATCTCTAGGTTTAGAAAATACATAAGTAATATAAGCATTCTTTTCAACTTTGTCATCTTCTCCAACTGTGCCATAAACAATCTTACTATCTGGATTTAAACTTTCATATATAGAAGATCTTTCAGTAAACGGATAAATAGGAGATTTCCTAAGCCTAGCACCCAAGCCTAAATTTCTTACTTTTCCTTTTCCATCATCTTGTCTCTGTTTAATAATTCCACCATAATACACAATAGGATCATCTCTTAGACTTATTAAATAATCGTAATATTGAGTTAAATTTGTAGCCATATCACACATTGCAATGGCAGTACTATTAGCTACTTGTGGAGAATTCAATGCTTTAGCAAAAACACTTTGAACATAATTATTAGCATCAGGAGTTAAATTTAAATCAAGACTAACGATTTTACTTAATCTTTCTTCATTTAAAATTGCGGTAATAGCCTTATTAAATTCTTCACTTGTAATTTGCAAAAGTTTTGAAAATTCATTAGGATGATCTGTGATTAATAGTTTTGACCAATCATCAGCGCCCATAACCAATAAGGAAATCGAACCATTATATTTATTGAATTGAATAGAAAAAGAATCTATTGCATCTGGAGTCTTGTGCTTAAAAAACGAAGTGTTCTTATAAAACTTATTATTTTTCATAAATATACTTGCTAAAGCTTTTTGAATAATAGCTTTATCTAATTTTTCAGTAAAGACCCATGAAAAAGGTATATCAATATTATTTTTATTACCAGATAAAATTTTATTTTCTGGTAAGTTAGAAAAATATTGTTTGAAAATATCTAAAAAAGATTGTCCCATTCTTTTGCAAACCTCCTGTTAATTTATCATTAGCTTACAAACTTAATTTTAATATAAAAGTAATTAAAAATCAATATCTAAAATTTTTATAATGCAACACAAAAAGAACTTACGAAAATAAGCATTACAGAAAAATATTTACATAATTATTGATTTTATGTAAAAAATGTTGTATAATTGTAATACAAATGTCATAAAAGGAAACGAAACGTGTGAAAAGACTTTCCGTAAAAGGATTTCAACTGCATTTTTTGTAGCAAAAAAAATTGAAATTTTTTCTATTGACATTCTCTTTAAAAAATGTAAAATATATTATAAGAAAATTATAAATAAAGGTGGTAGAGTATGAAAACAAGAAAATTTATTGCAACAGTTTTAATTTTTCTAGCTGTATTAACAATTGCTATGTTTACAAATAGCACTAAAGCAGCAGATTCAAGTTTAGGTTATTTAACAATAACTACAGACAGAAAAGAAGGAGATGTAATATATAAGCATCGACTATATTATGGAACTCAAAATGTAAAAGATATATGGAAAATTATATCTTGTGATGTAAATGGAGTACCATCACAAACGCCAATAACAGATTTATATTGCTTAAGAGCAGGACTTGGTTTTACATCAATAAATTTAGATAATAAAGTAGTTGAATATAACCTTAGCTATGATTTAGTTAAGCAATATCAAGAAGTAGTTAATCATTTTAAAGATTTAGATTCTGAGACAACAATATTTGATGAAAACAAAAAAGCAAATTTTGATGCAGTAATGTGGATACTTGATAACATGTTACTTGAAGGAGCAACAGATGAACAAGTAACTGAATATTTAAAGACATATGCAGGATATGATGAAGAATCTCTTGAAGAAGCAGAAAAACAAGAAAATATATTAACAAGATCAGATATTGAAGCAATTCAACAACTAGCTATTTGGTACTTCACTAATGATGATGAATTAGGAGAAGGAGAATTTCATAATGAAACTTTACCAACCTTATTCTTATATATATATGGATTAGATAGATTTTATGATACAGACACTAATATACAAGATAAAGAATATCCATATAAAAGTTTAGCTGAAATATTTGATGGGAAATATGTACTTGAATCAACATATGGTACATATAGACAAGAAAGGGCACAAGAATTATATGAAAATTTAATAACTAATGCAAAAGAGATTACAGCAAATGGAACATATAAGCCAACAAGAAGTATTACAGTATATTTAGCAGGAGCAGAAGCAGCAGATGAACAACCAGTAGTAAAAGTAGAAGATAAAAAGGAAGTAGACGTAGCTCTAAGAAAATTCATATCATCAAAAAATGGAGAAGCTTTAACAGGAGAAAATTCTAGAGAACCTCAAGTAAATACAAACAATTTAAATAAATATGTAGAAGGTGAGCTACAAACAACAGCAGAATACAATCATACAAAGAGACCTTTAAGAACAGAAATAGGAGATATAGTAACATACACATTAAGAATATATAATGAAGGACAAGTAGATGCATACATAACAGAAGTAACGGATTATTTACCAGAATACTTAGTAATCAGTGATGATAATGAAAAAGGCTGGTGGGTTGTAGATGAGGAAACAGGAAGAATAGCAAAAACAACAGAAGCTTGCATAGTAGTAAATAAAGGAAAAGTAGTAAATGGAGAGAACATAACAGATGAAGAATACAAAGCTAAAGAAGAAAAAGATTTACTACGTAATGTATTAATACCAAAGGCAGAATATAGAGAAGCTACAGATAACTATGATTTAAGTTATGTAGATATAGAAATAGAATGTAAAGTAATACCAACGACACCATTTAATACAAATGTAACAAATATAGCACAAATAACAAAGATGGAAGATGAAAGACATATACAATTACCAGATGATAGAGATTCTAAACCAGATGGTAAAAAAGAAGGACAATTTGTAATACCAAGTGATGACCAATTACCAAATTACAAAGATACTGAATCAGATAAACCATATGTACCAGGACAAGAAGATGATGATGACTTTGAAAAAGTATTCGTACCAACACCAGAGATAGATTTAGCATTAAGAAAATTTATCTCAGCAGTAGGAGATACAGGATATGATAGAGCTCCACAAGTAGATACAAAAGGATTAAAACAAGGAGCAGAAACAGCAGAATATAATCATAGCAAAATCCCAGTAGAAGTAAATGTAGGAGATGTAGTAACATATACTATAAGATTATACAACGAAGGTGACGTTGCAGGAAGAGTAAAAGAAGTAAGAGACATATTAGCAAAGAACTTAAAATATGTTCCATTCGGAAATGATTCTGCAGATGCAGAAAATGGATGGTGGACTGAAACTGAAAGTGAAGAGTATAATGTACTAAGATCAACAGATAAATGTATAGTAGTAAATAAAGGAAAAGTTGTAAATGGACAAAATATAGTAGATGAAGAATATAAAGCAAAAGCAGAAAAAGATTTATTAGGAGACGTTACAATTCCAGCATATGATAAAGAAAAGGATGAATTAAGCTACATAGATGTAGAAGTACATTGTCAAGTTTTACCAGTTGAAAAAACAATAAAATTAACTAATATAGCAGAAATAACAAAAGAAACAGATGAATACGGAAACGAAGTACCAGAAGATAGAGACTCTAAACCAGAAGGCAAAAAAGACGGCGAATTTGAAATACCAGATGATGAAAATTTACCAAGTTACAAAGATACTGAATCAGATAAACCATATGTACCAGGACAAGAAGATGATGACGACTTCGAGAAAGTAATTGTAAAAGTTCCAGAAATAGACTTAAGTTTGAGAAAATACATTTCAGAAGTAGATGGAGAAGCATTAGAAAATTCAAGAGAGCCTGTAGTAAATACAAGCCCAATAGATGAAAACAAAGATACTACGTCAGAATATGATCATTCAAAGAAACCAGTACAAGTAAAAAAAGGAAGTCTAGTAACATATACAATAAGAGTATATAATGAAGGAGAACTAGACGGATATGCTAGTGAAATAACAGACTATTTACCAGCATACTTAATATACTTACCAGAAAATGAAACAAACCAAAAATATGGATGGGTATACAATGAAGAAACAAGAGAAGTTAGAACAACAATAACAGCAAAAGATAATGTAAATGGTGACGAAGTATATAAAGATAGAGAAAATGGAAAATTAATACTAAAATATGATGGAGAGGGAAATCTAGATTATATTGATGTAAAAATAGTATGTAAAATAGATGAAAAGGCAGTAGGAAATGGAATATTAACAAACTTAGCTCAAATAACAAAAGAAACAGATAAAGAAGGAAAAGATATACCAAAAGATAAAGATTCAAAGCCAAATGATAACTTTGAATTACCAAAAGACGAAGATAGACCAAATTACAAAGATGATGAGTCAGACAAACCATTTGTACCAGGACAAGAAGATGATGATGACTTTGAAAAAGTAGTTGTAAAACCTGACTTTGACTTAGCATTAAGAAAATTTATAACAAAAGTAGAGAACATGGATGTAAACAATAGATATCCATCAGTAAGCTATGATGAAGAAAATGGAAAACTAACATATGAGCATCCAAAAAATGCTTTAGAAGTAGTAACTGGAGATGTAGTAACATATACAATAAGAATATATAATGAAGGCGAAGCAGATGGATACGCAAACGAAATTACAGATGATGTGCCAGAAGGACTAGAATTTTTACCAGATGATGAAACAAATAAAACATATAGATGGGTAATGCTAGATGAAAATGAAGAAGAAACAACAGATGTAAGCAAAGCAAAATATATAGTATCAGATTACTTATCAGAAGAACAACAAACAGAAACAGGAAGAGATAATTTATTAAAAGCATTTAATAAAGAAGCAGGAGTAACAGATACAAATCCTGATTTCAGAGACGTAAAAATAGCATTTAAAGTAACTTTCCAAGCAAAGACAAAAGAAGATACAACAAAGAAAATAGTCAATACAGCCCAAATATCAAAAGACTCAGATGATGATATAGATTCAGAGCCAAAAAGAGATGAAGTATACAATCATGATGATGATAAAGACAACGAAGATGATATAGATTATGATAATGTAAGAGTACAATACTTTGATCTATCATTATTAAAATGGGTATCACATACAATAGTAACTTTAAATGGTAAAACAACAGAAACACCAACAGGACATACAGTAGAAAATGCAAAAGATGAAGACCCAGTAAAATTAGAAATACAATCTAAAGATATAAAGAAAATAAATATCAAATATAGATATACAATAAGAATTACAAACGAGGGAGAAATAGCAGGATATGCGACAGAAATTACAGATTATATTCCAGAAGGATTAAAATTTGTAAAAGAAGATAACCCAGATTGGTATGAAAAAGAAGACGGAACAATAGGAACAAGAAAACTAGAAAATACATTATTACAACCAGGAGAATATGCAGAAGTAGAAGTAATACTAACATGGATAAATGGAACAGAAAACTTTGGAAAGAAAGTAAACTTAGCAGAAATAAGTGAAGACAAAAACGAAAAAGGAGTTCCAGATATAGACTCAACACCTAATAACAAAAAAGATGAAGAAGATGATATAGATGATGCACCAGTATTACTTGCAGTAAAGACAGGTGAAACACAAATATATGTAGGACTAGTTATGATAATACTTGTAACATTTGCTGGAGGAATAAGCTTAATTAAAAAATATGTACTAGAATAAAAGATATCTAAAAAACCGGGTGCTTAGCTACTTTAGCTTAGCACCCGGTTCTGCTCTTAGAAACACATCCAGAGCAGAAATCCCACGATGGCGATAATAATCCACACCCAAAGTGGGATAGAGAAAATAAAGCCAATAAGATGGGCGATGCCAGTGATGATGTCGAACAACATAAATTTTCTCCTCTCAAATTAAAATAAAAGTAATTGCTTTGATACAATTATATTATATCATAATTTACATAAAAAGTAAAATTAGCTAGTAATTATATAAAAATGGTTATAGGTACCTTTTAAACCTAAATATTTATATAAGGGAGATATGATTATTTAACAATCATAAATAAATATATGGTAATAGTAATTGGTGGAGGACTTGCAGGCTGTGAAACTGCATACCAAATTGCAAAACAAGGAATAAAAGTAAGATTATATGAAATGAAGCCGAAGAAATTCTCACCAGCACATAGTAATCCAGATTTAGCAGAAATAGTATGTAGTAATTCATTCAAATCAAATTTAATCACAAATGCTTGTGGACTTTTAAAGGAAGAATTAAGAACATTAGATAGTTTGCTTATAAAATGTGCAGATGAGACTGCTGTTCCAGCAGGACAGGCATTAGCAGTAGATAGAGAGAAATTTTCTAAACTTGTTACCGAAAGAATAAAAAAAGAAAATAATATAGAAGTTGTTGAAGAAGAGATAGGAAGAGACATACATTTAAAAGATTTAATAAAGGGAAATATAGTAGTTATTGCAACAGGACCATTAACAAGTGACTTACTTTCAAAAGAAATAATGGAACTCACAGGGGAAGATAAACTATCATTTTTTGATGCAGCAGCACCAATAGTAGAAAAAGACACAATAGACATGAACATAGGATTTATTGGAGATAGGTATGGAAAAGGAGAATCAGCATACATTAATCTTCCAATGAATAAAGAAGAATATGAAAATTTTTGGAAAGAGCTTGTAGAAGCTGAAATAGCAGAATTACACAAATTTGAAAAAAAAGAAATATTTGAAGGTTGTATGCCAATAGAAGTAATGGCAAAAAGAGGAATAGACACATTAAGATTTGGACCGCTAAAGCCAGTAGGATTTACAGATCCTAGAACAGGCAAAAGACCTTATGCAATTATACAATTAAGGCAGGATAATAACGAAGGAACGTTATATAATATGGTTGGATTCCAAACAAACTTGAAATTTGGAGAACAAAAAAGAGTATTTAGCATGATACCTGGGCTTAGAGAAGCGGAATTTGTAAAATATGGAGTTATGCATAGAAATACATATATAAACTCACCAAAATTATTAGATAGCACATATAATTTAAAAAATAATAGCAATGTATACTTTGCAGGACAAATAACAGGGGTAGAAGGATATGTAGAGTCAATATCCTCAGGTATGGTAGTCCGGATTAAATATAGTAAATAGAATAAAAGGAAAAGAAGAAATTATTTTTCCAAAAGAAACAATGATAGGATGTCTAGCAGATTACATAAGCACAGAGAATCAAAACTTTCAACCCATGAACGCGAATTTTGGAATACTACCAAGTTTAGAAGAGAAAGTAAAAGATAAAAAATTGAGATATGAAAAATTGGCGAACATTGCGATAAACAGCTTAAAAAATAAGATTGAAGGTTGAAAAAAGTTTAAAATCAGGTAATTTCAAATTGAGATTACAGAAAAAAGCATTAAAAACAGTCATAAAATTCAACACGTAGTAAAAAATAGAAAAAATTACAGCATAAATTTGACAATTTTATGTAAATATGCTAAAATGAATATGTATGATAAATTAGGGCACTTATGTTTAATAATATAAATAAAAATATTAGGAGGTATCAAAAAATGGCAAAAGAACAAAAAAAGCAAAATAAATTTACAAGAGATGCAGAAGCAAAAAAACAAGCAAGAATGAATCAAGGTGCAAAAAAAGCAAAAACAGATAGAATGGAGAAGATATATTTACAGTTATCTGCTATGTCTAATGAAGATATAGAAGCAAGACTTGAAGAAATTAAAAGAATAAAAGAACCATTAGAGAAAAAAATGAGAGCTTTATATACAAAATTCGGACCAGATAAAGCAGAAGAAATGGCAGGAGCAGATTTTAAAACTTTAATGCAATTACGTAAAGAAGCAAAAGGATTAGAAAATTTTCCAAAAGTTGTAAGAATATTGTCAATTAGAGATAAAATGGTGCAAAAGAAAACAGCTAATATAGAAAAAATAAAACAATATGAAGAAGACACAAAAGATGGCGTAAAAGAGGGACTTAAGAGTAGAAAAGAATCATTATCTGCTCAATTAAAAAGAGTAGAAAAAGATATAGAAGAATTAAATAAAAAAGAAACGTTAAAACCAGACGAAAGAGAAATGCTTGCACATAAATTACTTAGCAAAAATCAAATAGAAAAAACTTATAAAGAATTAGAAAAGCAAGAAAAAGAAGTAGAATCTAAAACAGCAGAATTAGAATCATTAAGAGAAAAAGACAAAAACTATGATGGAGCAATTAGTAAATGTAATCTAGCATGGAAAATGTTACTTGCTGGAAAGAGTTGGGATGAAATAGAACTTGCTTCAATAGAAGAGGTAAATAAGAGACAAGCTAAGGCTAAAGAACAAGAGTCTGAGACAGAAAAAGAACAAGGTAAAGAACCAGCTAAAGAACCTGATGAAGAACCAGCTAAAGAACCTGATGAAGAACCAGATAAGGAACCAGATGAAGAACCAGCTAAAGAACCAGATGAAGAACCAGATAAGGAACCAGATAAGGAACCAGATGAAGAACCAAATAAGGAACCAGATAAGGAACCAGATAAGGAACCAGATAAGGAACCAGATGAAGAACCAGCTAAAGAACCAGATGAAGACCCAGAAAATAAACCAAAATGGTATCAATTTGTAAAAAGATTTAAAAACTGGAATGAGAAAAGAAAGCAAGGTAAATTACCAGAACCAGATAAAGAACCGGATAAGGAACCAGATAAAGAACCGGATAAAGAACCGGATAAGGAACCAGATAAGGAACCAGATAAAGAAACTGATAAAGAACCTGATAAAAAACCAGAAGAAGAAAAATCTCAAAGAGATGTATTTATACAATACTTAAGAGACATGGTTGAAGAAGGAAAACATAAAGAACAAGGTAAATATGCAACAGTAGAAACTAAAGCTAAGGAAAATGAGCCAGATAAAGCACCAGAAGAAGCTGAACATGAAGATGATGGACCAGAAATATAAAGTGACATAAAAATTAAATAAAATATTACATAAAGCTTGACAAAGCTAAATTTGTATGATAAAATATGTGAACACGTATTGAGGTTGATACGTGTTCACATCGTTATTTAAACCAAAAAAATTAATGAATGACAAAAAAGATAAAGAGGAATTACGGAGGTGTATTTTAATGGCTGCAAAAGGTCCAAGAGAAAGTATAACTTTAGAATGTACAGAATGTAAAAGAAGAAATTACATGACATCTAAAAACAAAAGAAATAATACAGATAGATTAGAAGTAGTTAAATATTGTAAATATTGCAAAAAACGTACAACTCATAAAGAGACTAAATAACTTTATAAATAAGGGAGGTTTTTAAAAATGGCAAAAACAGATAAACCAGAAAAAAATACAAATAATAAAGATAAAAGACATTTCTGGAAAGATTTTAAAGCTGAACTAAAAAAAGTTATTTGGCCAACTAGAAGTCAAGTTATTAATAATACAATAATAGTAATAGTTATTGTATTAATTGTAACTGCTATTTGCTTTGTATTAGACCTAGCTTTTGAAGCTTTAAATACATATGGAATAGACAATCTAAAGACAATAGTACAAAATAGTATTTCAGACACAAATAATGAGGAAGATACTAATACAGTAGAAGATAGTAATAATACAGAAAATAACACAACTCCAGAGACAAATGAAATTGTAGATGGAAATAATTCATCAGAAGGCGAAACAAACAATGAAACACAAAGTGATGCATCAAGTAATTAGTTGCTTTGAATAGTACATATTTCAATATATATTTAAGGAGGCGAATAACTTGGCACATCAAAAAGAAGATTCAGTTGCAAGATGGTATGTAATACATACGTATTCTGGATATGAGAATAAGGTAAAAACAGACCTAGAAAAAATGGTAAAAAATAGAGAAATGGAAGATTACTTCTTTGATATAGTAGTTCCAATGGAAGAGCAGATAGAAATAAAAGAAGGAAAAAGAAAAGCAAACTTAAAAAAAGTATTTCCAGGTTATGTTTTAATAAAAATGATAGTAACTGACGAAACTTGGTATATAGTAAGAAATACAAGAGGAGTTACAGGTTTCGTAGGTTCAGGTACAAATCCAATACCTCTTACGGAGGAAGAAATAAGAAATATGGGATTTGAAGAAGTTCCAATAAAAGTTGATTATGAAGTTAATGAGTCTGTAAAGGTTATAAATGGTCCACTAGAAGGATTTATTGGAGTAGTACAAGAAATAAATAAAGAAAAAGGAAAAGTAAAAGTTTTAGTATCTATGTTTGGTAGGGAAACACCAGTAGAATTAGAATTTTCACAAGTACAAAAAATTTAAATACTAAGCCTTGTAAAAGACTTTAAGTTATATAATTCTTAAAAAAGGAGGTGCAAGGAAATGGCACAAAAAGAGATAACAAATGTAATAAAATTACAAATAGAAGCTGGAAAAGCAACACCTGCTCCACCAGTAGGTCCAGCACTTGGTTCAAGTGGTGTAAATATTATGCAATTCGTTAAAGAATTTAATGATAGAACAGCAAATCAACCAGGAATGATAATACCAGTAGTTATTACAGTTTACAAAGATAAATCTTTTGAATTTATAACAAAAGTTCCACCAGTAGCTGTATTAATTAAAAAAGCAATAAAAATAGAAAAAGGTTCTGGTAAACCTAACAAAGAAAAAGTTGCAAAAATTACAGAAGATCAAGTTAAACAAATTGCAGAACAAAAAATGGAAGATTTAAATGCAGCATCATTAGACGCAGCAATTAGTATGGTAAAAGGAACAGCTCGTTCAATGGGTGTTGTTGTTGAATAATTTTAAGATTGGGAGAAATTTGAAATAAAATTTCGTTAGAACCAAAGGAGGTAAAAATGAAAAGAGGAAAAAGATATAAGGAAGCAGTAAAGCTTCTAGAAAAGGGAAAAGAATATGAAGCAAAAGAAGCTATCGAATTATTAGAAAAATTCCCAAAAACAAAATTCGACGAAACAGTTGAATTACACGTAAAACTAGGTGTAGATTCAAAACATGCTGACCAACAAGTAAGAGGTACAGTAGTACTTCCAAATGGTACAGGTAAAACATTAAAGGTATTAGTATTCGCAAAAGGACCAAAAGCTGAAGAAGCTACAAAAGCAGGAGCAGACTTCGTTGGAGCAGAAGAACTAGTACCAAAAATAGAAAAAGAAAATTGGTTTGATTATGACGTAGTAGTTGCAACACCAGATATGATGGGTGTAGTAGGAAGACTAGGAAAAGTATTAGGACCAAAAGGATTAATGCCAAACCCTAAATCAGGAACAGTAACAATGGACGTTACTAAAGCAATTGAAGAAATTAAATCTGGTAAAGTTGAATATAGATTAGATAAAACAAATATAATTCACTTAGGTTTTGGAAAAGTATCTTTTGGAGCAGAAAAATTATTAGAAAACTACAATACAATAATGGATGCTATTATAAAAGCAAAACCAGCAGCAGCTAAAGGTCAATATATAAAGAGTGTAGCTATAACTACAACAATGGGACCAAGCATGTTTATAAATCAAAAATAAAAAGAATAATTACCTAAGACAGTAGGCAAAATTGATAAGTCCTACCGAGGAAAATAGATGAGAGAATAAACCCATCTTTATGCCTCGGGAGAATTAGGGCATAAAGATAGGTTTTCTTTTTTAAATATAAAAGAAAATTAATCATAAATTAAGAATGTAATAGGTATTATTAATTTAAGTTATTAATTTTTAAAAATATTATTTTGAGTTTAGGGAGGTGAAACAATGGCAAATAAAGAGATTATTAAACAAAAAGAAGAAGAAGTAAATAGCTTAGCAGAAAAAATGAAAGATGCTAAATTAGTTCTTTTCGCAGATTACAGAGGAATCAATGTTGAAGATGTAACAAAATTAAGAACAGAATTAAGAAAAAATAATTCTGAATATAAAATTGTAAAAAACAACATTTCAAAAAGAGCACTTGCAAAATGTGAAATTGAAGGTTTAGATGAAGCATTAGAAGGACCTACAGCAGTAATAATAGGTCATGATGACTACTTAGAACCTGCAAAAGCAATTTATGAATATACAAAAGACCACGACTTTTATAAAATTAAAGGTGGTGTAATAGAAGGAAAGGTTATGACTGCAGAAGAGATAATCACACTTGCAAAACTACCATCAAGAGAAACACTTATTGGTATGCTTGCTGGAGGATTACTTGGAACTATTTCAAAACTTGCAGTTGCAATCGATCAAGTTCGTATTCAAAAAGAAGGTACAGCAGCTTAAATGCTTGCATAGTACAAAAAATGATTATTCAAAATCATTAAAAATTATTGAAAATTATTAAAAATTTAGGAGGAAATAAAAATGTCAAAAGTAGAAGAAATGTTAGAGACTATTGATAGCTTAACAGTAGTTGAACTAGCTGAATTAGTTAAAGGAATTGAAGAAAAATATGGAGTATCAGCAGTAGCAGCAGCTGCACCAGCAGCTGGAGCAGCTGGAGCTGGAGCAGCAGCTGAAGAAAAAACTTCATTTAATGTAGTATTAAAAGAAGCAGGAGCAAACAAAATCCAAGTAATCAAAGTTGTTAGAGATGCAACAGGATTAGGATTAAAAGAAGCTAAAGATTTAGTTGATGGAGCTCCAAAGACAGTTAAAGAAAATGCTACTAAAGAAGAAGCAGAAGACTTAAAAGCTAAATTTACAGAAGCAGGAGCAGTTGTAGAATTAGCATAACTTTAGATTTGTTCATAATAATATATTATAAAAAGAGAGATAAATTTGAATTTGTCTCTCTTTTTTAGTAGTAAATTTTAACTTAATTTAGTCTCTACAATACGAAAAACGTTGTAGATAAGAAAAAATACTTATCGTATCTAAGAATTTTCATTATTTTACAAAATATGATATCTATGATAAAATATCGAAGTAATATATTTGATTAATATATTGGAGGAAAAATATGGATATTCTAATAAAAAATTGTAATTTAATATCAATGAAAGAAAATCATGAAAAGTATGAACCTAATATGGACATATATATAAAACAAGGAAAAGTATATAAGATTGGAAAGAATCTTGACATAAAAGCAGATAAAGAAATAGATGCAAGCGGTAAAATATGTATGCCAGGTTTCGTAAATACACATACACATATCAGCATGAGTATATTTAGAGAAACTCTAGATGGATATAGTTTGCAAGATTGGCTAAATAAAAAAATATGGCCAATGGAAGATAAACTAACAAGAGAAGACATATATTATGCATCTTTACTTTCTATAATAGAGATGATTGAAACAGGAACAACTACTGCTAATGATCAATATTTTATGGCAGAAGATACAATAAAGGCTGCAAATGAGCTTGGAATGAGATTACAAGTAACTAGAACAGTAAATGATGTAGCAGGACTTACAGAGCAAAGAATTAATGAACTTGAGGAATTAATTAAAAATTATAATAATAAATATGATAATATAACATTAAATATAGGAATACATGGATTATACACAACAGGCGAGGAAACTGTTAAAAGATTAATAAAAATGGCAGAAAGAGAAAAATTACCTGTTCATATGCATTTCTGTGAAAATGAGAAAGAAACTTTTGACATAAAAAATGCATATAATGTAGAAAGCGCTACAGATGTGCTTGAAAAATACTTCACAAGAACACATAATATTTTAGCCCATGTTGTAAAAGTGACTGACGAAGAAATAGATGTTCTAAGTAAGATGAAAGTAAATGTATCACACTGCCCTGTAAGCAATCTAAGGCTAGGATGTGGAGTCGCAAAAGTACAACAAATGTTAGACAAGGGAATAAATGTAAGCCTTGGAACTGATGGACAAGGTAGTGGATCAAACTTAGATATGTTTGATACAATGAAATTTACAGGATTACTTCAAAAAGGTGTATTTGAGGATTCTAAGAACATGGATAGTTATGAAATTTTAAAAATGGCAACAACAAATGGAGCAAAAGCTTTAAAACTAGAACAAAAGATAGGAACAATAGAAGAAGGAAAAGATGCAGATATAATAATAATAAATTTAGATTCTGTAACTTGCAATCCTGTTCGGAAATGTATTCTCAGATTTAGTATATAATGCAAAAGGAACTAACGTTGAAACAACAATTATAAATGGAAAAATTGTCATGGAAAATAGAAAAATAAATGGTATAAATAAGGAAGAAATCTATGAAAAATGTGCCAAAATTATAGAAAGAATACAGTAATAATACAAAAGTAGGTGTAATAGTTTATTTGCAATAGCTGCGCTAGCGATCAAACGTAGCGAAGCGAAGTGCGAAATGGAGCAATTTACATATAATATTTTAATTGGAAATTGCGACAGCAAAGCCATTGAAAATAAACTATTACACCTACTTTAGAAGTTAAAAAATAGCTAAAAAGTTACAAATTTTTAGCTAAAATTTGACAAACATGGAAAAAGAGAGTATAATAAAACTTACGTGATGAAAAATTGAGGTGATTTATGAAAAAAAGTATAGTAATATCCTTGTTAACTGTAACAATATTATTTTGTACTGCAATATATAGTTTGGCATCAACAGGAATAGTTACAACAGATACTTTAAGATTAAGAAAAGACGCATCAATAGATGCATCAATATTAGCACTTCTATCTATGGATGACGAAATAGAAGTTCTAGAAGAAAAAAATGGATGGTATAGAGTTAAAGCAACAGTTAATGGAAAAGAGTACGAAGGTTATGTATCAAAAGACTATGTAACAATAAAAGAAGATACTCTAAATAAGGATAATGAAACAAGTACGCAAGATAAACCCGAAGAAAACAATGAAAATGAAGAACAAATAAATGAAGAACAGACAAACGGGGAAGAACAAGAAAATCAAAACGAAAATAGTGAAAATAAAGTAAAAGTAAAAACCCTAGTAGCAGGAACAAAGTTATATATAACTCCAGCAATTAATTCATTAGACTTAGCTACTTTAGAAGAAGAAAAAATAATAGAAATTACTAGCGAAGTTAATGGTTGGACTTATGTAACTGCCGGAAATAATAAAGGTTGGGTTAGAACAGATAATATAGTTGAAAAAGAAGTTTCTGAATCTGAACTAAATACTTCATCACAAAAAACAGGATATATTTCAGGAAGTTCTGTTAATTTCAGACAAGAAGCAAACTCTTCTTCAAAATCAATGTTAAAACTTAAAAGAAATGCTAAGGTAACAATACTTGGAACAGAAAACGGATGGACAAAAATACAATATGATGGTAAAACAGGATATGTTTCATCACAATATGTATCAGACAAAAAAGTAGAAACTACATCAAGAAGTGGTTCAAGAACTACTAAAAAGACAACTACAACAAACAAAACAACTACTACTAAAACAAAGAGTACACAAACAGTAGCAAATACTTCATCAAATAAAGAAGAAACAGCTACAGTTAAACAAAATGTATCAGGCTCAGAAATAGTAGCTTATGCAAAGAAATATCTTGGATATAAGTATGTATATGGTGGAAGTTCACCAAGTGGATTTGACTGCTCAGGATTTACATCATATGTATATAAACATTTTGGATATTCACTTTCACGTTCATCATCAGCACAAGGATCAAACGGTAAAGCAGTAAGCAAATCAGATTTAAAAGAAGGAGATATTATATGCTTTGCAAGATCAAGTGGAAGTAAAAAGATAGGTCACGTTGGTATTTATATCGGTGGAGGTAAATTTATACATGCCGCTAACTCAAGAAAAGGTGTTATAATATCAAACGTTGATGGTGCAGGATATTATTATGTTTGCGCAAGACGTATACTAAACTAGTTAAAAGGAATTTAATATATGAGACCGTTAGAGTTTATTACGGCCCGGATATATAATAGGTATAATGTGGGGACTATACTTGAAAATAAGTATAGTTCCTACATTTTTTTTATTCTGGGTTATACTGTATCTACTTATAAAAGTAAAATTAGTAGAGATTACAAAAATAAAGAAATACAAAAACATTATGATAAGTTTTATAATATTTGCCATAATTTCTAATTTTCAAATAATGAAACTAGAAGATAAATATAATAATTTATATAATAATGTGCAAGATGCAAAAATTATTGGGACAATAATTTCTGATAAGAAAGAAACTGACTATAAGCTTAGTTATACTTTAAAGGTAGAAAGTGTAAATGGAAATTCAAAATATAAAGGAACAAATTTAATAATTTACACTTCAAAAAAAGAAGAGTTTGAATATGGAAATAAAGTTTCTTTAAATGGAAGCTTTGAAAAAGCAAATCAGGCTACAAATTATAGAGCATTTGATTATAGAGAATATCTAAAAACAAAAAATATATATGGAACAATAAATGTAGAAGAAATAAAAAAAGTTAAAGAAAATAACTTAAATTTTATTTTAATGTGTATTCAAAAAACAAAAACTAAAATAAAAAGCAATTTAAAAGAAATCTTGGGAGAAGAAGCAAAAGTTTCAATTGGAATTTTACTTCGGAGATATATCAGAAATAGATGAAGAAGTAATTAAAAATTTTAAAGATAGTAGTATTTATCATATTTTAGCTGTATCTGGCACACACGTCGGCTTTGTTATAATGGGGATAACTATCCTATTTAGCAAATTAAATGTCTCAAAATCGAAAATAAGCGCAATTAGCACTATATTTTTAGTCACTTTTATGGCTTTGTCAGGATTTACACCTTCTGTTGTAAGGGCAGGGATAATGTCAATAGTACTTTTAATGTCTCGGAAGCTTTCACAGAAAGAGCGATATTTGGTCTAATATTTGTTTTTCTCTACTGATTATCTTAATTTCTAATCCATATAATATAAAAAACAATGGAGTATTACTTTCTTATGGAGGCACAATAGGTATAATTTGTTTTTTGGAGATAATTAATTCTATATTTACCAAAGAAAATACAAAATCAGGTGAAAAGTTAAAGAATCAAAAAATAGATAGTGATGTAGTAGAGAAAAATAAAGAATATAGTATAGTAAAACAAGAGAATAATAAATCTTTAATTTTTAATGATAAAAAAGAAATTAAATCAATATTAATTAAACTAAAAGAAAAGCTAATATTTTATGCTAAAAATATTTTTTCTGTAAGCTTATCTGCACAAATAGTTTTAATTCCGATTATTGCATATAATTACAATACAATATCTTTAACATTCTTTATAACTAATATTTTAACAAGCTTTCTCATAGGAGTAATTATAATATTTGGCTTTGTACTGATTTTAATATCTATACCATTTCTGAAAATTGCAAAAATATTTGGAAAAATATATAAAATGCTAATTGACTTATTAGTATTTATAACAAAAAACACAGCTAAAATTCCATTATCAAAGATATATCTAAAAAAACCATTTATATGGGAAATAGTATTGTATTATATTTTTATATTTTCAATTTTGTATCTATTTAAAAAATTTCGGAAAAGAGAAATTTAAGAAAAAACTAAAAAATAATTACAGAAAAATAATTGCAATATTCTTAATTATTATTCTATTAACTTCTGTTATAAAAATAATTCCACAGAGCTTAAAAATATATTTTATAGATGTTGGGCAAGGGGATGGATGCCTTATTGTTACACCAAATAAAAAAACAATTTTAGTAGACGGAGGGGGTTCAGAAAACTATAATATTGGAGAAAATACTCTACTTCCATATTTGCTAAGTAGAAGAATCACAAATATCGATTATATTATGGTCAGCCATTTTGATACAGATCATTGCGGAGGATTGTTATATCTGTTAGAAAAAATAAAAGTAAAAAATGTAATAATAGGAAAGCAATTTGAAAATTCAGAAAATTTAGAAAAATTTAAGGAAATTATTAAAGACAAAAAAATAAATGTAAGAGTAGTGGAAGCAGGAGATAAAATAAGTATTGAAAAAGATACATATTTTGATGTATTTTGGCCAGATATAAAAAATGAAATTCAAGAAAATTCTATAAATAATAATGCACTAGTATGTAAGTTAAATTATAGAGATTTCTCAATACTTTTTACAGGAGATATTGAAGAAGAAGCGGAAAAGGTTTTAGTTTCGAAATACAAAGGAAAAAATGATTTAAAATCCAAAGTATTAAAGGTAGCACATCACGGCTCAAACTCATCATCAATACAAGAATTTTTAGAATTGATAAAACCCAAAATTGCATTAATAGGAGTTGGAGAAAACAATAAATATGGGCATCCAGGAGAAGAAGTAATAGAAAGATTAAAAAATATTGGATCAAAGATATATAGGACAGATGAAATGGGGGAAATAGAAGTTACTATAAATAATGCAAAAGACATAAAAATAAATATAACTAAAAATAGCTATATTAAAAAGTAGAAAAATGTCAAAAGACATAGTCTACTTTCCGTTAAAATAATTGCTTATTCCCATGAATATTCCCCAAGCAAGTTTATTTTGATAAGAATCTTGGGTTAGTAAATTACTCTCCGCTTGATTAGATAGAAAACCACATTCAATTAAAGCCATTGGTATTTGAACATGGTCTACAATATAGATGTTGCTTATAGTTTTTGGTTGTCTAGTATTTTCTTTACTTATAGTATCATTTAGTGCATTTTGAATATATTCTGCAAGAAATTTACCTTTTTCATTTTTAGAATTATAAAAAGTCTGCCAACCATCATATTGTGTTTCAGGAATTTTATTCATATGGATAGAAACGAAAATATCAGCAGAACTTTCATTTCCTAAAGTTACTCTATTTTTAGTGTCAGACACTTTTTTCTCTCTAAGAGTCTTAGCATCAATTTCATATAAAGCATTTTCATCGGACCTTGTTAAAATTACTGTTGATCCACTTTCTTCTAACAAATTTTGAAGTTTAAGCGCAATCTTCAAATTAAGTTCAGCCTCATTAATTCCAGAAGCACTTACTGCTCCACCATCTTCTCCGACCGATGACCTGCATCTATAACGATAACTTTTTCGCTTACCGGAGGAACACTAATTTGAGTTATATCATAGGTTCTATTAACTACATTTTCCTCTACTACACAAAAAGAAAAAGATAAAAATAAACATAGAAGAATTAAAGCAAAGTGCTTTTTCCTAAAAATAAACATAAAAAATAATCTCCTTTTAATATTTATTCTGTATGGCTCCAAAATTCAAATTGGTTAAAGAAAAGAAGAAGTGCCTAATATTTAAAATAACAAAAAGTCCACATACTAATTATATGTGGACTTTTTGTATAATATTATAGGATAATATATAATTTAAATTTATTTATTTTCTTCTATTTATTGCATATGCACTACCAGGAGTGACTTTTGCTAGATGTTTTACTTGTGCACCAACTTCTCCAATTTCTAGTATATTATGAAATCTACCTTTTGAAACTTCTACAATACCTATAGAAAGGGAAACAAGTGGAAATTCTTCTATAATTCCTTTTCTATTTGGAACTTCAAGATATCCTCTTTCTCTATCAGCTTCTGAAAAATGCTCAATAATCTTTTTATCAAACTCTAAGATAATATTTTGGCACATTTCTTCATAATTCTCATTTGATACTAAAGCGACAAAATCGTCTCCACCAATATGACCAACAAAATTGTGAACAGTATCATCAGAATTAACATTTTTTAATATAATTCTTGCTGTTTCCTTTATAATTTCGTCACCATTAACAAATCCATAAGTATCATTGTAGGCTTTGAAGTTATCTAAGTCAAAATACAAAACTGAAAAATTTTGCTTTTTTAGTAAACGTCTTTTTAATTCAGATTGAATAGGTAAGTTTCCTGGAAGCTTAGTAAGTGGACTAATACCTCTATTTCTATCCAAAAGTCTTAATACATTATTTACTGTATAAAATAAGCATTTATCATCTATTGGTTGTACTAAATAAAATTCTATTTCATTTTTTAAAATACTTCTTTCGTGTTCTATTGTATTGTCTGATGTTAATACCATTATCGGAGTTATACTATTATCTTCATTTTCTCTTATAACTTTACAGATGTCTAATAGGGAATCTGTATTAATATTATCTTCATTTATAATAATTAATGAAGGAATATCTAGTAAAAACTCATTTATTTTATTCGAATGAGATACTTTAAAAGATGTATCCGTATCACTCTTAAAAAGCTTTTTAAGAGTATGAATTAAATTATCTTCATCTTCAATAACAAGTATTTCGTGTATCATATTTTATCTCCATTTTAATAATTTTTTCCTTTATATGTTCTTGAAACACCCTCAATGTCTACTGCTGTAATTGTAACTAATACGTCTTCTTCATCTGCAATATCATATCTATAAGAGAATGATTTAGCTCCATCAGGTACAGGTATTATTTGTTCTTCCTCAACATTAATTTGTTGTCTAATCTCAGCAATACCTTCTTCATCAGTAACCATAACTACTAAGTCATTTCCTTGGATATATAACTTAATTACTGGAGCATGAATTCCTCTTACATCTTGAGTTTTTGTTAAAGTTTTATTACTTGAGTTTACAGCTGTAATAGAAAGAGTATTTAATCCAGTAGGAATTTCTGTAATTTGTTGAATAAATGTACTATTTTCAGCACTCTCAGGAGTTGCTGTGATTTCCTCATCGTTGTTCCATTTATAAGTTATATAAGAAAGTCCAGTTACATCTGAGGCAGTTATTCTCATATAACTACTATCTATTACTGCAAGTTCAATACATATTCCATCATAAGCATATTCATAAGAGCTTTCAGCAGTTTTGTTATTTATGTCTGTTGCTGAAACATAAAGAGTATTTATACCAGCAGGAATGCTAATATTATCTAAGATAGCTGTTTCTTGAGAGTTACCTGTTATAATAGTTTCTACTTCATCATTCCAGTGGTAGCTTATTCTTGATATTCCTTTATTGTGATCTATTTTAACAATTGCGTTATTTTCTTCTTGTTCAAAAGAAATTTGTGGAATAGTATTATCTTCTTTTGGATGAGCTAATTGATAGTTTGAATATAAAGCATATGAACCATCACCTATAAAAATTATTCCAAACACAATTATAAAAATTGCGAAAGATTTTAAAATAGATTTAATTGAAGCTGGTCCTTTAGATTTCCCAGTATATAATATTTGGTTCATTGCTTATACCTCCTTATTTATACAAAAGATTATAACATAGTGATTAAATTTTGTAAACAAAAATTTTATTAAAATAACATTGATTTCTTTAAACCTATAATATATAATTTTTCTTATAGTAAAAAATAATAAAAAAAAGTTTTCATAATAAATATTTATAGAGATAGGAGTGAATAAAATGAGTAAATCTCTCAAAATTACATTTTTAATTATAGTTTTATTATTATCAGTAGCAATTATAGGAATAGGAATAACATATATAGTTTCTGGAGATATTTCAGATGTAGAAGAATATAAAGTTGGAAACGACACAATAAAATCTATAAAATCAGTTATAGAGAGAAGAGAAATAACATCAATGACTAGTGATAATAAAAATAATATTACAACTAGAATAATGGAATATAAATCAGTAAATGTAAAAGAAGATTTAACAAAATATATAGAATATCTTACAAACGAAGCAGGATTTATTTTAACTAAAGATGTTAATTTAGAAAATTTGCCATCTAAGATAGAATTATCAAAAGATTCAGAAGACGAAGGGAAAATAATAATGGTTGAATTAGAAAGTGAAGATTTTGGATATAAAATAATGATACAAAAAGGAGAAAAAACAGCAGAATTATAATTAAAAATGAATGCAAATATTGCAAAAAGGTGCAAGAAATAGTATAATATTGTTATTCTATATAGAAGGGAAAATATAAAAATGAATGAAAATTTTAAAGTACTAATTAGCAAAGAAGAATTAGACAAAAGAATTCAAGAATTAGCTGAACAAATCGACAAAGACTATTTAGGAAAAGAACTTACAATTATTTGTGTAATGAGAGGCGCAGTATTTTTCACAGTAGAATTAACATTAAGGATGAAAACAAAATTAAAATATGAATTTATAACAATATCAAGTTATACTGGAACAGATACAACAGGAGAAGTAATGCTTAGAACAGATCTAAGAGAATCAATAGAAGGAAAAGATGTACTAATAGTAGAAGATATTGTTGATACAGGAAGAAGCATGAATTACTTATTAGAGCATTTAAGATCAAAAAATCCAAGAACTTTAAAAGTATGTGCACTTGCGAATAAAGCAGAAAGAAGAGAGATAGAAGTACCAATAGACTATATAGGATTTGAAATACCAAATAAATACATAGTAGGGTATGGCTTTGATATAGACAATAGCTATAGAAACTTACCTTATGTAGCATCATTAGAAGGATAAAATTTGAAAGGGCATATTATGTTTGATATAGAGGAGGAATTAAAAAAACTTCCAGGTAAGCCTCGGAGTTTATTTAATGAAGGATAAATTTGACAACATTATTTATGTTGGAAAAGCAATTTCATTAAAAAATAGAGTAAGACAATATTTTAGAAAAAATAATAAAACAGCAAGAATAGAAAGAATGGTCTCTTTGATAGACCATTTTGAATATATTGTGACAGATAATGAGGCAGAGGCTTTAATATTAGAATGTAATTTAATAAAAAAGAATAGACCAAAATTCAATGTACTACTAAAAGATGACAAAAGTTATCCATATATAAAAGTGGATTTAAGAGAGGATTATCCAAGTGTATATATAACAAGAAGCTTAAAAAATGATGGCTCAAAATATTTTGGACCTTATGCAAACCCAGGTAGTGCAAAAGAAATGGTTGATTTTATAAAAAAAAGATTTAAAATTAGGCAATGCAAGAATTTTAAATCTAACAAAAGAGTGTGCTTAAACTATCATATTGGAAGATGTTTAGGACCATGTGCAAATAATGTTTCAAAAGAAGAATATAGAAAACAAATAGATCAAATAATGATGCTTTTAGAACGGAAAAATTGACGATATAAAAAAAGAGATAGAACGGACTTATGAAGCAAGCATCAGAAGAACAAAGATATGAAGAAGCTGCAGCTTTAAGAGACAAGATGATAGCAATAGAAAACATTTCTCAAAAGCAAAAAGTATCTAATTTAAATGATAATAATATAGATGTAATAGGAATTGCTAGAAATGATCTATATGTTTGCATTGAAGTATTTTTCGTACGTGGCAGTAAGATGATAGGAAGAGAACACTTCTTTTTAAATGATTTAGTAGACGAAAAAACAAGTGAAATACTTTCTAGCTTTATAAAACAATATTATATTGGAAACGAAAATGTACCACGGCAAAATAATGATAGAAGAAGAAATAGAAGATGAAGAACTTTTATCAGATATTTTATCAGAAGAAGCAAAAAAGAAGGTAGAAATAAAATCTCCAAAAAGAGGAGAAAAATTAAGATTTGTAGAAATGGCTAAAAACAATGCCAAAGTTACACTAGAAAATAACTCATCAGACAAATATGAAATATTAAGTGAATTAAAAGAAATATTAAATTTAGATAAATTGCCTAAAAAAATAGAAACATTTGATATATCAAATATATCAGGAACCAATATAGTTGCAGGAATGTGCGTAATGCAAGACCGGAAAAATAAATAAATCACTTTCTAGAAGATTTAGGATAAAAACAGTATTTGGACAAGATGACCCAAGATGTATGGAAGAAGTTATAGAAAGAAGATTAAGACACTCAATAGATAATGAAAAAAGTGGCTTTGGAAAGTTGCCTGATTTAATTTTCGTAGATGGAGGAATTACACAGATAAGAGCAGCTAAATTGGCATGTGAAAAATGCAATGTAGAAATACCAATTTATGGAATGGTAAAAAATGATAAACATAGAACAAAAGCATTAATAAATGAGGAAAGAAAAGAAATTCCACTTTCAGAAAATGCGATGAATCTTATTACAAGATTCCAAGATACAGTACATGACACGGCGATAGAATATCATAGAAAATTAAGAGAAAAAGAAAGTATAAAATCAAAATTAGATGATATACCAGGAATTGGAGAAAAGAAAAAAGAAATCTTGCTTAAAACTTTTGGAAGTGTAGAGAAAATAAAAGAAGCAAGTATAGAGGAATTACAAAAAATAAAAGGAATAAATGAAGATTTAGCTATAAAAATAAAAGAAGAACTAGAAAAATAAAAAAGTTATAAAATAAAAGAAAAACTAGAAAAGTAAAGAAGTTATAAAATAAAAGAAAAACTAGAAAAATAAAAAAACTTATAAAATAAAAGAAAAAAATAAATTATTATTTAAAGTATTATAAAAAAATTCGAAATTAAGGAAAATAGAGAGAAAATTAGCAAAATTTTTAGACTAAAATTTGTAATAAAACCATCTTAAAAGAATATATATTTTAAGAGAAATATAATATTTTTTTGGGGGTATTACAAATGAAAAAAATAATAATAACTTTATTAGTGTTTGGGGCAAGCCTTTGTGCAATTAATGTATATTTAATTTTTAGTTTTTTTAATATATTATCTAACATATAAAAAGCAATATTACAAGTTTAATATATATTTATTTTCAAGAAAATACATTGGTAATCATTAAGCAATAGGCTTGTCAAGCTTTTATTTCAAAAAAATATATTAAACTCTTGTGTAATAATAGAATAAGAAATATCTTAAAGAAAGGATAAAAAATAGAGAAATGGAAGTTGCAAAAGACTGGGTAGATTATGAAATAATAGATATGGCAAATGGCGAAAAGTTAGAAAAATGGAAAGATATTATTTTAGTTAGACCAGATCCACAGATAATTTGGAAAGAAAAACAAAGACCTGAAGAATGGAAAAAGCAAAATGCAAAATATAATAGAAGTAAAACAGGTGGTGGAAGCTGGGAATATAAGACTAGTCTTCCAAAATCATGGCAAATAAAATATAAAAATTTAACTTTTAACATAAAACCAATGGGATTTAAACATACAGGTTTATTCCCAGAGCAAGCTGTTAATTGGGACTGGATGATAAACAAAATAAAGAACTCAAAAAGAGAAATAAAGGTGCTTAACCTCTTTGCATATACAGGTGGAGCAACAGTTGCATGCCTTAGTGCAGGTGCAAGTGTTTGCCATGTTGATAGTTCAAAAGGAATGGTAACTTGGGCAAAAGAAAATGTTGAAAGTTCTAATTTAGGAGATAGACCAGTTAGATACATAGTAGATGATGTTATAAAATTTGTAAATCGTGAAATAAGAAGAGGCAATAAGTATCATGCAATTATAATGGATCCGCCTTCTTATGGAAGAGGTGCAAATGGAGAAGTGTGGCAATTTGAAGATAATATATATGACCTAGTAGATTTATGTTCAAAAGTTTTAAGTGATAATCCTCTATTTTTCTTGATAAACTCATATACAACAGGAATATCAAGTAAAGTTTTAGAAAATATATTAAACTTAACAATTGAAAAAGAACACAATGGAAAAGTTTATTCAGGAGAAATAGGACTTCCAATGAAAAATTCAAAATTAGTTTTACCATGTGGAATATACGGTAGATGGGAGAATTAAATGCAGAAATTAAATGTAATATATGAAGATAATCATATTATAGTAGTAGAAAAAATACCAAACATTCCATCACAATCTGATAAAACAGAAGATTTAGATATGTTAACAATTATAAAAGAATATCTAAAAGAAAAATATGAAAAGCCAGGGAATGTCTATTTAGCATTAATACATAGATTAGATAGACCGGTTCGGTGGAGTTATGGTATTTGCTAAGACTTCAAAATCAGCAGCAAGACTTAGTGAAGAAGTAAGAGAAAGAAAATTTATAAAAGAATATCTAGTAGTTGCAGATGGAAAATTTGAAAATAAAAAAGGAACACTTGAGAACTATCTAGTAAAAAATGAGAAAAAGAATATGAGCAAGGTTACAGACGAAAAAAATAAAAATGCGAAACTTGCAAAGTTAGATTATGAAGTCTTAAAATACAATGAAGAAATAGACTTATCTGTTGTAAAAATACTACTTCATACAGGTAGACATCATCAAATAAGAGTTCAACTTGCAAATATTTCTCATAGCATATATGGAGACCAAAAATATGGAACAAGAGGAAGAGGCAAACAGATAGCACTTTGGGCGTATAAACTAAGCTTTTACCATCCTGTAACAAAGGAACTTTTAAGCTTTAAGGTACTTCCAGAAATAAATGGAACGTGGAAAATTATAGAAGATTTAGAGATTAATTAAAAGCAATATAAATATTATTGAAAAACTGCGTAAGCGATCAAACGTAGCGCAAGCGAAGTGCGATACTTAAGCAACTTACATATAAATTATTAAATTGTAAGTTGCGGTTTGCAAAGCAAATCCGTACATATGGCGAAGCCACCTTTTATATAATATTTACTCAAATATTTCTAACTGTTGAATAAAAAACTTCTCATTCTTACTCGTATACAAATTCAAATTCTCATTCTTCTTTAAAATTTTATTAACCTCCCATAATCCAATTCCATGAGAACCTTTTTCTTTAGACTTAGAAGTATAACCTTTTTCACGAATTTTATTTAAATCAATATTTTTATCCAAATAAGAATTTTCAATAGAAATTATATATTTTTTTACAGATGCTGAGCTAAAAGATTTAAAAACCCTAAAATAAATTTCTTTTTCCTTTGAAACACTTGCAGCCTCTATCGCATTATCAAATAAAATTCCCAAAATTCTAGTAAGTACATAAGAGGATATAGGAATAACATCAAAATTAATTACAATATCAATGTTAAAAGATATATTTTTCTTTAAAGAAAGATTATATTTAGAAGAGATTAAACTATATAAAGCTGGGTCCTTAACGAGATTAGAATTAAGAACTTCTAAGTTAGTTATACTATTGCAGTCTTTTTTAATTCCCCTAAAATACTTTTTTAAACCGGATAATATCATCATTTATAATATATCCTTCAAGAGCCTGCATAATATTGCTAAAATCATGCTTAAAAACCCTTATGCCATCATGCATAACTTTCAAAGCTTTATTATGAAGTTTTTCATCTTCTAAAATTTTATTTACTTTTTCTAAATTTAAAGTCTGAAACAAAGTATAAATACTTACACCAAAACTTAAAATTGTTAATATAAGAAAAATGATAACTGAGTGAAAGGGAATAACATTTTTACAATAAAAAATAAGATGTATTTGAAGTATAATAATTAAAAGCAAAAATAAAGAAATCGTAGTTATAATTAGTTTACTTTTTTTGCAAGCAGTTTTAAAAATGAAAAAATGAGTAGTGCATAGTTGGCGAAAATTACTTATAAAATTCAACATATTTTATCCTCCGTGTAAGCTCAAAAATTTACATATTTTTACAATTTTTGAGCGACGAAGCTAATCTTAAAATAATTAAGAAATAAAGTCAAGTAACTATTGGTAAAAAACATTGACTTTTGTATTTAGAAAAAGTATAATAGACATGGAACGCTAAAATTTGAGAAAGGACTAGATAGAGTGAAAGATATTAAGGTAATAGTTACAACCCATAAGAAATATAAAATGCCAAGCGACAAAATGTATATACCTGTATGCGTTGGAATGGATGGAAAAGATGACAACTTCGGCTATCAACCTGATAATACTGGCGAAAATATATCTAGTAAAAATCCGTATTACTGTGAATTAACCGGGTTATATTGGGCGTGGAAAAACTTAAAAGCTGATTATATAGGCCTTGCTCATTATAGAAGGCATTTTTGTGTGCAAAAGAATTTACCAAAAGATATAGACTCTAGAGTAGAGAAAGCACTTACTTTAGAAGAAGCAGATAAAATTTTAGAAAAAGCAGATGTAATACTATCTAAAAAAAGAAGGTATTACATAGAAACAATATATTCACATTATAAACACACAATGTATGTTGAACCATTAGATGAAACAAAGAAAATATTAGAAGAAAAATATCCAGAATATTTAAAAGAATTTAATAAGCTATCTAAGGCAACATCAGCACATATGTTTAATATGTTTATTATGAAAAAAGAATTATTAGATGAGTATTGTACATGGCTATTTGATATACTATTTGAACTAGAAAAAAGAATAGATGTATCAAAATATAATAATTTCCACGCTAGATTTTTTGGTAGAATTTCAGAAATTTTACTTAATGTTTGGATAAACAAAAATAACATAAAATATGAAGAAGTTAATGTAATAGACATTGAAAAAATAAATTGGATAAAAAAAGGAAGCTCTTTCCTTATGGCAAAATTTGCAGGAAAGAAATATAAAAAGAGCTTTTAGGTAATAAATGGAAGATTTAGTATCAATAATAATACCAGTATATAATACTGAAAAATATTTAAGTAAATGTTTAGAAAGCGTTATAAATCAAACTTATAAAAATCTAGAAATTATATTAATAAACGACGGTTCTACTGATAAATCAAAAGAAATATGCGAATCATTTGCAAAAAAAGATAAAAGAATACAGATATTAAACAAAGAAAATTCTGGAGTATCATCAGCTAGAAATCATGGTATGAGGTTAGCAAAAGGACAGTATATTGCCTTTATAGATGGTGATGACTATGCCGAAGAAAATTATATAGAAGAGTTATTAAAAAACTTAAAACAAACAGAATCTGATTGTGTACTTTGTGGTTATAACAGGGTATATGATAAAAAAATAGAACAAATTACGAAAGAAAAAAATATATATTTAAATAAAGAAGAATTTTTATTTAGTATATTAAATGTACAAACAGGGACAGGCTTCACTTGGGCAAAATTATGGAAAAGAGAAGCTATAAAAGATGTACAATTTGATGAAGAAGTAAAAATAGGAGAAGATGCATTATTTTGCATGAAAGCATGTAAAAATATAAACAAAGTTTATATTTTAAATAAGGCTTTGTACAACTATAGATTCAATGCTTCTTCAGCAGTTAGAAAATACGATCAAGGATATGCAGATAAAATTTTAAAATCTATGCAAATTGCTAAAAGATATATAGAAAAAGAATATTCAAAAGATGAAGAAGCTATTAAGAAAGTTAATAACTATATTGCTTATCATATATTACTTATTTCAGTCAATTTTGCTTTCAATAAAGAAAACAATTTAAGTTCTACAAAACAAATAAAAAAAATGAAAGAAATCTGTAATATACCAGAATTTAAAGAAGGAATTAAAAGTTCAAATTACGAAGCACTTTCTTTAACTAGAAAAATAACTTTATTTACAATAAAGTATAAGCTATATTTTTTAACAATGCTTATTGCGAGAGTAAGACAAATTCAATTTAGAAGATAACAAGAAGGAGAAGCAATGTTAATATATTTATTATTAATATGTTTTATAATATTACTAATAGGTTCATATTTTTTATTTAAAAAAGAAATCATGCAACCTTCTATAATTTTTATAGCAATGTACACATTTAGTGTACTTTGTGCAGTTGTAAATGTAGAAAACTGGGGAATTAACATGTCAGTAGCTACATTTTTAATATTGTTACTAGGAGCTATAGAATTTATAGGGGTTTCTTACTTTACGCAAAAAATTTATGAAAAAAAGACAAAATGCAAAGAATCAAAAGCAATACTAAAAAAAATAAATGTACCAAGAGCTGTTATTTTTATAATAACAATATATTGCTTGTTAACAGTATGTTTGCAACTATTAGTAGTATTCGATATAGCATCTAGATACGGAAAATTTACAGGATTTTCAAATGCACTAACGTTATTTAAAGAACATACATCATATAACAAAGATGTTGATCTTCCTGGATATTTAACACTTATGCATTGCCCAGTAATTGCAAGTGCATTAGCTTTAACTTTGATATATATAAATAATATAATAGTAGAAGATAAGGACAAGCTAAAAGTAGCAAAAAATAATATACACTATTTAATACCAACATTACTTTTCATTATATTATATATAATACAATCTAATAGAGGAATGATTATAGATTTCATCGTAGAAATGATTACTATAACAATAATATTGTGGTCTTGCAAAAATTTATGGAAAAAGCATATAAAAATAAGTACAATAATGAAACTTGGATTAGCAGGAATTATTGGACTAATTATATTCTATTATAGTGCATCACTTGTAGGAAGAATAAACACAAAAGGAATATTTGATTATATTACTTATTATTGTGGTGGCTCAATAGAATGCTTCAATCAATATGTAAATAATGAAAAACAAATAAAAATGGTTAGAGGAGAAGAAACCTTTTATAACCTTATATCAAACTTAGACTCTTTTGGAATAACAGACTACAAAATATCAGAAAGAGAATCGGGACATCTAGAATTTATATATTATGAAGATGAAATGGTAGGAAATATATATACAGCATATCGAAGATGGATGAACGACTTTGGTATTTTAGGAATAGTAGTTTTACAAGGAATAATGTCAGCATTCTTTACAGTTATATATAATAAAATAAAATACAATAATGGAAAAAATCTAAACTTATGGATACTTATTTATGGATATCTTTCATATACAATTTACTTACACCCAATGGATGGATATCTTTATCTAGAAGTATTAAGTAAGGCAGGAATAGCAAGGCTTGTAACAGTAATAGTAGGATATATTATCATAGAAAGATGGGTAGATATAGAAAAATACGTAATTAGCAAACTAAAAAAGAAAAGTAAACAGGAAGAAAATAAAGAAGAAAAAGTATTAGTATTTGGAATAACAGAAAATCCAGGTGGCGTAGAAAGCGTAATAATGAATTATTACAGAAATATAGACAGAGAAAAAATAAAATTTGACTTCCTATGTAATACAGAAATAGTTGCATATGAAGAAGAAATTAAAAAACTTGGTGGAGAAATTTATAGAATAACAGCAAGAAGCAAAGACAGAAAAAAATATAAAGAAGATATGAAAAAATTCTTTGAAGAACATGCAAAAGAATATACTACAATATGGGTAAATGTTTGTAGTTTAGCAAATATAGATTATTTAATATATGCGAAAAAGTATGGAATAAAAAGAAGAATAATACATAGCCATAATTCTAGAAATATGGATGGTTTCTTAAGAGGAATGCTTCATAGGCTAAACAAACTAATATTAGGAGAATATGCAACAGACTTTTGGGCATGTTCAGAAGAAGCTGGAAAATGGTTTTATTATCCAAGTGTACGAGAAAGTTCTAAATATTTAATAGTAAATAATGCAATAGATTTAGATAAATATAAATATAACCCAGAAATTAGAAAAGAATATAGAAAAGATTTAAAATTAGAAGACAAACTTGTTATAGGAAATATTGGAAGACTACATTTCCAAAAGAATCAAATATTTTTAATAAAGATATTTAAAGAAATAGTTAAGAAAAATGAAAATTCACATTTGATTATTATTCGGACAAGGAGAAGAGGAAGAAAACTTAAAAACATTAGCAAAAGAGATGAATTTAGAAAATAAGATATCATTTTTAGGAAAAAGAGATGATATACAAAACATTATGCAAGCTATGGATATATTTGTATTTCCGTCATTATTCGAAGGACTTCCAGTTGCACTTATAGAGGCACAAGCATCAGGTCTTAGCACATTTGCATCAGATAAAGTAATATCAAAAAAATCAAAAATGTCAGAATATTTTGAATTCATTTCATTAGATAAAAACGAAGAAGAATGGGCAAAAATAATATTAGAAAAAACAGAAAATACAATAGAAAGAGAAGATAGAAAAAACGATATAAAGAAAGCAGGATATGATATAAAAACAGAAGCAAAAAAATTAGAAGAATACTTTTTAAAAAGATAGAGGGAAAAAATGAATTATTATGTGTGTGAAGGTACTCCACAAGGTGAATACAATGCTTCAACAAAAGCAAGAGAAGATGTAGAATATATACTAGATAAATTAGATTTTAAAAAATTCTATATACCTACTAAATATGGGGTACAACAAAAGAAGATAATGAAATTCAAGCAATTTATAGATTACAGAAAAAACAATAAAATATGGGAAAAAACAATTGAAAATTTAAACAAAGAAGATATGCTAGTAATACAATATCCATTAATAAATTCAATGTTAGGTTTTGAAAAGATAATGGATAAGCTACAAAAATTAGAAATAAAAACAGTATTATTAATACATGATTTAGATTCATTACGAATGGGACAAATGCCCAGAGTTGTAAAAGAAGATAGAGAAGTATTAAAAAGAGCAACATATATAATAGCACACAACAATAGAATGAAAAACAAAATAGTAGAAATATGTAATGTAGAAACTAGCAAAATATTCGAGTTAAAAATATTTGACTATATATTAGAAAATCCTAAAAATTTAAAACCAAGAACAAAAGATTTACCAGTAGTAATAGCAGGCAATTTAAGCAAGGAAAAAGCGGAATATCTTAAACACTTGAAAGACGTAAAAAATGTAGAATTTAACCTTTATGGAGCAGGATATGAAAAAGAAGAAGGAGAGACAAATGTAAACTATAAAGGAAAATTCTTACCAGATAAATTAGTAGAAGAGATAGAAGGAAGCTTCGGACTTGTATGGGATGGAGAAACAATAGAAGAATGTACACGGACCTTTTGGAGAATATTTAAAATATAATAATCCGCATAAGATTTCATTATATTTAACAGCTTGTTTGCCAGTAATAGTATGGAGAAAATCTGCTATGGCAGAATTCGTATTAAAAAATAAAGTAGGAATAATAATAGACAAATTAGATGACATAAGCTATGAATTGCAAAAAATAACAGAAGAAGAATATAAAGAAATGCAAGAAAATAGCAAAGTTATTGCACAAGAACTAATGCAAGGTAAATATTTAACTCAAGCAATAAAAGAATTACAAAATTTAAATATATAATAATGAAGGGATAAAAAGATGCAGAAAAAAAGTGTAACAAAAAACTATATATATAATCTATCATATCAAATATTAGTGCTTATATTACCACTTATTACAACACCATATATATCAAGGGTGTTAGGAGCGGAAAATATAGGAATATTTAGTTATACTACCTCTATTTCTGCATATTTTATTTTATTTGGATCACTTGGAATAGCTTTATATGGACAAAGAGAAATAGCTTATAATCAAGGAGATAGAAAAGCATATAGTAAAACTTTCTGGGAAATTGTTTTACTTAGAACAATTACAATAATAATATCATTAGCATTGTTCTATTTTATATTTGCTAGTACAGGAAATAATACTTATACAATATTTTACAAAATATTACTAATAGAAATTGCTGGAACTTGTATAGATATAAGTTGGTTTTTCCAAGGACTAGAAGAATTTAAAAAAACAGTTTTAAGAAATACCGTAGTAAAAATAATAAGTATAATAAGCATTTTCATGTTTGTAAAAGAACCAGAAGATTTATATTTATATTTTATTATTTACGTAATATCAATAGTAGCTGGAAATGCATCATTATGGATAAGTTTACCGAAATTTATAGATAAGGTAAAAATACGAGAACTAAATATACTTAAACACTTAAAACCAACAATAGTATTATTTATACCACAAATAGCAATACAAGTTTATACAATATTTGATAGAACCATGATAGGAACAATAATCTTAGATAAATCTGAAGTTGGATATTATGATCAAAGTCAAAAAATAGTAAAAGTGCTACTTACAGTTGTAACATCACTTGGAACGGTAATGTTACCTAGAATATCTAACAGCTTTGTCAACGGACAGAAAAAGACAGTAATGGCATATATGAAAAAATCATTTAGAGTTGTATTTTTGCTTGCATTTCCAATGATATTTGGAATAATATCTGTAGCAGATATGTTTGTTCCACTATTCTTTGGACAAGGATATGATAGAGTAGCAGTACTTATGAAAGTAATAACACCAATATTACTTTTAATTGGAATGAGTAATGTAATAGGAACACAATATTTGCTTCCAACAAAGAGACAAAAAGAATTTACAACATCAGTAGTTTGTGGGGCAATAGTAAACTTTATTATGAACATGTGCTTAATATGGAAATTTGGAGCAATAGGAGCATCAGTGGGAACAGTACTTGCAGAAGCAACAGTAACAAGTTTACAACTTTACTTTGTAAGAAAAGACTTTAATCTTAAAGAAATTTTCAAAAGTGCAAAAAATTATTTAATCGCGAGTTTAGTAATGTTTGCAGTATGCATGATAATAGGAAGCTTCATAAAATATGGAATTTCACCATTATTATTCCAAGTAGGAATTGGAGTATTTATATACGTAGTAGTTTTAGTAATTCTAAAAGATGAATTAGTAGGTGAAATTATAAAAAAAATAAAAAATGTAGTAGGAATATAATGGGGGAGTTATGAAAAAATACGATTATCTTATAGTAGGAGCTGGATTATATGGAGCAATATTTGCTCATGAAGCAAAAAAAAGAGGAAAAAAATGTTTAGTAATAGACAAAAGACCACATATAGCAGGAAATATTTATACAGAAAATATTGAAGGAATAAATGTACATAAGTATGGTGCACATATATTCCATACAAGTAATAAAGAAGTGTGGGAATATATAAATAAATTTGCAGACTTTAATAATTATATCAATTCACCAGTAGCAATATATAAAAATGAACTATATAATATGCCATTTAATATGAATACATTTAATAAATTATGGGGAGTAAAAACACCAAAAGAAGCAAAGGAAAAAATAGAAGAAGAAAGAAAAAATGCTCAAATTGGAGAACCAAAAAATGTAGAAGAACAAGCAATAAGTTTAGTTCGGAAAAACAATATATGAAAAATTAGTAAAAGGATATACAGAAAAACAATGGGGAAGAAAAGCAACAGAACTTCCAAGCTTTATAATAAAAAGATTGCCAGTTAGATTTGTATATGACAATAACTATTTTAATGATAGATACCAAGGAATACCAATAGGAGGGTATACAAAAATAGTAGAAAAAATGCTTGAGCGGAATAGAAGTAAGACTAAATACAGACTTCTTTGACGATAGAGAAAATTTAATGGGTGTTGCAGAAAAAATACTATTTACAGGGCCAATAGACAAATACTATGACTACAAATTTGGTGAACTTGAATATAGAAGTCTAAGATTTGAGACAGAAATTTTAGACGAGCAAAACTATCAAGGAAACGCAGTAGTAAATTATACTGAATATGAAATTCCTTATACAAGAATAATAGAACATAAACATTTTGAATTTGATACTGAAAGTCCAAAAACAGTTATAACAAAAGAATATCCAGATAGCTGGAATAGAGAAAAAGAAGCCTATTATCCGATAAATAATGATAAGAACAATAGCTTATATGAAAAATACCAAAAACTTTCTAAACAAGACAGTAATGTAATATTTGGAGGAAGACTTGGAGCATATAAATATTATGATATGGATAAAGTTATATTAGAAGCATTGGAACTAGTAAAAAAAGAATTGTAAAATTAGATTATAATAGAGATAAAAAAGAAATTAGGTTTATAAAATCTAATTTCTTTTTTTGCATAATTTTAAAATAGATTAATATACATAGCTGTAAGAGGTGAAAAATATTGGAAAAGATTATAAAAAAGATATCTGGTTTAGCTCTAGTATTTGCACTTATATCAGTATGGGCATTTTATAGTTATGATAATCAAGCATTACAAACAAGTGCTAGCAATATAAGTAATCAAAAAATATCTTGGGGAATAAAAAGAGCAGATAATCATGAACAACCTGATTTAGGAGCAAAAAATAAAGAATTAATGGAAAAATATAATGGAATTGCAATGGGAAATAAAGACAAAAAATATGTATATCTTACATTTGATAATGGGTATGAAGCGGGATATACAGAAAAAATACTAGACACATTAAAAGAAAACAAAGTTCCAGCAGTATTTTTCATAACAGCACATTACTTAAATAGTGCAGGAGAAATAGTTCAAAGAATGATAGAAGAAGGGCATACTGTTCGGAAATCATACAGCAAACCATATTATACTTCCTGAAAGTTCAGAAAATGAGATAAAAGAAGATGTAATGAAATTACATACAGTAGTATATGAAAAATTTGGATATGAAATGAAATATATAAGACCACCAAAAGGAGAATATAGTGAAAGAAGCTTAAGTATAACAAATAATTTGGGATATACAACAGTAATGTGGAGCTTTGCATATGACGATTGGGATGAAAATAAACAAGGAAGACAAAGCTATGCAAAAGAAAAAATAATATCAAATATACATCCAGGAGCAGTAATTCTTTTGCATGCAACATCAAAAGATAATATGGAAATTTTAGATGATGTGATAAAAGAAATAAAAAAGATGGGATATGAATTTAAATCAATAAATGAATTTGAAAAATAGAAAATATGTAATAAAATTGTAATAAAACTGTAACACTCTAATCCCTTTTAAAATATTGACATAACAAAGAAAAAATAGTATAATATAAATAAGAATATATGTTTTATGTATACAAATAAATATATCTCTTTATGGATGGAAGCTTGAAGTAGTTTTTATTTGATATCTGCTGAAACTTCTACCCATAAGGGGATATTTAGTCATAGATAAAAATACACAAGAAAAGGATAATGAAAAAATACTGTAAAACAAAAATAGAAAAAATATATGTACTTAGAGAAATAATTTAAGAGTACTATATTGTTACAAAAGTTATTAATGTTAAAAAGATATATTAAAGAGAAGTGTTAAAAAGAAACGGAGGAAAAAGCCATGAAAAAGGAAAACCAAAAAAGATATGAAGATGGTATTACTCTTATTGCTCTTATTATAATGATAATAATACTAGTGATACTAGCAGCAGTAACAATAAGAGGATTAACAGGTAATACGGGAATAATAAGTTCAACACAAGTTGCAGCGGAAGAATATAAGATAGAACAATATAAGGAACAAGTGCTAGAGCTAAGAGAAAATGCAATATCAGAGTATTCAATGATGGGAAAAGATATAACAATGGAAAGCCTAGCAGAATTAATGCATGAAGATGAGACAATATGGACAAAGAACACGCATGCAAATATAGGAGATACAAATACAAATGATGATATAATAGCAACAACAACAGAAGGATATATGTATCAAGTATATTATGATGAATTAACAGGACAAAGATTTGCCGAGTATGTAGGAAAAGGAGAAGAAGTAAATCTACCAAAAATAAAAGCAGACTATGACAAAAAAACAGCAAATTTGGATTTTACAGCATCAGACGAAAATGGAATAGCCAGAGTAGAAATACTACATAGAGGAATAATATATACAGACAATGCAACAGATGAAACAGAGACATTATTAGAATTTAATGGAGAAAAAGAAGTAAGTAGAACAGTAGCACTTCAAAAAACAGGCTGGTATATAGTAAGAGTAACATCTGTACAAGGATATTATAGATATGCATGGATAAGAGTAACAAGCTCAGTTGTAGCACCAGTGATAGAAGTAAAGAAAGAACAAGAGGACTTAGCAATGAGTGAACACTCTGGATGGTACGGAGGAGTAGACAAGCTAAAGAAAGTAGAAGTAAGAATGCATACAGAAAATGAAACAGCAACAGATATATACTATAAAATAATAGTAAACGGAAAAGATGAAGAATTAGAGCAAAACACAGAGCATAACTTAGGAAACGGTTGGCAAAGTGCAGGAAGTACAGATATAACAATAACATTACCAGAGAAAAGTGGAACAATAAAGATAGTAGCATTCTCAGTAGATAAAAAAGGAAACGAATCAGAAAATGGAACATTAGATGTACTATATGATAATATAGCACCAACATTAAAACTTGTTCCAGATATAACAATAACAGGACAAGATGGAGAAAATAATTGGAAGATAGGAGCTATAACAATATCATTATCTGAAGCAGGAGGAGAAGATAATGATGCAAACTCAGGAGTTACAAAATATTATTGGGGATATTCAGAATTAGATCCAAATAAAGACAGCGATAGAAAAGCAATAGAAACAAACCGGAGCTAACATGAAAACTGTAGATAGTCTAAATGTTCCAATAGTGGAAGATAGAGATGGAGAAAGAGCAATAGGAGTACAGACAGAGGATATAGCAGGAAATAAATCAATTGTATTAGCAATAAATATAAAGAAAGATGCAACACTTCCAAACGAATTTGAAGCAACTATACCAGAGGGTGAAATAAGACCAAGATATTTTATCATAAATGCAAGTACGACAGACGAAATATCAGGAAATGAAGGAAGAGGATATAAACTAAGATATAAATACTATATAACAGGACAAGGCCAAAACATAACAAGTGGAGATACAAGTAATGGAGGCTACATAGAAGCAGAAACATATAAAGCAGAAGGTTTGTTAGTAAACAAGAGTTATACAGTATATGTAGAAGCAAAAGATGGAGCAGGAAATGTAAGAAGATGTAAAAATACATTAACACCATCAACAATTGGAGAATTAAAAGCACCAAATGTAAAAGTAGAAGGACCAAATAAAGGAAATAATGATTGGTATACTGGAAATCCAACAATAACAGAAGTAAAAGATGGTGCAGACAAAGATAGAACAGGAGTAGAGAAATTCAAATATAAAATAGACGAAAATGGAGAGGAGCATGAATTTGACCCAAATAATCCACCAAAAATAGATTTTCCAGAAGGAGATCATACGTTAGTAGTATGGGGAGAAGATCCAAATGGAACGAAAACACCAGAGACAAAGATACCAGTAAGAAAAGACACAAAAGCACCAAATCCACCAACTATAAGTCCAAGTGATGGAAATTGGAAAAATACAAGCACAGTAGCAGTAACAATAACAAGAGGAGAAGATATAGCAGGAGGATCAGGAGCAAACAAGATAAGCTATAATGGAATAGATGGACAAAGTAGTAATGGAGAAGTAGCAGCAACAGTAACAAAAACGATAAGTAATGATGGAACATATACAGTAACAGCAAAGACAATAGACTTAGCAGGAAACGAATCATCAGAGGCAAGGGCAACAGTCAAGAAAGACTCAACACCACCAAGCACATCAACATTAGAATTAAATAGCAAGACAGCAAATACAATAACAGTAACAGCAAAAGGAAAAGATGCGACATCTGGTGTTGCAAAATATCAATTCCAATATAGAATAAAAGGAACATCAAGCTGGTCAGACTCAGGAACAGAAACTACAAGTAGTGAAAGTAAAGAATATACATATCCAAGTAGTAAGATATCAGCAGGAAAAACATATGAATTAAGAGTAATAGTAATAGATAATGCAGGCAACAAGAAATATAGTGATGGAAGTAAATCAGATGGAACAGGAGGAACAACACCATTACAAGTAGTAACAAATACAGCTCCAGTAATGCAATCTCTAACAGTATCAAGCAAAGGAACAAACTATGCAACAATACAAGCAAGAGCAACTGATGCAGATGGAGACAAATTAACATATACATTCTATTGGGGAACAAACAGTTCAAGTTTATCAAGTTATGATACAAAATCAAATGTAACACAAAATTCAGCTCAAACAGCTAAACAAAAAACTGGTTTGTCAGAATATACATTGTACTATTATAGGGTAGATGTATCAGATGGAACAGTAACAGTAAAAGGAGATGTAAAAAGTGTTAGAACATATTGCCCAGGTGGATATGTTTGTACGGATGGATATACATGTAGTAATTATACAACTTGTAATGGAACCGGATACACGTGTCCTGGAGGTACAACATGTAGAGCGGATAATTATTGTAGTGGAACCGGATATACGTGCTCTGGGGGATCGAGAACGACTTGTACAACATGCTGGGGTAGTGGTCAAGTTCATTGCCCTGGAACTCCATACATAAAAAACAGCTCGTATACATCTAGTTGTCCGTATTGTGGAACACGAAATACATCTGACTTGTGGGGTTGTGATACGTGTGGTTTAACGAACACTACACCTAAGTGTTCTAGTTGTGGACGAACTTATGGTATAAATGGAAGTACAAGCAATAAACAGCATAGTGATAGTTATATTAGATGTTCTGCTTGCGGTGGTGATGGTTATTCTTCAGATAACCCATGTAGCCATGGAGAATATAGTTCTCATAGCTATTGCTCACATGGATATACATATGGCCATTGGTACTGCAATTGCTATAGACAATTAAGTTATGACCATACATCAACTTGTACACATGGTTATACTTATAGCCACAGCTATTGTAGACATGGATACACATCTAGCCATACTGTACCATGTGAACATAATTACACATACACACATTCCGTTTACTGCTCACATGGTTATGCAAAATCACACAACCAATATTGCTCACATAATAAAATAGGTATGCATGATAGTTAAAAAAATATTTAAGACATTTAAAAGATAAAAGTATACAGAAAATAAAATATATAACGAAAAACATCAGATAATTTGTTCTGGTGTTTTTCGATTTTTATACAAGCTAAAAATTTTATCTTAAATATTTTATAATTCTCAAAACAAAATAACAAAATACAATTGCAAAAAACCAAACATATATGCTAAAATATAGAAGAAATCAGAATACAAATCGAAAAAACAAATAAAGAAACATTAGGAGGAAAAAATGTATCTAAAAAAGCTAGAAATGCAAGGATTTAAGTCATTCGCAGATAAAACAGTACTAGAATTTATGCCAGGAATTACAACAGTAATAGGACCAAATGGCTCTGGAAAAAGTAATATATCAGATGCAATTAGATGGGTACTTGGCGAGCAAAGTATGAAATCATTAAGAGGATCAAAATCAGAAGATGTAATATTTGCAGGAACACAAAGTAGAAAATCATTAGGCTTTGCAGAAGTATCACTAATATTTGATAATGCAGATAACAGACTTCCTGTAGAATATACAGAAGTAACAGTTACAAGAAAACTATATAGAAGTGGTGAATCACAATATTTCATAAACAAAGTTCCTTGCAGATTAAAAGATATAATCGAGCTATTTATGGATACAGGAATAGGAAAAGACGGTTATTCAATAATAGGACAAGGTAGAATAGACGAAATATTAAGTAATAAATCAGAAGACAGAAGAAATATATTTGAAGAAGCAGCAGGTATAGTTAAGTATAAAACTAGAAAAATAGAAGCAGAGAAAAAATTAGAAAGAACAAAACTAAATTTGCTTAGAATAAATGACATCTTATCAGAGATAGAACAAAATATAGAACCATTAAAAGCACAATCAGAAAAAGCAAAAGAATTCTTAAAACTTCATGAAGAACTAAAAAACATAGAAGTAGGTTTATTCGTATATAATATTTCTACATACAAAGAAAAATTAGAAAAAATAATAGAAGATGAAAAAATATTAAATGATCAAAACAATGAAGAAAATTTAAATTTAGAAAAATTAAACAATTTGAAACAAAATTTAAAATTAGAAATAGACAATATTACAAAAGAAATAGAAAATGCTCAAAATTTAGGAACACAAAATATACAGGAAAAAGAAAAAATAAATTCAGAAATAAATGTATGCAAAGAAAGAATAGTGAATAATGAAGAAAATCATACAAGGTATGAAAAAGAAATAGAAGAACTAAATGCAAAAATTGCAGAATTACAAGAAGAAAAAAATCAAAAAGATGAAAGACATGAGAAACTTTTGGCAAATAAGGAAAAATTTGAAAAAGAATTAGCTGAGAAAGAGAAAGAACTAGCAGATTTGACATCAAAATTATCAGAAAAAGAAAAAGAAATCGAAGCAAAAAAAGCAAAAATAGAAGAATATACAAACGAAAAATATGAAAAACTAAATGATATAAATAGTCTAGAAATTACAAACGAAAACATAGATAAAAGAGTAAAAACTTTAAAATATGATATTCAAGTTGGTATATCAGAACTTGACAGCACAAATTTGACTAAACAATACATCTCAAAAGTATTTAATGAAATACAAGCAAAGAAGAATAAACTAAACGAACAAATCGAAGAAGTAAACAAAAATAAAGAAGAAATTGACAAAAAACTAAAAGAATATGAAATGCAAATAAATAACTTGCAATCAGAATATAGAATAAAAGAATCAAGACTTAAATTTTTAATAGAAACAGAAAAAGAAAAAGAAGGTTTCTCAAAAACTATAAAATCACTTTTGCTTGCATGTGAAAAAGAAGAAAGACTTAGAAACTCTTCAGAAGGAGTACTTAGTGAATTAATATCAGTAGAAACAAAATATCAAGTAGCAATTGAAATGGCACTTGGAGCAAGTATTCAAAATATTGTAACCAAAACGGAACAAGATGCAAAAAAACTTATTGAGTATTTAAGAGAGAATAATTTAGGAAGAGCCTCATTTTTACCAATAACATCAGTAAAAGGAAAAAAATTAGAAAAAATAGATAGAAGAAATGTAAAAGGAACTATAGAAATTGCATCAGACCTTATAAAATGCGATAAAAAATATGAAGGAATAATACTAAGTCTTCTTGGAAGAACAGTTATAGTAGAAGATATGGAAAACGCAATATCACTTGCAAAGCAAAATAATTATAGCTTTAAAATAGTTACACTAAAAGGAGATGTAATAAATCCTTCTGGAAGCATTTCAGGTGGTTCATATTCCCAAAAAACAGTTAATATTTTAGGAAGAAAAGAGAAAATAAAAGAGCTAGAACAAGAATTAAAAGAAATTGATGCAAAAATTAAAACAAAAGTGGATGAAAAACATAAATTTGAAGAAGAAGAAGAAAAATATTCAGAAGAATTAATAGCATTAGGAGAAAATTTACAAGAAATTCATATAACCTATGCAACAGATGAACAAAAATTAATTGCAGTAGAAGAAAATATTGCTAAATTAAGAGAAAGAATAGACAAGTCAAAAGAGGAACTAGAAAATATACAAAAACAAAAAGAAGATAACCTAACAAAATTGAAAGAAATAAACGAGACAATAGAACAAAATAATCAAAATACAGAAAAATTAAAATCAGAAATAGAAGAATTTGCAAAATTAAATTCTGAAAATCAAAAATATATTGATAATTTAAACTTTGACGTTACAAACTTAAAAATATCAGTATCTTCTTTTAACGAAAGCGAAATGTCAATAGAAGAAATGGTTACAAGAATTAATCAAGATATAGATAACAATAATGCAAGTATTCTAGCAAAGCAAGAAAATATGAAAAATCTAAAACAGGAAAATCAAGAGCTAGAAACTAAAATTACAGAATTAGAAAATCAAAAAATAGAATTAGATAACAAAATGAACAATAGTGAAGAAGAAATAAGCAAATTTAAAGCAGAAAGAGAAGAAAAAAATAAAAAGCTAGATGGTACAGAAGAGGAAATTTCAAGTAAACTATCAACACTTGATAATTTGAAGGAAGAAATAATAAAAATAGGTGTGAAAAAAGAAAAAACACAAGAAGATTTAGATACAACAACAAACAAATTATGGGAAGAATATGAACTTACTCCAAATAATGTAGGAGAAGAATATAAAAAACCAGAAAATATTGCGCAAGCTACAAAAAATGCAAATAGTTTAAGAAATAAAATAAAAGACTTAGGAAGCGTAAATATAGACTCAATAAATGAATATAAAGAACTTTCAAAAAGATATGATTTCATGTGCGAACAAAGACTAGACATAGAAAACACAATGGCAAAATTAAAAAATGTAATTCAAGAAATGATAAACACAATGAAAGAACAATTTACAAAACAGTTTGAGACAATAAATAAAAATTTTGGTGAAGTATTCAAAGAACTTTTCGGAGGAGGAAGAGCAAATCTAATCCTTGAAGATGAAAAAAATGTACTAGAATGTGGAATAGAAATAGTAGCACAGCCACCTGGAAAAAAACTCCAAAACATGACACTTTTGTCAGGTGGAGAAAGAGCATTCACTGCAATAGCATTACTATTTGCAATGCTTAAGATAAATCCATCACCTTTCTGTGTACTTGATGAAATAGAGGCAGCACTTGATGATGTAAATGTATATAGATTTGCTGATTATTTGAAAAAATTTACAGATGAAACTCAATTTTTGGTAATAACACATAGAAAAGGAACAATGGAAGCCGGAAATTCTGTATATGGTATAACAATGGAAGAAAATGGAATTAGTAAGCTTTTATCCATGAAATTAAAGTAAGTATAAACCTTATGAGATTACATAAAATAATCTTGTAAGGTTTTATTTTTTTAACTTGAATCTTATATATAAAAAAGAGTAGAAATGATTTATTTGTAAGAACTTTGCTGTCGCAACTTACAATTTTAAAATTTAATATGTAAGTTGCTCCATTTCGCACTTCGCTTACGCTTCGTTTGGTCGCTTACGCAGTTCTTACAAATAAATCATTTCTACTCTTTAGAAAGAATATTACCTTATTATGAATTTTTTGGAGGTGATTTTATGGATGAAGACGAAACAAAATATGGAGAATTCATATCATCATACTTTGCTTGGATAACACTCGAAAAACAAAAAGAGATTGCAAAAAAATTAGAAAAAATGACTGAAAAATAAGAAGTTTTGTCGTATGTATTGAAATTGATATAATTTTTGATATAATATCCAAAAGAGAAATCTATGGAGAGGAATGATAAAAAATATGACATATAAATTCACAGCAAGTGCAGAAAAGGTAATAGAATATGCAAATGAAATAACATTAAAATTTGGTCACGACTATATTGGTACAGAGCATATACTTTATGGGCTTGCTAGAGAAAATACAAGTATAGCAAGTAAAGTCTTAGAAGGACAAGGAATCACAAAAGAAGATATCCTTTCTCAAATAGAAGAAATAATAGGAGTTCGGAAAAATAAATAAAAGAAAAATTCTAGGCTTTACTCCAAGAACAAAAAAAATTTTAGAAAATGCTTGGCAAGAAGCACAAAAATTAAACTCTGAATATATAGGAACAGAACATTTGCTAATTGGCATAATAAAAGAAGGAGACAGCGTTGCAGTAAGAATCTTAATAAACTTAAACGTAAATATAAAAACAATTTATGAAGATATATTAAAAGTAATAAATGAGACAGACTCAGAAGAAAATAAAATAAAAAATAAAAACCCAAAAGAAAAAGAAAGTACCAGTTTCTCACAAACCCCAACACTTAATCAATTCGGAATAGATTTAACGAAAATGTCAAAAGAAGGAAAGCTAGACAAAATAATTGGAAGAAATGAAGAAATAGATAGAGTAATACAAATATTAACAAGAAAAACAAAAAATAACCCATGCTTAATAGGAGAGCCAGGAGTTGGAAAAACAGCAATAGCAGAAGGACTAGCAGTAAAAATAGCAATGGGCGAAGTGCCACAAATGCTAAGAAATAAAAGAGTAGTGAACTTGGATATTTCAAGCATGGTCGCAGGTTCTAAATATAGAGGTGATTTCGAAGAAAGAATAAAAAAATCTTTAGCAGAAGTAAAAAAAGCAGGAGATGTAATACTTTTCATAGATGAAATACATACAATAGTAGGAGCAGGTTCAGCAGAAGGTGCAATAGATGCAGCAAATATATTAAAGCCAATTTTAGCAAGAGGAGAGGTAAGCTTAATTGGCGCAACAACAATAGATGAATATAGAAAATATATAGAAAAAGATGCTGCCTTAGAAAGAAGATTTAGTCCAGTAGTTATAGAAGAACCTAGTATAAAAAGTACAATAGAAATACTTCAAGGAATAAGAGACAAATACGAAGCACATCATAATGTTAGCATAACAGATGAAGCAATAAGCTCAGCAGTAGAACTTTCTGTAAGATATATAACAGATAGATTTTTACCAGATAAAGCAATAGATGTAATAGATGAAGCGGCGTCAAATGCTAGAATGATAAAGTATACAAGACCAGAAAAACTAAAAACACTTGAAAAAGGATTAGAAGAAATCATAGCAGAGAAAAAAGAAGCAATATTAAATCAAGAATTTGAAAAAGCTGCAGAACTTAGAGATAAGGAACAAAAACAATCAAAAAAATTAGATAAAGAAAAGGAAAAATGGAATGACGAAAATGTAAGAAAAGTTACAGTTATAAACGAAGACAGCATAGCAGAAGTAATATCAAAATGGACAAACATTCCAGTCAAAAAAATAACACAGGACGAAAACGAAAAATTAAAAAATTTAGAGCAAGAACTACATAAAAGAGTAGTTGGACAAAATCAAGCAATAGAAGCAGTCTCTAAATCAATAAGAAGAGGAAGAGTTGGCATAAAAGATCCAAAAAGACCAATAGGTTCATTTTTATTTTTAGGACCAACTGGAGTTGGAAAAACAGAAACATCAAAAGCATTGGCAGAAGTGCTATTTGGAACAGAAGATGCAATAATAAGAGTAGACATGTCAGAATATATGGAATCACATTCAACATCAAAATTAATAGGTTCACCACCTGGATATGTAGGATATGAAGAAGGTGGATATTTAACCAAAAAAGTAAAGCAAAAACCATATTCTATTGTACTTTTTGATGAAATAGAAAAAGCACATCCTGATGTAATGAACATGTTGCTTCAAATATTAGAAGATGGCAGGCTTACTGATAGTACAGGAAGAATTGTAAACTTTAAAAATACAGTAATAATAATGACATCAAATGTAGGTGCAAAACTCATAACAGATAGCAAAGTATTAGGTTTTTCTAATATAGAAACATCAGAGGAAAAACAAAAAACAGATTATGAAAATACGAAAAAAGACATAATGCAGGAACTAAAAAAAGAATTTAGACCAGAATTTATAAACCGTATAGATGAGATAATAGTTTTCCATAAATTAGAAGATGATGATATCAAAAAAATAGTAGAGCTAATGCTTACAAATCTTAGTAAAAGATTGGAAGAACAAGGAATATTAGTTGAATTTGACGAAAGTATAAAAAATTATGTAATAAAACAGGGAACAGATAAAAACTATGGAGCAAGACCTTTAAGACGTGCGATACAAACAATAGTCGAAGACAATATAACAGACGCAATATTAGATGGAAAAATAATTAGAAATGTAAAAAAGACAATGTTTGAAAACGATGGAAAAGTTGAATTTAAGTAAATTGTGAAAAAAGAATATATTATGTGAGATATGAAAATTATTGCCAAATAAATATAATAAAGTTTTACCAAACCTCAGTAGAAAATAACTATTATTCAGACTTAGGTGTAAAATATGCACAATTTGAGCCGATAGTAAGAGTTTTAGCAGAAATATCTTCAAAAGAACACTTACCGGTCCTTTTGATAAATACAATTTGCAGAACAATTTATATTAGTCAAAGTTATCACCTCACAACTGTATAGTATTACTCGAAGAATGAAAAATATGCATGAAGTAGGAAAATTCGTTTATTAAATTCTAAAACTTTTAATTATTTATTCCTAGAGCTTTGCTACAGAATTTAAATTAATATGTAAGTTGCTCCACTTCGCACTTCGCTACGTTTAATCGCTTGCGCAACTTTTACGAATAAATAATTAAAAGTCTTTAGAAAATATTATATAGTGAAATTTCATAAAATTTAACAAAAAATACTTGTAATTTTAAGAAAATTGTGGTATAGTATAAAATAGTCAGTCTAAAAAACAAAATTGGAGGTGCGATATAAAATGGCAAAATGTGCAATTTGTGAAAAATCTATGAGCTATGGAAATAAACTAAGCATTGCCCGTTCTCACGTAAGTAAGAGAAGTACAAGAACTTGGAAACCTAATTTACAAAGCGTAAAAGTTATGGAAAATGGCCAACCAAAGAGAATAAAGGTATGTACAAAATGTTTACGTTCTGGAAAAGTTAATAGAGTTTAATATAAAGAGAAAAAGAGTAGAAAACATCTACTCTTTTTTAATACTACATGATGTATGTATTAATCTTTGATACCAAAAATAAACTTTACAAAACCACGTAAAAATTTAGGAACTTTTTTTACAACTATTGTCATATAAAAATACACACTCCTTTAACATGATAACCAAATCAGACCAACAATAATTACGATTACACCAATTATAAATAGCCAACCACATATTGGAAGTAGGAGTACAAAAAGCATTCCTAAACCAAAGCCAATCATGCATACTGCAAAAGTTTTCTTTAGAAGCTTAAACATAATACCTTACCTCCTATATAATCATTATATTAAATAAACATAAAAATAGTGATGGAGTGGAAAAAAATATACAAATAAATTAAGAAGACAAAAAACGATATGGAAAAATATGGAAAAGTAAAATATAATATAATTTAATTAAAAACATATAGAGTGGAGGAAATATGGGAAAAAGAAATAAAGAATTAGTAGAAATATTGAAAAAAACATATCCAGATGCGAAATGTAGTCTAGACTTTAATACACCATTTGAAATGCTGGTCGCAGTTATGCTTTCAGCACAATGCACAGACGAAAGAGTAAATAAAACGACACCGGGAATATTTGCAAAATATAGTACACCTAAAGATTTTGCTGAAATAGATATAAATACTTTAGAAGAGTTGATACATCCGTGTGGATTTTATAAAAATAAAGCAAAAAATATAAAAGCATGTGCTAAAGAAATATTAGAAAAATATAATGGAGAGGTTCCAAAAACAATGGAAGAACTTATGAGCCTTCCAGGAGTTGGAAGAAAGAGTGCAAATGTAGTAATGCTTGAAGCCTTTGGAGATGCACAAGGCATTGCAGTAGATACACATTGCAAAAGAATTGCAAATAAACTTCGGACTTAGTAAAGAAAAAGAACCTGAAAAAATAGAACAAGATCTACTTAAAATTTTTGATAAAGAGGATTATAAAGACATAAACCATTTATTTATTTGGCACGGAAGAAATACTTGCACAGCAAGGAGTCCAAAATGTGAGAAATGCGTAATTAATGCGATGTGCGAGGAGTATAAGAAGAGAAATTAAATGGAAAATTATGGAAAAGGAGAAGACATGGAGAATAACATATATGAAGATATATTTGAAGCAATCAGAGAGTTTGAACCTAATAATCCATTGCTAAAATTAAAGGATGAAATATCTGAAGGAAAAATTTTAATTAGAGATACGAGTTATAATGTTATAACATTATTAGATGGGAAAACAGGAGCGATTCCTTTTGGACATAATTTTATCACTTTATTATATAGAGGAGAATATAGGGATTATGGAGAATGCATTGCTAACATATATAGAGGTGATAATGCAAAAGATATTCTTCTAAATAAGTTGAAAATAAAAGAATTAGAGTGTATTTTACGTACATATGATAGAATAAAAATGGACATAGAAGAAAATGTAAATGTAGATTTTTTAGCAATTGCAGAACATTATGAATTAAAAACTAATTTAATAGATTTGACATCAGATGTAGGAGTTGCAGCTTTCTTTGCTACAAATAGATATAACAAAGACAAGGAAGAATATGAAATTGTAAAAGATGGAATAGGAGTTTTAAAGAGATACAATGACTCTTTTCCATTATTAAACCCAAATATACATGCAGAGGGAGCACAGAGATTTCAAAGACCTATAGAACAACATGCATTTGGTTTAGAAGCAAATGAAGATACTGATTCACAATTTGTTAAATTATTTTTTAAACAAAATGAAAAGCTAAATACTATTTTAGCTAATGCATTTTCTGTAAATGGAAAAAATATTTTATTTCCAAAAGAAAGAATTGCTGAAATTGCAAAAGAAGTTAGAGATTCTAACAAAATATCAGAAATAGCAATTAGAGCATATGCTAGTGAGAATAATTGTGAAGTAGAAGATATTATCAAGGAAATAAAGTCAAGAGGGGATATAGAGATAGTTGAAGATTTAACATATAAAATCAATGAGAATGATGTAGAGAGGTTTAAAGAAGAAGAACCTAAAGTGGGATATTCTTCCAGGCTGATGTATTTGTGATAGATGGAAATGGAGATGAGGCAGCACATAATAAATAGCACATTTGAGTATTAATAAGTACAAACTTTTCTTTAAGTTAGTTTTAATATTTTCAAGTATAGGTTGAGAAAATAGTCGTTTTATGATAAAATACATCATGAAATAATGTAACTAATGGAGGAAGAAATGGAACAAGAAACAAAAAGTATAATAGATAGAATATGGACAAACTTTTGGGAAGGTGGAGTAACCAATCCATTAACGGTCATAGAACAAATTACATACCTTTTATTTATAAAAGGATTAGATGATATAGATATAGCACATGAAAAAAATGATAATATGTTAGGAATAAAAACAAAAAGAATTTTTGATGAAAAGCATCAGGATTGCAGATGGAGCATATTTAAAAACTATCCAGCTGAAAAAATGTATAAAATAGTTGGCGAAGATGTATTTCCATTTATAAAAACATTAAGCAATAATAAAGATTCTGGATATGCAAAATATATGGAAGATGCAATATTTATTATACCAACACCTATTATATTACAAAGAGTTGTAACTGCCATAGATAAATTAAAAATGAAAGATAGAGACACAAAAGGAGATGTATATGAGTATCTACTTTCAAAATTATCTACTGCAGGAACAAATGGTCAATTTAGAACACCAAGACATATTATTAGAATGATGGTAGAATTAATGAAACCTACTCCAGAAGATATAATTGTTGATCCAGCTGCTGGAAGTGCAGGCTTTTTAGTTGAGGCAGGAGAATATTTAAGAAATAATAGAAATGAATTGTTTTTAACAGAAAATCTAAAAGAACATTTTAATAATACGATGTTTTATGGATTTGATATGGATAGAACAATGCTTAGAATTGGAGCAATGAATTTAATGCAACATGGTATTGAGAATCCAAATATATCATATAAAGATTCCTTATCAGAAGATAATGAAGATAACAGCAAATATACACTTGTGCTTGCCAATCCACCTTTTAAGGGATCTATTGATAGCGAAAGAACTTCAAAAGATTTATTAAGTATTACAAAAACTAAAAAAACAGAGTTGTTATTTTTAGCACTATTTCTAAGAATATTAAGAACAGGAGGACGAGCTGCATCAATAGTGCCAGATGGAGTGTTATTTGGTAGTTCAAATGCTCATAAAGCAATAAGAAAAGAAATAATAGAAAAACATAGATTAGAAGCAGTAATTTCAATGCCAAGTGGAGTATTTAAGCCATATGCTGGAGTTTCTACGGCTATTATGATATTCACAAAAACAGGTGATGGAGGAACAGATAAAGTATGGTTTTATGATATGACAGCAGATGGTTTTAGTTTAGATGATCAAAGACAACCAGTAAAAGAAAATGATATACCAGATATTATAAAAAGATTTAAAAATAGAAACTCAAAAGAAGAACAAGAAAGAGCAAGAACAGAAAAATCATTCTTTGTTTCAAAAGAAGAAATAGTAGAAAATGATTATGATTTATCTATTAACAAATATAAAGAAATTGTAGTAGAAAAGAAAGAATATGAAAAACCTAAAGTTATTTTAAAAAGAATAATTGAAATGGAAAATAAAATTCAACGAAAATTAAAAGAGTTGGAGGAAATATTATAGTGAAAAAAATAAAATTAGAACAGATGGATTTACGTATGAAATATCATTTGGTCGAAATACTACTTTCAAATAATTGGAGGTGGCATAATGGAGTATATTAAATTAGAAGAAATAGTTAATATTTATTTAGGATTAACACATACACCAAAATATGTAGAAAAAGGAATACCTTTTTTATCTGTAAAAGATATTAGTAATGGAGAAATAGATTATTCAAAATGTCATTATATAACTGAAGAAGAATACAATAAGCTACCTAGTGGAGCAAAACCACAAATTGGAGATATGCTTTTTTGTCGAGTTGGAACTATTGGAAAACCTGTAATAATTGATAAAAATACACATAAATTTGGGAGTTTTGTTAGTTTGGGTTTTTTAAGACTAAAAAATACAGAATATATTATGGAATATATAAAGTATTGGATGAACTCAAATTGTTTTATGCAACAAGTAAGAAAAAATGTAAAAGGGGTAGCTCAAATAAACTTAAATACAGGTTGGTTGTCTAAATTTGATGTACCAAAATATGATTTAAAAAAGCAAAAAGAAATAGTTAATAAATTAGATTGTATTTCTAATTTATTAACATTAAAAAGAAAACAGTTGGAACAATTAGATTTAATAATAAAATCTCAGTTTGTCGAGATGTTTGGAGATATAAAAAATAATAAAAAAGACTATGAAATTAAAGCATTAAATAAAATTTTTGAGTTTATAAAAGACGGCACACATAGTACACCAACATATACAGATGATAAAATAAAAGGTATTAAATTTTTATCTGCGAAAGATGTTACTACAGGGGTAATAAATTGGGATAATATAAAATATATTCCATTAGAATTACATAATCAATTAGTAAAAAGGGTAAAACCACAAAAGAATGATATTTTACTTGCAAAAAATGGAACAACAGGTATTTGTGCAAAGGTTGATAAAGATGAAATATTTGATATATATGTTAGTTTAGCATTATTAAGACCTAAAAAAGAATACTCAGTTGATTATTTAGTACAAGCTATAAATAATAATATGACAAAGGAACAATTTGATAGAAGTATAAAAGGAATTGGAGTTCCGAATTTACATCTCGGAGAAATACAGAAAGTAAAAATTATTGTACCACCAATAGAACTACAAAATAGATTTGCAGAATTTGTAAAACAAATCAATAAACAGAAATTTGAAATACAAAAGAGTTTAGAAGAAACACAAAAGTTACAAGAAAGTTTAATGAATAAATATTTTGGATAGGAGAAATAAAAATGTTAGAAAAAATAGAAATATCAAATTTTTTATCTATAAAAGACAGACAAGTTTTAAAGGTCTCTAATAAACTAACAACAATAATAGGGGAGAATGCATCAGGGAAAAGTGCCATTTTAAAAGCTATTGAGAAATTAAATGGAAATGAAATTGTAGAGAAAGAAAAAAATACTTTATTAAAGGAAAATGAAAGTGAAATTAAAGCATTTTTTAAAATTGATAAAAAAGTTAAAAAAATGCTGAATCAGCAGTACAAAGATAAATATCCAAATTCTATTATTAAATACAATGAAAATGATAAAGATATAATATTTGAGTTAATAACTGATGATGATGAGCAGAATGTATATAAGATGTATTATGACGGAAATGAAGAAGAATATGATTTGATAAATGAAAATGTTAGCTCTATTATATCAGAAATTAATAGTTTAATAAAAAATGTTAAATCAGAAGAATTAAAGAAGAAAATGAAATTGAATACAGAAACTAGTATTGATGATATAAAAGGATTTTGGAAAAAAATAACAGATGAAGAATTAAAACAAATATCTACAGAGATAAAAAACAAAATAGATTTGATATTAGATGAAATTGAATCTGAGCAGTATAATGAACTGATTCCAGAATATGAATTCATATATTTTAATTCGTTTAAAGACCTATTAGTAGATAGTATTGCTATAGAAGAAGCAGAAGAAAATATAATCGTAAAGAATTTTTTGGATATTGCAGATATAGATATAAAAAAAGTAAAAAAAGCTATAGAAAATAATGATATTCAATATATAAGAAGTATAGAAAATAAAACTGTAGAGATAATGACTGAAAATTTTAAAAGGATTTTTTCACAAATATCAAATGATGATAAATTTGAATTGTCAATAACCATAGATACAGGAACACAAAAAATATTCTTTTGGATAAAAAATCAAGCAACTGGAGCAAATGTGTTAAAATTTTCAGATGAAAGTGAAGGAACTCAATGGTATTTAAGTATGTATCTGAGATTATATGAGTATTTTAACAAAGATATTATTAACAAGAGTTATATATTGCTATTGGATGAACCTAATGTATATTTAAATGCAACCGCACAAAGAGATTTGCTAAATAATGTGTTTAAGAAAAATTTATCAGATATGCAAATAATTTATACAACTCATAGTCCGTATATGATAGATGCAGAAGATTTATATTCATTAAGAGTTATACATAAAGATGATGAGACTAGAATTTTTAATACAACATTGGATTATTTAAGCTATAGAGAAAATACAGAAAAAAGAAAAGATGTAGATGTTTTATCGCCCGTTTTGATAGCGACTGGCATAAATATTAGTAACCAATTGATTTTAGATAAAAAAGATGTTTTAGTTGTTGTAGAGGGACCACATGATTATTATGTATTAAATGCAATGGTAAAGAAATTAAATTCACATCTAAATGTAAAGTTTATACCATGTACAGGTTGTGAAAAAGTTCCATTTATGTGTGGTTATTTAGTTGGATTAGGATATACAGTTTTAGCTTTAGTAGACAATGATACAGCTGGAAGACGAGTAATAAATCAAATGAAAAAACAAAATGAAAATGGAGAATTGTATAAGATTATATGCTATTCAAAAGAGAATGGAACAGGTGATTGTATATTAGAAAATTTGTTTTCAGATAAAGATTTTAAAGGGAAAATTGGAGAAAAATCAACTCCTAATTATAGAAAACTGCTTTACGGAGAAGAACAAATTGAGTTTGATGAGGAAACAAAAGCAAATTTTGAATATATATTTAAAAATATAAATAGTTGTTTGGAAAAATAAAAGGAGTAAAATATGTCAAATTTTGATTTTTTAAAGCAAACTGAAATTTTTAGAAGTTTTGCAGAAGCTTCAATAGAAGCAGAAAATGGAATAGGATTAAATACAGTAACATGTAGTATATTAAGCAGGAGAGCATTAGAACTTGCAGTGAAATGGTTATATGCAAATGATATGGACTTAAAGATGCCATATCAAGATAACATATCAACATTAATTCATGAAATTTCATTTAGAAATATACTAGATACACAACTATTTCCACAAGTTAAATATATTGTAAAACTTGGAAATTTTGCTGTTCACAATAGTAAAAAAATAACTAGACAAGAGGCAGTAATGTCTTTAAGATATCTATTTAACTTTATGCAATGGATATCATATTGCT
>CANQCU010000007.1 GCA_947590905.1 uncultured Clostridia bacterium | reverse complement strand
AATGAACAAATGGAATTTATTGCAATTATGCCTAATAATGATTTATCAAATTATGTAGAAAATTTTGGAGAAGATACTTTAAAAAATATAACAAGTAATTTAACATTAGCTTCTAAAACAAAAAATGGTTTAGATATTTTTATACCAAGATTTTCATTTGATTATGAATTAAGCTTAGATGATGATTTAAAAACTTTAGGGATAACAGATGCGTTTGATGAAAACTTAGCTGATTTTTCAAATATGTCAAGCAAAAGACCTCTTTGGGTAGGAGGAGCCTTACATAAAGCTAATATTGATTTTACAGAAAAAGGAGTTAAAGCATCTGCTGTAACGGTTATTTATATGGCAGATGAAGCAATAATGCTTAATGAAAATAAGCCTATTGAAGTCAAGATAAATAAGCCATTTATGTATCTAATAAGAGATAAAAAAACGGATGAAATATGGTTTGTAGGAACAGTTTATGAACCAAATTCTTGGGAAAAAGATAAAACAAACTATGAGTATAGATAAATATAGCAAGACTCACTTAATTTAATATAATTAAGTGAGTCTTGCTATATTTAAGAGTTATCGTATTATAATGTGTTAAAAAAAATTTTCTTGATATTCTGCAAAACAATCAATTTTAATTTACAAAGACAAAATACCAAAAATACAGAATATTAGTAAAATCTTAGTTGCAATAAACTTATAAATAATATATAATCAATTTGTAAATTTTAATATAGAGTAGATAATAACAAATTAAATGAGCTACTACAAAAACTAGGACCAACAGATAGAAGAAAGAACTTACCAAATGAATTATCAGGAGGACAACAATTGTAGATGGAAAAATAATAAAAAATGAGGGGAAATAGGTGAACATATGAAAAAAGAAGATATTTTTGGACTATATCTAAAAAGTTTAAGAGAAGAAAAAGGACTTACAATATTTGATGTCGCAAAGGAAGTGGATATAAGTACAGAACAATTAGAGAGATGGGAAAGAGGAGAAGATTTTATAGAATTAGAAGATATAAATAAATTAGCATATTTATATGAGATAGAGCCTACAGAACTACTAGGACATAGACAAGATGATTATGAAGAAGTTACGAAAAAATATCAAAAAATATTAGATTTTTTTAAAGTGCATAAAAATTTGCCATATGTAATACTACTTATAGTTGTAATTATTTCAATACCACTTATAAGAAAAATCTTTGCATTAATTCTTTCTATAATCACAGGCTCATATGGTATGGATGGCTTATCACTGAGATAAAGAAAATTTAAAGGAGAGGTACATATGAAAATTACTAGTAAACTTGCACTAAAACATGTAAATAAAAAGAACAAAGCGCCTAGGCGCTCTTTGTTCGTGCCCGATTTAAGTTTCGAGCCCAAAGGCGAGAAAGCTTAAAGGGCAAGCGTTCAGCTTTTTATCTAATAGGAATTTCGGAGAAATTTCCTATTAGATAAAAAAACAAGCATAGCTTGCATAACAGGAATTGCAATCACAACAATTTAATTTGCCATATATAAGCTTTGCATTTTTGTTACGTATTTTGTAATATTTGCATCAATATCAAAGAGTAAAAAGAAACTAAAAATAGAAAATGTTGTTGATGTGATAAGAAATGAAAATATACGAGGAGGATTTTTTATGAAGAAAAAGATAGCAATAATATTAACATTAATAATAGCTATAGTACTTGCAATATTTATTGCAACAGGTTTCAAAAAAAGAACAGATGTAGTTATTACAGATTATTCTGTATCTGAAGATGGAACAAAAATTAAACTTAATGTAGCAGTTTCAAGTTCTATGGGATATACTAGAAGTCTTAAAATAAAACAAGGTGGAGATAATAAATACATAACATTTTATTCTACTTTCGGAGGATTCAATAGCAAAATAGGTGCAAAAAATACATTTGAGATAGAAGTAGATTCAATGTGTAGTAAAATATATTTTTATAAAAGTGATGGAGGATATAATCTTGTTTTAGAAAAGGATAAAACTACAAATAAATGGAGACAGCCAGAAAAATATCAAGAAGAAGATGAAGAATTGATAGGATTTACAGATATACCTCAAAACTTTGAAATAGAAGACGCAATAGAAAGAGGATATTTTGTTATAGATTGTAGAAAAGACGAAAATAAAATATACAATAAAAATGTTTTAGATAGTTTTATTGAGAACACTAATATAAATGCAAACGTTAGAAAACCAGATAAAATAAGGATAGTTAATTATAATTATGACGGTTACCCAACGATATATGAAGTAGAGTACAAGGTTTTAGATGAAAAATACATAAATGAGGAACAAAAAGAAGTAAATAAAAGTGGGTATGTATTAACTGTAGATGCAAGTAGAAATAATATTATTCCTAAATCAATAGTAGTAAATGATAATATTCCAGGAGAATTTTATGGAATAGAAATAGAGGAAGATGAAGGAATAAATGCTGGAATTATAAAGTTAGCAGTACATTCAATAATTGACTATATAGAAGAGATAGAACCATATAAGGATATTGAAATTACAAGATATTTATTAGATGATAAAGTAGTAAATACAGATGGTTTTTAATTAAAATTATAATTTATCTGAGCAAGTGAATTTACAATTACTTGCTTTTTTGATATAATTTGGTCAGATAATTTGACATATAAGAAAGCATTAAAAGAGAATAATACAATGTGCCATTAGAATTAAGTAAATATATAAATAAAAGTTTAAAGGAGGAATTTTTAATGAGAAAGAATATTAAAACAACAGAGGCAATATTTCCAATGCCTGTATTAATGATTGCAACATATAATGAGGATGGAAGTGTTGATGTAATGAATGCAGCATGGGGAACTATGTTATCAAGAAGCCAAGTTATTTTAAATTTAACAGAAACTCACAAAACTGTAAAAAATATTAAAGAAAGAAAAGCCTTTACAGTAAGCATTGCAGATAGCAAACATGTTGTAGAAGCAGATTATTTTGGAGTAGTATCAGGAAATAATACAGAAAATAAATTTGAGAATACTGGACTATCAGTAACAAAATCTGAAAATGTAGATGCACCAATTATAAACGAATTTCCAATTTGCTTTGAATGTGAATTTATAGAATATCAAAATGATGAGTATGGAGCAGGGGTTATTGGAAAAGTAATTAATGTAACTGCTGATGAAAGCGTAATGAATGGAGATAAAATAGACATTTCAAAAGTAAGCGCAATAGCATTTGATCCATATACACATGGATATTATAAAGTTACAGAAAGAGTTGGAGAGGCTTTCAAGGACGGACTACAACTAAAAAAATAGTTACTATAAAGTAAGATTATCTAATTCATAAAACAAAAAAGGGATCCCAATTTTTGAGATTCCTTTTCTATTCTAATAAGTGAAAAAGTTATTAATGAATTAATAGATTTTCTTTTGAAAAGTATTGTTCTATTTCTTCCTGTGTCATTAATTTCTTTTCATTTTCCAATTGTTCTGGATCAGTTCTGTTCATATATCTTACATAATATCTTTTAGTAGATTCTATATCAATTGGTGCATATGTTCGCGATTCACCCTTACTTAAGTATAAATCCCAAGATGAATGAAATATATCTCCTGAAAATTGCACTAATTCATTAATTTTATTTGCAGCATCTTCTATATCTTTGAAACTTCCTATTTCTATATGTGCACTATATTGTAATAGTCCTTGCTCTGTTAAGCTTTCTTCTACTATAAAACTTTCTTTTGAGTTACTTTGCCATTTCTCAAAATAGTATTTGAGACAGTGTGCAATATAATCGTTATACAAATCGCCATTGTGTTTTATTACTGTGAATTTAATGTTTTTATTCTTATTTAACTCATATATATACTTACCATTTCCATCATCATCTACATCCTTAGAAACTAATTTGGTCTTTATATCATACATTGCAAATATTGAGTTTATATCTGCATCATATTTTTGCTTTAAATTATAAAATTGCATATATAATATAAAGCCGATTATAAATGCAACTAAAAGTCCTACTATTACTAAGAGTATTATTCCAACTATTGTTGTGGTATCCATGATATTTGCAAACTTAATCATTTTTTTTCTTTTTTTTTCTGTATTAACTTCTTCAAAATCCAATCCGTACTTTTCTATATTCTTTTGTTTCTCATTTTCTGCCCAATTTTCTAGTTCTTTCCAATCCTCATTATTTTTCATAAGTATCTCCTAAAATTAAAATCATAAATTTAATATATCATAAATAGAAAAAAATTCAACAAAAAATATAAAAATATTATTTAAATAAGTTGTATTTTTATTTTATTATTATATTACTTCAACTATAATCATAATTTTTGAAGAAACAATTAAAAGTACAGTTGAACAATTAAATATATATGAAGATATATCAATAAGGAGGAGTTGAAAAGCATCTGAAATAAGGAATAAAATTTGCATAAAAAGTAAATAAATGCTATAATATTAATATACTTGAAAGTCAAACAAAAGATAAAAGGAGGAATAGATATGGAAAAGAAAAAAATTTTAATAATAGTATTAGTAATTGTTATAGTATTAATAGCTTTTCTAGCAGTACATATTGTAAAAAATATGAATATTATTAATGAAATTTCTGAAAAACAAGAGATAATCGCTAGAAGTACTAACTATCATTGTATTACACAAAATAGTACAGGATCAAAAACAGAAATCTACTATAAAGATGGAATTAGCAAAACAGTTGTAGAAACAAACAATGCAACTGTAGTAACTTGGAGTAATGAAAATACTAAGGAATTAATCAATTATTTTCCAAAAGCAATGAAAGCAACAGTTGGAACAGGAGATAGCCCTAGAACAGCTATAGAAACATTAGATTTACCTAATTCTTTTATGACTGCACTATTTACTCGTATTTCATCAGACAAAATAAATAATGAAGAGTGTTATGTAGTAAAATCTAATAGAACGACAACATATATTAGTAAAGAGAATGGAACAATATTGAAAAGAATAGGCGGAACTGCAACTATTGATGGAGTAAAAAAAGATATAATAGTAGATAAAAAGTGGGAGTTTAATAAATTAACAGATGAAGATATGACTAGACCAGATTTAACTGGATATGATATATCTGAATAATAATATTATATAAAAAATTGGCATTTACTATTTTAGTAAATGCCAATTTTTTTATTGTAAGTTTTTTTCATTAATGATATACTATCCTTGTATATTTTATTTAAAAGAGGATTATTTTATGTTAAAACTAAAGAATGTATCAAAGTTTTACTATAATAAAGGAATTATTGCATCAGGATTTACTAAAATCAATTTAGAATTAAATATAGGAGAATTTGTTGCAATAACTGGAGAATCAGGAAGTGGAAAATCAACACTTTTAAATGTATTATCTGGGCTAGATAGTTACGAAGAAGGAGAAATGTATATAAACGGAACTGAAACTAGTCATTATACAGAAAAAGAATTTGAGGAATACAGGAGAAAATATGTAGCAAATATTTTCCAAAACTTTAATTTAATAAATAGTTATACTGTATATCAAAACGTTGAATTAGTATTGCTTTTAAACGGATATAAGAAAAAAGATATAAAAGAAAAAGTATTAAATATGATAGATGAGGTTGGTCTTACAAAATTCAAAAATACAAAAGTATCTAAACTATCTGGAGGTCAAAAACAAAGAGTTGCAATAGCTAGAGCAATGGTAAAAGACACTCCAATAATAGTTGCAGATGAGCCAACAGGAAACTTAGATACAGAGTCAGCAAAAGATGTTATAGAAATATTAAAAAAAGTTGCAAAAGATAAACTAGTTATAATAGTAACACATAATTTAGAGCAGATAGAAGAATATGCAACAAGAATTATAAAGATGCACGATGGTAAAATCGTTCAAGATACAAAAATAAAAGAAATCCAAGAAAACATAGAACCCAAACCAAGTATATATAAAAATATGACTTTAATAAATAAGTATAGATTAGGAATAAGAAACACTTTTAATATAATTCCAAAGTTTATATTATTATTTCTTGTATTCTTTTTTATAACATCTGCTGTATTTACAGAATATACAAGCTTTAAATTATATGAGGATATATCAAGTGAGACTGCTATGGGGTATATGGGCTTTTATGACCACTCTGAAAATAGAATATTAATAAATAAGCAAGATAAAACATATTTTACAGATGAAGATTATGAAAAAATAGAAAAATTATCTAATATAAAAAATATAAAAAAGGATGACCTATTTATAGATACTCTTTTTACAGCATTATCAGAAGCAGATTCTACGTCTTTTAACTCAATGTCTATCAGTGGGCAAATAAAAAATATTAATGATTTTAAAGGAAACTTAGATATAGGTAGAATGCCAGAAAATGATAATGAAATTGTAATTATAGCAAATAAAAAACATTATTATATAACAGATAGATTAGACGAATTATTAAACAGAAAATTTGAATTAGAAGAATTAGAAAATAATGAACTAACTGTTGTTGGAATAAAGTATAGAGAAGAAGAAAAAGTAGACAATTATAATTTTGATATGTATGTACCAGATAATTTAATTACTAATCTAAGAAATTTAGCTAACAAAAGAATGAGTAAAGTAAAAATATTTTTTAACAATAAATATCAAGAATCAAATAGTTATATGTATTCTAATTATCTTAATGTTTTACCTTCTAAAAATGTAGCTAAAGGAAAAGCAGTAGTATCAGATAATTTGAGACTTACATCAGGTGGAAATATAATAAATAAAGATATTGGCATAATTGTTGATAATATCTATTATCACGAAGAGCTAAACCTAAAAATAAGTAATATATACACAAAAACGAATTTCAAAAGATTAACCGGATATAGTAATTATGGATTAATTAATAATAATATATTTATAAACGAAGAAGACTATAACTTACTATATAATAAGCCAGCATATCAAGCGAGTGTTTATGTAGAAAACATGAAAGAAATAGATACTACAATGAACGAACTTGAAAACTTAGGATTACATCCTAAAAAAGTTACAGATTTTGGTGTTAATCATTGGGAATTAAATGAGCAAATTATTAAAATAGCAAAAGTTATTGTAACAATAATTGTTGTATTTGTATTATTCTTTATATCATATTTCATAATAAGAATTATATTAAAATCAAGAAATATATATTTTACTACTTTAAGAATATTAGGAGCAACTTCTAAAAATATAAAAAGAATATTGGATATAGAACTATTTATAAACTCTTCTTTAGCATTTGCAGGAGTTTTAGGATTTTTAGGCTTAGTAAAAGCTGATATTATACATTTTGAATATATATCAAAACTAACAAACTATATGGGAGTTTTAGAATACCTTGTACTATATATTGTTATAGCTGTTATGTCAAGACTAATTTCTAGAAGATTTTCTAAGAAACTATTTAAAAAGACAGTTATAACAACATACAATGAGGAGGTGTAATACTTATGATAAAATTAGAAAAAGTAAATAAATATTTCAACAGACATAAGAAAAATCAAATACATATCATAAATGATACATCTCTTGAATTTGGAAACAATGGGTTAGTTGCAATACTTCGGAGAATCAGGAAGTGGAAAGACAACACTTTTAAATGTAATTTCTGGACTTGATAAAGTAAATAAAGGAAAAATATATGTAAATGGAAAAAGATTAACACATAAAACAGCTTATGCAGTAGATAAAATAAGAAATTTTAATATAGGTTATATATTTCAAGATTATAAACTACTAGAAAATTTATCAGTATTTGAAAATGTTGCAATAAGCTTAAAAATGCTAGGAATAAAAGACAAAGAAGAAATTAAAAAAAGAGTTGAATATGTTTTAGACATAGTAAAAATGGAAAGATATAAAAATAGACCAGCAAGTATGCTTTCAGGAGGAGAAAGACAACGTGTTGCAATAGCAAGAGCAATAGTCAAAAATCCCAATATTGTTATTGCAGATGAGCCAACAGGAAACTTAGACAGTAAAAATTCTATTGAAATAATGGACATTATAAAAGCTATATCTAAAGAAAAATTAGTAATTTTAGTAACTCACGAAACAAGTCTAGCAGAATTTTATGCTTCAAGAATAATTGAAATAAAAGATGGAAAAATTGAAAAAGATTATGAAAATAGCAAAACAGGAACATTAGATTATAGAATAGACAATAAAATATATTTAAAAGATTTAGATAATATAGAAAAAGTTAGTAATAACGATTTAAGAGTAGATATTTATGCAGATAAAGAATCAACAGGCAATATACAATTAATAGTAAAAAATGGAAATATTTATATTCAATCAAATGAACAAAAAGTAGAAGTAATTGATGAAAACTCTAGTATAGAGGTACTTAATGAGCATTATAGAAAAATAAACAAAGAAGAATATGAAGAATATAATTACAATTTAGAAAATATAATAAACAAAAATAAAAAAATAAAATATGGATCGGTAAATAGTCTTTTTAAATCAATTATAAATGGAGTTAAAAAAATTACTGAGTTTTCTATATTAAAGAAAATCTTATTACTAGGATTTTTTGCATCTAGTATGTTTATTGTTTATGCCGTGTGTAACATAGCTGGAATACAAGAAATTAGAGAAAGCGATTTTATTGAAATAGATAAAAATTATTTACAAGATCAAATGGAAAAAGTAAGCGTAGATAAATTTCTTGAATATGAAAATTTAGAAGCAATTGATTATATCATACCAGGAGACAGTATGGTTAAATTCAATATAGAATTTGATGAATATTATCAAGTAAGAAATGGTACACACGTTACAGGTTCTCTTGTAAGTGATACTAAAATATCTAAAGCAGACATTATATGTGGAAGAATGTCAGAAAATGAATATGAACTTGTTTTAGATAAAAAGGTAATAGATAATATGAGGCAAGAGACAATAATACAATATATGGGAATAAAAGATATTAAGGAACTATTAAATAAAAAAATATCAGTAAATGATATGAAAGAATTTACAATAGTAGGTTTCGTAGACAAGCTTACACCATCTATTTATGCTAAAAAAAGTATATTTATTAACTTACTTAATATGGCAAGTTCTACAGAAATAACATTTGGATTTTCTGGAATTGAAGAAGAAACTAAAGAAGATTCTGTTTTAGATTATAACCTATATTTAGATGATATAACACTAAAAAAAGGAAGAATGCCTACAAACGATTATGAAGTCATTGTAAATATATCAAATAAAAATACGATGAAATTGAACAAAACAATAAAAACAAAAGTAAATGGAAAAGAGCTTAAAGTTGTAGGATATTATGATAGCAAAACTGATAGACAAAGCTATTTAGTAAATCCTAATACTGTAAAATATAGTGTAATTGAAAAATTAGATGGAATAACAATTTATCCTAACAATGAATCAGAAGTAATGCAAAAATTAAGAAATGAAGAAAAATTAAATCTAATTAACAGATATAACGAAGATAAAGAAAAATATATAAATAACACTGAAGAAAGCATTAGAAGTACAGTAATTTTTGCAGGCACAATATTAGTTATTTCATTAATAGAAATATATTTAATGACAAGAGCCTCTTTCCTTTCAAGAATAAAAGAAATTGGAATATTAAGAGCAATAGGAGTAAAAAAATTAGATATATATAAAATGTTTTTAGGTGAAATTTTAGCAATTACAACATTTGCAGGTATGCCTGGCGTAATCCTTATGACGTATATATTAAAATCAATAACTAAAGTGGCTTATTTATCAAGAATGTATATGGTAAATATAAGTACAGTAGGAATAGCAATATTAATTATATATGGATTTAATATAGTGGTAGGGTTGTTACCATTATTTAAAGTATTAAGAAAAACACCTGCACAAATTTTAGCAAGACATGATGTGGAATAGAAGAAATTAATGTGTTAGAATAAAATAATAAAAATATATTTAATAAAGGTAGAATTAATTATGAGAAATGTTACATTATGTTATATTGAAAAAGATAATAAATATCTTATGCTTCATAGAGTAAAAAAAGAAAAAGACTTAAACAAAGATAAATGGATAGGTGTTGGAGGAAAATTTGAGAATAAAGAAAGTCCAGAAGAATGTATAATAAGAGAAGTAAAGGAAGAAACAGGACTCACTCTAAAAAACTGCAAATTGAGATGCATTGTAACTTATGTGTCTAATGAATGGGAAACAGAATATATGTATGTATTTACTTCTAATGCTTTTGAAGGAGATATCATAGATTGCCAAGAAGGAGAATTAGAATGGATAGATAAAGAAAAGCTATATGAATTAAACTTATGGGAAGGCGACAAAGTATTTTTAGATAGAATAAAAAAAGACGATTATCCATTTTTTACAGCAAAGTTAGAATATGAAGGCGATAAATTAATTAAGAAAGAAGTATACGAATATTAATAGCCAAGAAAAAGACATAGCAATATGTCTTTTTTGGTAGTATTTTTATATAATTTATGATAAAATCATTTATAAAGTTAAATTATAGCGTAGGTGACTAAAAATGATAAAAGGTACAAACCCAGATTTAAAAGAATATTTTAGTATTTTATCAAATGAGATACCTTCATTTTTATACGAATATGCAAACACAAAAGAAATGCAAAGGTTATCACATGTAAGTCAAAATTGTGGAACAGATTATACAAAAGTATTTAATAATAAAGTATACTATTCAATATTAGATCATAGCATAGGTGTTGCACTAATCATTTGGAATTTTACAAAAGACAAAAAGCAAACACTAGCTGGTTTATTTCATGATATAGCAACCCCTACTTTTAAACATTGTATAGATTTTATGAATGGTGACTATAAGACACAAGAATCAACAGAAGAATTGACAAAAGATATTATTGGAAATTCCAAGGAAATAATGGAGTTATTACAAAGAGATAATATAAAACTCGAAGAAGTTTCTGATTATCACATATATCCAATAGCAGACAATGATTTACCTAAGCTTTCAGCAGATAGACTCGAATATAACTTTTCTGGCGGACTTTTCTTTGATAGTAAAAACTTATTAGACTTAGCAAAAATAAAAAAACTATATAGTGACATCACTATTTTAAAAAACGAAGATGGAATAGATGAATTAGGATTTATGCATATAGATATAGCAGAAGATTTTGTACATACTCTAAAAGACGTATGGCCTTTGTGGATTTCGAACAAAGATAAACTTACAATGCAATTTATTGCAGATACGGTTAAAAAGATGAATGATGCTGGATATATTACTAAAAATGATTTATATACATTAGAAGAAAAAGAAATAATAAAAAGAATAGAGAATTGTGATGATAAAAAAATAAGCGAAACTTTTAAAATGTTTGAAAATGCAGACCATATAAATGAGAGTGAAGAAACAGTAAATGGAAAATACTGTATAAGTTTAGAAGGAAAAAGAAGATATATTGTACCACTTGTGAATAATCAAGGAAAGTCAAAAAGAATAACAGATATTTCTGAATGTGCAAAACAAGATGTAGAGGACTATCTAAATAGTAAGACAAAAAAGTATGCTTATTTTGATTTTAATTTTTGAAATATCTAGAAAAAACTTATCAAAAAATGTTTATTTAATATATTTTTTGTGATATGATATAAATGTAATTTTTATGTAAGGGAGAAAAACTAATGAATTTTAAAAAAATAATTCCATTTATACTAGCAATTATAGTAATTATAGTAATTGTTGTAGTAGGTTTAAAAATTAAAGATGAAGCTTCAAAGAGTAGACCTAAAGATGTATTTGATCAATATATGTCTTATTTAGCAAGTGGTCAGTATGAAGCAATGTATGATTTATTAGATGCAAACACAAAGAATACTACAAGTTTAGATGTATTTGTATCTAGAAACAAGAATATATATAGTGGAATACAAGCAAATAATTTTCAAATTACAAATGTAAATGTTCAAGAAGATGAAGAAGCAGGAAAAGCAGATATAACATATTATATGTCTATGGATACTTTAGCAGGAAACGTAAGTTTTCAAAATGAAGTATCACTCTCAAGAAATGAAGAAGAAATATACAAAATGGCTTGGTCATCAAGTGTAATTTTCCCATATTTAGATGATACAGAAAGAGTAAGAGTTGGAACTACTGAGGCAAGAAGAGGTAGCATTTTTGATAGAAACAATGTATTACTTGCAGGAGAAGGAACTATATCATCTGTTGGAATTGTACCAGGAAAATTAGGTGAAAAAAAGCAGGATGATATAAAGAAAATAGCAGAATTACTTGACTTAACAGAAGAAAAAATTAATTCTGCACTTAGTGCCTCTTATGTTGCAGCAGATACTTTTGTGCCAATAGCAAAAGTCGCAAAAGAAAATTATGATTTAAAAGAAAAATTATTAGAAATAAGTGGAATAATGATTACAGATGCAAATGGAAGAGTATATCCTTATGGAGAAGAACTTAGTCACTTAATAGGATATGTTCAAACAGTTTCAGCAGAAGATTTACAAAATAATCAAGGTAAAGGTTATACACAAAATAGTGTTATCGGAAAAAGTGGACTAGAAAAAATATATGAAGATAGGTTAAGAGGAAAAAACGGAGCAGATATTTATATAACAGATAGTCAAGGAAACAGAAATCAAACTATTGCAAAAATTGATGTTACAAATGGTGAAGATATAAAACTTACAATAGATGCAAGAATTCAAAAATTTGCTTATGATGAATTTAAAAATGATAAATCAGCTTGCGTAATTATTAATCCAAATACAGGTGAAGTGCTTGCTCTATGTAGTACACCAACATACAATTCAAATGATTTTATATTAGGAATGTCAACAAATAAGTGGAATTCTTTAACAAATGATGAGAATAAACCATTATACAATAGATATTCTGCAAGCTATGCTCCAGGTTCATCTTTTAAACCAATAATAGGAGCAATAGGACTTTCAACTGGTAGTTTCGGAAAAAATGATGACTTTGGTAAGGATCGGAACTTCATGGCAAAAAGATTCAAGTTGGGGAACATATAAAGTAACTACACTTACATCATATAGCACTCCATCTAATCTAGCCAATGCTTTAATATATTCAGATAATATATACTTTGCAAAAGCAGCTCTTAAAATAGGAAAAGAAAAGTTAGCAGAATCTTTAAATAAAATAGGTTTTGGAAATCCTATAACTTTTGAGCAAGGTATGACAGCTTCTAGTTATTCAGACAACGGAAGCTTTGATAGTGAGATACAACTTGCAGACACTGGATATGGTCAAGGAAAGGTACTTGTAAATCCACTACATGTTGCATCAATTTATTCAGCATTTTTGAATAATGGAAACATGATTAAAACATACTTAGAATACAAAGAAAATGCCACACCAGAATATTATGTAGAAAAAGCATTTACAGAAGATTCAGCAAATACAATAAAAGAAGACTTAATACAAGTGGTTGAAAATGCAAATGGAACTGCTCATTCTGCAAAAATAGACGGTGTAAAGATAGCAGGAAAAACAGGAACTGCAGAAATAAAAGCTTCAAAAGATGATAATACAGGAACAGAAATAGGCTGGTTTAATGCTTTTGTAGCAGATGAAAATAGTAGCAATAAATTTTTGATAATCAGTATGGTAGAAGATGTAAAGGATAGAGGTGGTAGCCACTATTTATTACCTAAGGTTAAATCAATCTTACAAAAGATTTTATAAAAGTGATAAAATTTTATAAGAAATTTAAAGAAGTGCTTCGCAGAAGTGAAGCACACTTTAATTTAGCCATGAGCTAAATACTAAAATATAATTTGGAGGAAAATCATGATAAAGAAACTTGCAAAACAAATACAGGAATACAAAAAAGAAGCAATACTATCTCCAATATTTGTTGGATTAGAATCAATTATGGAGGTAATTATACCTTCCTTAATGGCATATTTGATTGATGATGGTATTAATAAAGGGGATGTTAATACTATATACAAAATCGGAATACTTTTAATAATATGTGCGATTGCTTCACTAGTTTTTGGAATATTGTCAGGAAAATTTTCAGCAAAAGCATCATCTGGTTTTGCTAAAAACTTAAGGAAAAATATGTACTATAATGTTCAAGATTTTTCTTTTTCAAACATAGATAAATTCTCAACAGCTAGTATAATCACAAGACATACAACAGACGTAACAAATGTTCAAATGGCCTTCCAAATGCTAATAAGAATAGCATTTAAAGCACCATTAACACTTATATTTGCATTAATAATGGTACTTACTATAAATGCAAAACTTGCTTTAATATTCTTAGTTATGGTACCTTTCTTAGGAATAGGACTATATTTGATTGCCACAAAGGCACATCCAATTTTTGAGGAAACATTTAGAACTTATGATGATTTAAACAGCATTGTACAAGAAAATGTAAGAGGAATAAGAGTTGTAAAATCTTATGTAACAGAAGATAAAGAAATAAATAAATTTGATGCAACATCTAAAAAGATATTCAACAATTTTTCAAAAGCAGAAAAAATAGTTGCATTAAATAGTCCATTAATGCAATTTACAGTCGATATAGTAATAATACTTATATCACTTGTAGGTGGTATCTTAATAATAAATAATAACTTAACAACAGGTGAGCTAACAAGTTTAATCTCATATGCAATGCAAATATTAATGTCACTTATGATGCTATCTATGGTTTTGGTTATGATTATGATATCTAGAGCATCAGCAGAAAGAATAGTTGAGTTATTAGATGAAGAAAGCAATTTAAAGAATAAAGAAAATCCAATAGAAGAAGTAAAAGATGGTTCTATTTCTTTTGAGAATGTAAGTTTTAGCTATGTGGGAGATAAAGACAGAACATGCTTAAAAGATGTTAATTTAGAGATAAAATCAGGAGAAACTGTTGGAATAATTGGAGGAACAGGAAGCTCTAAAACAACTTTAGTACAATTAATACCAAGATTATTTGACGCAACAGAAGGAGTAGTTAAAGTTGGAGGAATAGATGTTAAAGATTATGATTTAAAGGCTTTAAGAAATCAAGTTGCAATGGTACTTCAAAAGAATGTATTATTCTCAGGAACAATAAAAGACAATTTACGTTGGGGTAAAGAAGATGCAACAGATGAAGAAATGATTAAAGTTTGTAAACTAGCACAAGCAGATGAATTTATAACAGCATTTCCAGACGGATATGATACTTACATAGAGCAGGGAGGAACAAATGTATCAGGAGGACAAAAACAAAGACTTTGTATTGCAAGAGCTTTACTAAAAAAGCCAAAAATATTAATATTAGATGACTCAACTAGTGCAGTAGATACTAAAACAGATAGTTTAATTAGAAAGGCTTTTAAAGAAGAAATTCCAAATACTACAAAAATAATTATTGCACAAAGAATTTCGTCTGTTGAAGATGCAGATAAAATTATAGTAATGGATAATGGAAGAATAAATGGAGTTGGAACACATGAAGAACTAATGAAGACAAATGAAATCTACAAAGATGTATACACTTCACAAATGAAAGGAGGAGAAGCAGATGGAGAATAACGAGAAAAGACCTCCTATGAAAAAATTTGATATTAAAACAATAAAAAGAATATTTAGCTATATGAAGCAAAAACATAAATGGACACTTGCTTTAGTGCTATTTTGTATTATTGCAAACACAGCTGCAAATATTGCTTCTTCACTATTTTTGGAAACTTTAGTTGATAACTATATAACTCCATTAATAGGCGTAGAAAATCCCGTTTATACAGAATTAATAAAAGCAGTTGGAATAATGGCAAGTTTTTATTTGATTGGTGTTGTTACAATATTTATTTATACAAGAGTTATGGTAAACATTTCACAGAGTACATTAAAAACAATTCGTGATGAGATGTTTAGTAAAATGCAAAGACTTCCTATAAAATATTTTGACACACATACTCATGGAGACATTATGAGTCATTATACAAATGATACAGATACTTTGGAACAAATGATTGCACAGAGTTTACCACAGTTAATTGCATCTGCAATTACAATAGTAGGTGTATTTATTGCGATGGTTGTAACTAATATATTTTTAACTTTAGTTGTAATGGTTTCATTATTTATAATGCTATCAATTACAAAACAAGTCGCAGGAAAGAGTGGTAAATACTTTATAAAGCAACAACAAGCAATAGGTAAAGTAAACGGATATATAGAGGAAATGATTAATGGTCAAAAGGTTGTAAAGGTATTTTGCTATGAAGATAAAGCAAAAGAAGAGTTTGACAAGATAAATGGCGAGCTTTTTGAAGCTATGAATCAAGCTCATAAATTTGCAAATATTTTGATGCCAATATTAGTTGCACTTGGAAATGTACAATATGCCTTAGTTGCAATAGTAGGGGGAATATTAGCAATAAATGGAATTGGAAATATAACAACTGGACTAATAATAGCTTTCTTACAATTAAGTAAAACTTTTACAAGACCAATAGGACAGATTTCACAACAATTAAATTCTGTTGTAATGGCACTTGCAGGTGCAAAGAGAATATTTGAACTAATGGATGAAGAACCTGAACAAGATAATGGATATGTTACTTTAGTAAATGCTAAATATGAAAATGGAGTATTAACAGAGACAAGAGAAAGAACTGGAATTTGGGCTTGGAAACATCCTCATCATGATGGAACACTTGAATATAAAGAAGTTAAAGGAAATATAGAATTGCTTGATGTTGATTTTGCGTATGAAGAAGGAAAAACAGTGTTACATGATATAAGTATATATGCAAAACCTGGTCAAAAAATTGCTTTTGTAGGAGCAACTGGAGCACGGAAAAACTACTATAACAAATCTATTAAATCGTTTCTATGACATAGAAGATCGGAAAAATTAGATATGATGGAATAAATATAAATAAGATTAAGAAAGATGACCTAAGACGTTCACTAGGTATGGTACTTCAAGATACGAACCTATTTACAGGAACAATAAAAGATAATATAAGATACGGAAGAGAAGATGCAACAGATGAAGAAGTGATAAACGCTGCTAAACTTGCAAATGCACATGACTTTATTATGAGACTTCCAGATGGCTATGATACATTTTTAACAAGTGATGGGGCAAACTTATCACAAGGGCAAAGACAGCTTCTATCTATTGCAAGGGCAGCAATTAATGATCCGCCAGTTATGATACTAGATGAGGCAACTTCTAGCATTGATACAAGAACTGAGAAAATAGTTCAAGATGGTATGGATAAACTTATGGCTGGAAGAACTGTATTTGTTATTGCTCATAGACTCTCAACAGTTAGAAATTCAAAAGCAATAATGGTTCTAGACCATGGAAGAATAATTGAAAGAGGAGAACATGAAGAGTTAATTGCACAAAAAGGAACATATTATCAATTATATACAGGAGCATTTGAATTAGAATAATTCACCATTAAAGTAAATTGATATTTTTAATCTATATTTGATGACTTAATACTAATTCCAAAGACAAAAATAAACTTTACAAATTATGTAAATAATGCTATAATAAATGATACAAATGCTAGTTTGCATTTGTATCATTTTCACTATTAGGTAAGATCTTCTTCTTACTTTTTAGGAAGGCATAAATTTTTTCATCAATAAAAGAAAGGAGAATAAAATGAGTTTCATGAGCATCTTTGCACCTGGCGTAGGAATTGGTATAATTCTTTCTCTTGTCGGATTCTTGGCAAACATGGTCGTAAAAAGACTTGAAAAAGTTGCCATTAAAGGGATAGACAACGAGAAAAAAACTATGCCGATTCTGTGCCGGATCACCGAGATAGCGGCGGTACCCATCACAGTTGTTATCTGCATATTGATACTTTTTGCAATGATAGCACTGTGCGCCAGATCAATGTAGTGAAAAAACAGAGCAGGCTTTGCCTGCTCTGTTTTTTTGTCTAATACCAAGGTGCTTTTATTTAAGAATTTTGAGAAAATTTTTGCTTAGTTTGCGCTATTTTTTGTTGCTCAACAGTATTTGTTGTATACCAACCTTTTTCTGACATTAAGTTATATAATTTGTTTTGAATATCTAAAGATTCATTTAGAGCTTCTTTAAAAGCAGTATGAACTTCTGCTGTTGTAGATTCTATTGTACCATGCTGATATAAATCACAAACGCCTTTAATAACTAATAATTCTTGTTCCATTAATTCTTTATCTTGCATAATAACCTCCTAAATTAAAGTAAATTTAAAAATTTGTTAAAAATCTCATTATGTTTTTGAGTTAATTCTCCTACATAAGCAGAGAGTGTAGGGTCTTGAAGCTTGCTAGCTGTTTGCTGACTGCAATTTTTCATAAAAGTTTCATGTCCTAAAGCGTCTTCAACATAAAGCAATTCTTTACTTGTCATAAAAATCAATCCTTTCTGGTACTTATTTTGTTACCTAAAGTTATTTATTTCCAAAAAATATAAATTTATACTAATTTTAAATTATTGAATATATATATTATTTTTATATGAACTGCGTAAGCGATCAAACGTAGCGTAAGCGAAGTGCGATATGGAGCAACTTACATATAAAAAATTTTTTGGAAGTTGCGACTACAAAGTTTATATAAAAATAATATATATATTCAATATAGAATAATATAAAAATTAAGAATAATAATATTTAATATACCTTGACAAGATTTAAATGATATGATAATCTAGTAACAAATACTAGATAAAAAGGAGAAAAAAACAAAAATGAGAGATGAAGTATTTTTTGACTATCCAGTTTTTGATAATATAAGAGATATGCTTTATTATTCATTAAAAAGAAATCCAAACAATGTAGCTTTTAGATTAAAAGAAAAAAATGGAGAAGAAATAAAGTATAAAGATATAACATATACAGAGTTCTTTGAAGAAGTAAATGAAGTAGGTACAGGCTTTTTTGCACTTGGATTAAAAGGAAAAAGAATTGCAATAATCGCAAAAAATAGATATGAATGGGTTTTATCTTATGTTGCAACCTTGCTTGGAGGAATGGTATCAGTTCCATTAGACAAAGGATTAACTGATGTAGAAATAGAAAGTTCAATAATAAGAAGCAAGGCAGACTGCATAGTTTATGAAGAAAAATATAGTGAGGTAATTAATAAAGTAAAAAGTGAAAACAAATCAAATTTGAGCGAATATATATGCATGGACAAAGTAGAAGGTGTAAAAAGCTTAGAAGATATAAAAGAAATAGGCAAAAAAGAATTAGAAAATGGCAATGAAGATTACTTAAAAGCAGAAATAGATGATAAAGCACTAGCTAGTTTAGTATTTACATCTGGAACAACCTCTAATTCTAAAATAGTAATGCTTTCACAATACAACATAGCAAGAAATATATCTGATATGCAACTTGTAGAAGATTTTAGAAGTACAGATATAAACTTAGCATTTTTACCGTTTCATCATACATTTGGCTCAACAGGTCAACTTGTAATGTTAAGCACAGGAATAACAACAGCGTTTCCTGATGGATTAAGATATATTGCTCAAAATTTAAAAGAGTATAATATAACATTCTTTGTAGGTGTTCCAGCATTAATAGAAAAAATATATGAAAAAATAAATGAAGAAATAGCAAAAAAAGGTAAAACAAAACAAGTAAAAATTGGTAAAATGTTTACAAAAATCTTGTTAAAATTCGGAATAGATATAAGAAGAAAAGTGTTCAAAGAAATAATTGATGGACTAGGAGGACTTAGATTTATTATAAGTGGAGCAGCTCCTTTAAACAAAGAAGTAGAAAAAGGGCTTAATGATTTAGGAATTATGACAAGACAAGGATATGGTTTGACAGAAACAGCACCGGTTCTTTGCGCAGAAAATTATAAATATAAAAGATATGGTTCAGTAGGTTTCCCTATGAAAAATGTTCAAATAAGAATAGAGGAAAAGAGCAAAGAAGGAATAGGGGAAATAGTCGTAAAAGCCCCAAATGTTATGCTTGGATACTATGAAGATGAGGAAGCAACAAAAGCTGTTTTAAAGCATGGATGGTTTTATACTGGTGATTATGGATATATTGATGATGATGGCTTTGTATATATTACTGGAAGGAAGAAAAATCTTATTGTTTTAAAAAATGGTAAAAAGATATTCCCAGAGGAAATAGAAGAACATATAAATAAAATAGATTTAGTGGAAGAATGCTTTGTATTTGCACTTCCAAAAAATGATGATGTTGTTTTATCAGTAAAAATAAAATATAATGAGGAAGTTGCAAAAGAAAAATATCCTAATCTAAGTGAAGAGGAACTTGAAAAAATAATATGGGAAAAAATTAAAGAAACTAATAAGTTATTTCCAAAATATAAATATGTAAAACATATGATTATAACAACAGAAGAATTTGCAAAGACAACAACTAACAAGATAAAAAGATTTGAAGAACTTCGCAAGTTGAATTTGAAAGCAAGTTAAATAAAAAAATTTAAATAAGCTAAATAAAAACTAAGTAAAAAAATTATGAAATTTTAATTTTATAAGTAATATGACTCATACATAAGAAATGTATGAGTCACTTTCGTATGCAATAACTTTTACAAAATTTGCAAAAAACCATAAAAAGAGTTATAATAAATACATTATTTTAAAAATAATAATTAAAAGAAATACTTTTAATTATTAAAAACAATTTGATATGAGGAATAAAAGATGAAAATAGCAGGAATTTCTATATGGAGAATATTTGCGTATTTTATTATTTATAGTTTCTTAGGCTTTATAATAGAAACAACCTATGCACTTATAATGTACGGAGTATTAGAATCAAGACAAAGCTTTTTATATGGACCTTTTTGCGCGATATATGGTCTTGGAGCAGTACTTATGATATGTTCTCTTAAAAAAGTAGACAAAAGTGTACATGCTTTGTTTATAGGAGGATTTTTAGTACGGGCGGAGTAACTGAATATATGATAAGTTTTCTTGGAGAGAAAATGCTTAATACTCGTTGGTGGGATTACTCTGACAAGTTTTTGAATATAAATGGAAGAGTTTCATTTATTTATTGTGTATTTTGGGGAATTCTAGGGGCTTATTTATTAAAAATTGTAAATCCAAAGATAGATGAAATATTAGATTGGTTAAAGCTTAAAGTTAAAGGCAATACAATAATTTTAAAAGTTTTGGATATAGCAATGATAATATTCTTATTTTTAGACTTTACCATAACTGGTATAGCTTCTGATTTTTATTTTAATAGAATAACAGTTGAAAATGATTTACCTGTTGCAAATAAAGAAAAAGCAATAGAGAAATATAATTTTATATATAAAGAACATGAAGAACTGGCTAATATAATTTATAAATTTTGGGGAAATGAAGTAATGGTTAAAGTATTGCCAAATGCAACAATTATGTTAGAAAATGGTGATTTGGTTTTAGCTAAAAATTATTCTCCAGACATAAAACCATATTATTATAAATTTAAAAAATAATAAGCTTAATGAAGAGAATATTAGTATATTTAAAGATTAAAGGGGAATTTAATATGAATGTATTTTTAACACTAGCTTTTCTATTTTTTATAGGAAGCATAGGAGGATGGATATTAGAACTATTTTATAGAAGAATGATATCTAATAAAGAATGGATAAATCCAGGATTTTTAGTTGGACCATATTTACCATTATATGGATTTCGGATTATGCGTATATTATCTTTTAGCTCAAATAAATATTAATGGAATACTACTAGTAATTATTATGGGGCTTTCTGTAACATTAATTGAATACATAGCAGGACTTATATTTATAAAAGGTATGGGAGTAAAACTCTGGGATTACTCAGAAGAATGGGGAAATATTGATGGATTAATTTGTCCATTATATACATTCTTTTGGACTATATTAGGTGCAATTTATTACTATCTAGTAAATCCATATATAATAGATTCTTTACATTGGCTTGAGAATAATTTAACATTTTCATTTTTTATAGGATTCTTTTTTGGAGTTATTGTAATAGATACAGTCTATAGTACCCAACTTGTAGTTAAAATACGTAAATTTGCAAAAGAAAAAGATTTGATAGTAAAATATGAAGAATTTAAGTCAAGCATTTTACAAGAAGCACGTAGAAGAAAAGAAAAATACTCTTTTTTATTTGCAATTAGTAATAATGTGAAAAATATAGAAGAACATATAAATGAATATAAAAAAGTACAACTTGCACGTACAAATAATATAAAAAGAAGTATAAACTTGTTTATACGTGAAAAAGTTAAGCCAAAAAATAAAAGATTAAAAAAATCAAAGAAGCAAAATGAAGTAATTGAAAAATAATAAGGACTAAGCAGTCAGACTCAAAAAAGAGAATGACTGCTTAGCTTTTTTTGCCTCAGGTGAAGAGCCCAAGGACTAGACAATCAGTTAGCACAGGGAATTGAACCTTCTGAGGTAGTAGCGCTTAAGATTTCCTGAAGTAGAAGCTTAAGATTAAATCGTAAGCTTCATAAGTCAAGGCTCAATGATGAAAGTCGCCATGACTGTTCCGTTTGATAACAGCTCGCTGGTGGAAACAGGCGTTAAGCCGTGCTTTTTTCGGGCATAATCGATATCGCTGGGGTAGAAGTTTCCTTTCAAGGTCACGGGTGTGTTTTCTTCATTGGCAATTTCTATAGCGTCATTGACTCTGAGAGCAAGGTAGTCGCTACGGCTAAAGCCACGAATCCGAGACGGGAAATTTACTCTGACAATTGGATATTGCATTCATTTACCTCCAAAAAAATAATAAGTGCTAACCTATGTCTTTTCAGCTGATATGGAATAATCCAAACAGCTTATATATTATAACATAATTTAAGCTTAAAATCAATCTATAATTTTATAAAAACCAGCTAATATGATTATATTTTAAAAGTTTTCAGTAAGAAAGATTACTAATATTTAATTTATTAGAAAATTGCGAAATCTATAAAATAAAATTATAAATTATTCTAAACTTTTTAAAAATTTCCTTTGCATTTAAAAATTAGTTAATGTATAATATATATTAACTAAAAAAAGCTACTTTGCCATATGTGCAAATTTGCTTTGCAAACTGCACGAATAAAGGTAGTTTAACCTTTTTGCTCTGGAAATTTCTGCGAAATTTGCCAGCACAATAAAAATTAAAAGGGAGAAAAAATGATTACATATAAAAAAGATTTTTTAATATACGTTAGAGAAATAAAGAAATATGTTAAGTTACAAAAGATGTTAGCAAAATATATACAGCACGGAAAAACAAATGTGTATATACATTCAAGAAATGTTGCATACATAAGTTATATAATAGCTAGATTTTGTGAAAGAAGATTTGGCTTAAAAGTAAATTATCAAGTTTTAGTTGTGGGGGCTATGTTTCACGACTTCTTCTTATATGATTGGCACGACCATATAAAAAGAGGAGAGAGAATGCACGGATTTGATCATCCTAGAATTGCAAGTATAAATGCTCAAAAGTATTTTAATATAAATGAAGAAGAAAAACAAATAATTGAGACGCATATGTGGCCACTAACAATAACTAAATTTCCTAAAACACTAGAAGCAAAAATAGTATGTGCAGCTGATAAATGGTGCTCAACTAGAGAAATACTATATAGATTTTAAAAAAACATATAAAATGAATAAAAATATAAGAGTATGTAGATGAAGACAAGAAAAATATATAAAAGTAAAAATATATAAAATTGGAAAAATAAACCAGATATAAAAAAATTATTTATAGAATTTTGCAGTCGCAATTTACGAATCAATTTTTCAAATGTAAATTGCTCCATATCGCCCTTCGCTTCGCTACGGTTGATCGCTTACGCAATTCTATAAATAATTTTCTTATATCTGGTTTTTTATATCTTTTTTTAATTTATAATTAATTATCTTTTTAATTAAGATTTTATTAAATTCCTTATATTTAAAAATTTTCATGATATAATCTAAAAAGAAAAGGAGATTAGAACAAGTGAAAAATGTTTTATATGATTTAAGTATAAAGAATTTAAAATTAAATAAAAAGAGAAGTGCCGTAATAATAATTCGGTATAATACTTGCTACAGCACTTATTTGCGGAGTTGCAGGTCTTGTAACTAGTACACAAAAGTCAATAATAGAGGAAAGTAAGAAAACAGAAGGAAACTTTCATGTAATGTTTTTAGATGTACCAAAAGAAAAAATACAAAGTATTAAAGAAAATAAAAACGTTAGTGAAACATATTTAGCAGAAAATTTAGGCTATAGTTACTTTAAAGATAGTCACAATGAATATAAGCCATACTTTAGTTTACTTGCAGTAAGTGATGATTTTTTATCTAATATGGCAATAAAACTTAAAGAGGGAAGACTTCCAGAAAATAGTAGTGAAATTGTAGTACCATATCATACATACACAAATGGTGGTGTAAGATTTAATGTTGGAGAAGAGATAACATTAGATATATCAAAAAGAAAAACTTTATCTGGTGAAGAATTAAACCAAAATAATCCATTAGACGAAGAAGTAGAAGAAACCTTGGAAAAAATGTATACAAAAACTTTTAAAATTGTTGGAATTATTGAAAGACCAAACTACAATATAGAAGGCTATTCAGCACCTGGATATACAATTATAACAAAGCTAGAAGATATAAGCGCTAAAGCAAATATTGCAGTTAAGTATAAAGATTCAAAAAATTATAAAGAAAAGACAAAAGAAATTTCTAATAATGGAGAAATCTTATATATAAATAATTTACAATTGTTGCGCTTTGAAGGTTCAGCTTTAAGCGATAGTACAATGCAGACTCTTTACTCTATTGCAGGAGTTATAATGGCAATAATACTAGTTTCGAGTGTATTCGTTATAAAAAATGGTTTTGCAATATCTATAACAGATAGGCTAAAACAATATGGTATGCTTGCAAGTATTGGTACTACAAAAAAGCAAATAAAGAAAAGTGTATATTTTGAAGGATTTATATTAGGAGCTATTGCAATACCGATTGGAATAATTTCAGGAATAGTTGCTATAATTATTCTTTTAAATGTTATAAATTATATATTAAGAGATTATTTAAATGATTTTAGTTTTATATACAATATATCAGCAGGAGCAATACTAATTTCGGCGTTTATTGCAATTATCACAATTTATTTATCTTGTATTTCATCAGCAAGAAGAGCTTCAAAAGTTACTCCTATTGAACTTATAAGAAATTCTGGAGATATAAAAATAAAGAAAAATAAAATTAAATGCCCTAAAATAATCAATAAACTATTTAATATTGGTGGAGAAATAGCATATAAAAATTTAAAAAGAAGCAAGAAGAAATATAGAGCTACTATTGTGTCACTAGTTGTAAGTATTGTTACATTTATTGCAATTTCATCATTTATAGATTATGGTTTTAAAATGTCAAATGTATATTATCAAGAACTTGGATATAATTTTGTTATATTTCACTCTGGAAAAGAAGATACTGAAACATTTTCGCAAATTGCAAAGCTTAAAGATATAGGAGAATATTCAATTCAAAGATATGATTACATGGAATTAGATTATACAAAATACTATTCAGACTTTGCGAATAAGGTATTCAAAGACTGGATAGATGAAGAATACAAAGAACAAATAAAAATAATGTCAATAGGAGATGAATATTATAAAAAGTTTGTATCCGAAATAGGTGCAAATTATGAGGAATGTAAAGAACGGAGGTATTTTAATTGATAAATATATTTTCTTTGGAGAGGAAAAGAAGGAAGAAGGGCATGTATATAATTTAAAAAGAGGTGATATATTATCTGGAAGTATAAAAGATAGTAAAAATGAGGAAAATGTAAAGAATTTAAATATAAGAATTGCTTACAAAACTGATAAAAAGCCGATGGGAATAGAAAACGATAATTATTCAGGAGGAGTTTTAATTGTAAGTGACGACTACATGAATAAAAACATTATAGCCCCTAAAACATCACAAGTGGTAGATGGTAATGCAAGTAATAATACTGCAAAAATAATAAATACAAGAATATATGTAAACACAGAAAATGCAGACAGCCTTGCGAAAGAATTTGATGAGTTAATGAAAAATAAAGAAAATAAAGCAGAATTTTCATATAATAACTATGATGAAGCTACAAAAAGCAATAATGCATTGGTACTTGTTATTTCAATATTCTTGTATGGATTTATCTCTGTAATTACAGCAATAGGTGTAACGAACATATTTAACACAATTACAACAAATATGAATTTAAGAAGCAAAGAATTTGCAAACCTTAAATCAATAGGTATGACAAAAAAGCAGTTTAATAAAATGATAAGGTTAGAAAGCATATTTTATGGCTCTAAATCATTATTAATAGGTATTCCAATAGGAATTTTGCTTTCATATCTTATATATAAAATGTTTGAAACAAGTTATGATTCAGGTTTTATGCTTCCAATAAAAGCAATAATAATTACAATAGTTTTTGTAATGATAATAGTTGGAATTATAATGAAATATTCGTTAAATAAGATAAATAAGCAGAATATAATAGAAACAATTAGGAATGATAATATATAGAATATTCATATTTAAGTAACATCAAATGAAATAATATTAGAAGAATAAAATTTCAAAACAAAAGAACTTAAAAGCTAAAAACACTTTAAGTTCTTTTGTTTTTACTTAAAATAACTTGCATTTTTTTACATAAAGAAATATAATTACCAAAGAAAATAAATTTGAAAGGAAGATATTATGGTAAAAGATACAAATATTTCAGAAGATATAATATATATAGGGGCAGATGACAAGACAATAGATTTGTTTGAAAGTCAATATGTAGTTCCAAATGGAATATCATATAACTCATATTTAATAAAAGACGAGAAAACAGTAGTAATGGATACAATAGATAGAAGAAAAACTGATGAATGGTTAGATAATTTAGAAAAGGCACTTGAAGGTAAGAAACCAGATTACTTAGTGGTATCACACTTAGAGCCTGATCATGCATACAATATAGAGCTTTTAGCAAAAAAATATCCAGACATGAAAATTATAGGAAATGAAAAAACTTTTGCATTTATGCCACAATTTTTTGAAATTCCAAATTTGGAGGAAAGAAAAGTCACAGTAAAAGAAGGAGAAGAAATAAACATAGGTAAACATACATTACAATTTTTTATGGCACCAATGGTACATTGGCCAGAAGTAATGGTAACTTATGAAAAAACAGAAAAGATACTATTTTCAGCAGATGGTTTTGGAAAATTTGGTGCACTTGATACTGATGAAGATTGGGATTGTGAAGCAAGAAGATATTACTTTAATATTGTTCGGAAAATATGGAATACAAGTTCAAAGTTTATTAAAAAAAGCTAGTACGTTAGATATAAAAATGATATGCCCATTACATGGACCAATATTAAAAGAAAACTTAGAACATTATATAAGTAAATATGATATATGGAGTAGTTATAAACCAGAAGATGATGGAGTATTTATTGCATATGCGTCAATACATGGAAATACAAGAGATGCTGCAGAAGAATTTGCAAAAATACTTGAAGCAAAAGGAGCAAAAAAAGTAGTTTTGACTGACTTAGCAAGATGTGATATGGCAGAGGCAATAGAAGATGCCTTTAGATATGACAAAATTGTTTTTGCTTCATCTAGCTACAATTTTGAAGTATTTCCACCTATGGATCAATTCCTTCGCCATTTGAAATGCAAAAATTATCAAAATCGTAAAGTAGGAATTATAGAAAATGGAACATGGGCACCAACAGCAGGAAAATGTATAAAAGAGATAATAGATACTATGAAGGATATAAAAGTGTGTGAGCCAATGGTAACAATCAGATCAAGATTAAATGAAGAAAGTAAAAAAGCACTTGAAACATTAGCAGAGAATCTTTTAAAAGAATAACAAAAACTTTGATTAAGAAACAATACTATAAAACAATCAATTATGAAACATTATACTATGTAATTGTAAGATAGAAAAGTGTAAAAAGTAGAGGAGGCACTTATATATGAGTTATACTTATGAAAGAAAAATCAATTATTATGAAACAGATAAAATGGGAGTAGTACATCATTCTAATTATATAAGATTTTTAGAAGAAGCTAGATGTTATTGGTTAGATGCTATAGGAATGCCATTTTCACTTTTGGAAGAAAATGGGGTAACAATCCCTGTACTTGGTGTATCTTGTGAGTACAAACATCATGTTTCTTTTGATGATACAATAGTAATAAAACCTCATATAACAGAATATTCAGGAGTTAGGATGACAGTTAAATATGATGTAACAAATAAAGAAACTGGAAATATTGTAATGCTTGCAGAAACTAAGCATTGTTTTACAGACAAAAATTTAAAACCAATCAATTTGAAAAAATATAAAAAAGAATTTAGTGACAAATTTGCAGGATTATTGGAAGAATAATGAAAAAGTAGGTTAAAAAAATACTTTTATATTAAAGAATAGCTGAAATGATTTATTTTTTAAGATGCGTAATCGATTATAATGATATCAAGTAACAAAGCAAGAAATATTATGATATATTTTCTTGCTTTTTATATATAAGTATGATAAACTTCAAGTATAAAATATGAGGAGGATATAAATATGAACAAAAAAGTAATTATAGCAATCATAGTAGTTATTATTTTAGCAGTAATAGCAGGAGTTTTCTTTTTTATCAATTCAAATAAGGTAGAACTTAACTTAGAAGAATTAAACACAACAATTTCAGGAATGGAACCTTTTAGTAAAATGACAACAGCAACAATTGATTCTGATGTATTATCAGCTTTATATGAAATCGAGCCAGAAGAATATGAAGAAGTTATTGGATCAATGCCAATGATAAATGTCCAAGCAAGTATGTATTTAGTTATAAAAGCAAAAAGTGATACATTAGAAACAGTAAAACAAAAAGTAGACGCCTATGCACAAAAACAAGAAACTACTTGGTCAACATATTTACCAGAACAATATGATTTAGTAAAAGCAAGAAGATCAGGAACAGTTGGAAACTATGTTTATTTAATCATTGCAGAAAATGCATCAGAAATAGAAGCATTAATTAATAAATAAAAATGCAATAGATAAGCTACTATCTGATTTAGCAAAAGGTAGTAGCTTTTTTATTGCATTAAAAGATAGCAAAGAATAGCTAGTTACTTTGTATAGATAACATCAAAATCGAAAAGTAACAACTATATGTTCTGTTATGTAAAAATAAAAGAGAGGAAAAGAAATGGTATTTAGTAGTGTAGTATTCTTATACATATTTTTACCAATTATGCTCCTAATATATTTTATAGTGCCAAAAAAGTTCAAAAATGCAGTTATGATTTTAGCTAGTTTAATATTTTTTGCTTGGGGAGAAATTAGATATATATTCATCATGTTACTACTAGCAGTTATGGACTTTTTGTGTGGCAAGAAAATAACTGAGCATTATAACGACAAAAACAAAAAGATAGTTTATCTATTAATAAATGTAATAACAAACTTAGCAATACTATTTTTCTTTAAATATGCAGATTTTATAATAGGTAATATAAATAATTTATTAGGTATACATATACCTTTATTAAACATACCATTGCCAATCGGTGTATCTTTTAATACATTTCAATCACTATCATACATAATAGATGTATATAGGGGAACTGTACAGTGTGAGAAGAGTTTTTATAACTATCTAACTTATACGACCTTATTCCCACAAATTATAGCAGGACCAATTGTAAGATATGAAACAGTAGATGAAGAGCTAGTAGATAAAAAGATTAGTATAGACAACTTCTCATCTGGAATGAAAAGATTTATTATAGGATTAGGTAAAAAGGTTTTAATTGCAAATAATGTAGGAGCATTGTGGCATGTAATTGAAACAGGAAACTATACAGAAATGAGCACTATTTTTGCATGGACTGGAATCGTGGCATTTGCACTTCAAATATATTTTGATTTTAGTGGATATTCGGATATGGCAATAGGACTTGCAGAAATTTTCGGTATGAAATTTGACGAAAACTTTAATTATCCATACATATCAAAGAGCATAACAGAATTTTGGAGAAGATGGCATATCACTCTAGGCAGTTGGTTTAGGGATTATGTATATATTCCATTAGGAGGAAATAGAAAAGGAATAGTAAAACAAATAAGAAATATTTTAATAGTCTGGCTACTTACAGGAGCATGGCATGGAGCCTCATGGAACTTTATACTTTGGGGATTATATTTTGGAATTGTATTGATTATAGAAAAAGCCTTTTTACTAAAATTATTAGAAAAATTACCAAAGATAGTAGGACATATATATTCTATTATTTTAATATTAGTTAGTTGGGTAATATTTGCTTTTGAAGATTTACAAAAAGTAATAGATTATATAAAAGCAATGTTTGCAAATTCTTGTATTTGTAATTCAGAAGGCTTGTATTATTTACAAAACTATGCACTAATAATTTTAATAGGAATACTTGCTTCAATTCCTATATGGAAAATTGCAAAACAAAAAATAGATAAAAAAGAAAGCAAAGCTTGGGAAATCATAACTACCTTTGGATATTTAACAATTTTTATTTTATCAACAGCAAGTTTAGTGACAGATTCTTTTAATCCATTTTTATACTTTAGATTTTGATAATTATTATTAGTGTAATTAATATGTGTAATGATTTATTTGCAAGATCTGCGTAAGCGATAAACCGGAGCGTAGCGAAGGGCGAATGGAGCAATTTACATATCATAATATAATTGGAAATTGCGACAGCAAAGATCTTGCAAATAAATCATTACACATATTAAAATAATAAAAGAAAGGGAGTATCTTATCTTGAAAAAAAGCAAAATATTTTTCATAATCTTTATTATAGTATGGGCATCATTAATAATATTAAACTTTATAATCCCGTCAGAAAGCTTCTCACAGCAAGAAAATAGGTATTTAGCAACTATTCCAGAATTTAATTTTAAAGATTTGGTCTCTGGTAGATATATAGAAAGCATGGATAATTATATAAATGATCACTTTATTGGAAGAAACTTTTGGCTTAAATTAAATTCTTTTATGCAACTATCAACTGGAAAAACAGAAAATAACGGAGTTTATATTGGAAGAGACGGATATTTATTTGAAGAATTTAAGTTTACTGAAGATAATGATAGAAATTTGGATAGAATTGCAAGTGCTATAAATGAATTTACTAAGAATAAAGAAATACCGATATATTTTATGCTAATTCCAAATTCAATTTATATAAATAGAGAAAAATTGCCTAATAATGCAGAAGTTGATGACCAAAAAATAATCATAAATAAATTTTATCAAAAATTAGAAGATACAATAAATGTTGATGTTACAGATGTTTTACAGTTAGAAAATCAAGAGAATCAGATTTATTTTAGGACAGACCATCACATGACTAGCTATGGAGCATATATTGTGTATTTAGAGTTTTGCCAAAAGGCAAATATTTCAGCAATTCCGCTAGAAGAATTTGATAGAGAAACAGTTTCGAAAGAATTTCTTGGAACTTTTGACTCAAAAGCACAAGTGCTAAATCAAAGAAAAGATAAGATAGAAGTATATAAAAACGATATAAATCAAAACGTAGAAGGAAATTATGACGGAGAAACATATAACTCTATTTTTAATAGTGAGTATCTAAAAGGAAAAGATAAGTATTCTTATTTCTTAAATGGAAATTATTCAAAAGTTGTAATAAAAACAAAAGTAGATAATAACAAAAAACTATTAGTTATAAAGGATTCTTATGCACACATAATGTCACAGTTTTTATGCCAAAATTACGAAGAAGTACATTTTATAGATCCACGTTATTATAAAGCTGATATATCAGAATATGCAGATGAAAATAATATAACCGATATTTTATTCTTGTATAATCTTTCTAACATGGCAGATGATGTAGCATTAAGAATGATAAAATAATAATCTATTGCAAAATAAATTAAACATTTTACAAAATAATAAAGATAAAAATTATACATAGTTACTATTGACAATAGACCCCCATAGGGTATATAATTTCCTCATGAGGTGGATAATATGAATTGTGAGCAATGTGGCAAATGTTGTATAACAGAAGGCAAAAAAACACATAGGACAGAAGAGGAAAAAAAGAATTTAAGTAAAAGATTAAATATAATTGAGGGGCAAGTTAGAGGAATAAATCAAATGATATCAGATGATAGATATTGCAATGATGTCCTAATTCAAGTTTCAGCAGTTTGTAAATCGCTTCAATCTTTGGGAAATACTATACTTGAAAGCCATTTAAAAAATTGTGTAGCTTATGAAATACAAATGGGAAATTTAGATATACTAGATGAAGTAACTCAATTAATACAAAAATTGCAATAATAAAAACATGTAATGAATTTTAGCTATAAATAGAAAGGAAATCAAAATGCTAAATCAATTTTCAAGAACGGAACTTTTAATTGGAAAAACAGGAGTAGAAAAATTAAATAATGCAAAAGTAGCAATATTTGGAATAGGTGGAGTGGGTTCTTTTGTATTAGAAGGATTGGTAAGAGCAGGAGTAGAAAATTTTATTTTAGTAGATGATGATAAGATTTGTTTAACAAACTTAAATAGACAAATAATTGCAACTAGAAAAACAATTGGAAAACCAAAAGTAGAAGTCGCAAAAGAAAGAATCTTAGATATAAATCCGAATGCAAAAGTAGAGGTATTTCAAGAATTTTTTATGCCAGATAGTAAAGAAATATTAGATAGCGCAGTTAGCTATATTGTTGATACAGTAGATACAGTAACTGCAAAAATAGAATTAGTAGTTAGAGCTAAAAATTTAGGTATTCCAATAATATCAAGTATGGGAACAGGAAATAAGCTTGACCCAACGAAATTTGAAGTAACAGATATATATAAAACTAGTGTATGTCCACTTGCAAAGGTAATGAGAAAAGAATTAAGAGCAAGAGGAATAGAAAACTTAAAAGTTGTATATTCAAAAGAAGAACCGATAAAAATAGATGATAATATAGAAAGTAGTTGTAAAACTAATTGCATATGTCCTCCAGATACAAAGAGGAAATGTGCTGTTAGAAATCAAGTACCAGGAAGTATATCTTTTGTTCCTTCTGTTGCAGGACTTATAATTGCAGGAGAAGTAATAAAAGACATAATAAAAGAGTCATAAATTAAAGGAGGTGATAAATATGATGGAAATAGTAGTTAAAGTTAGAGGCATGAAATGTAGATCTTGCGAAGAAAGAGTAGAAAAAGCTGTAAAAGAAATATACGGTGTAGAAGAAGTAAAAGCAGATCACAATCATGACATAGTTACAATCGGATTAAGAAGAGATATTGACTTAGAAGAATTAAAGAGAAAAATTGACGATTTAGGTTATGAAGTAATAGATTAAAGGAGTTTAATTTATGAAAAAAATAATTCTAGCAATTGACGGAATGACTTGCTCTGCTTGTTCCAATGGCTTGGAAAAATATCTAAACAAGCAAAAAGGAATAAGCAAAGCAAGTGTAAATTTAGTCATGGCAAATGCCAGTATTGAATATGATGAAAAATTAATTAATATAGATAATTTAAATGAGTTTGTAAAGCAAGCAGGATTTAAATCATTAGGAGAATTTAAAGAAATAAAAGTGGAAGGAAAGAACAAAAAAGAAAAGATAAAATTTATAATATTTACAATTCTTGCAATTTTACTTATGTACATCTCAATGGGACATATGATAAATTTGCCGGTAATTCCTTTCCTTGATCCACATACACAAAGCACAAACTATATGATAGTCTTGCTTTTATTTACTATTGCATTTTTATTCTATGGTTTTGACATTTTAAAAAATGGTTATAAAAACTTAATACACAGAACACCTAATATGGATACTTTAGTAGGAATAGGAGTTTTAGCAAGCTTTATATTTAGCATATATAATATGTATAGAGTACTTTCAGGGGAAATACATCAGGTTATGAACCTTTACTTTGAGTCATCTGCTATAGTAATTTATTTTATAAAATTAGGTAGATATTTAGATGGAATAAGCAAAGATAAGACGAAAGAAGCAATCCAAAAGCTTGTAAAAATAACACCTTCTTCAGCAGTAATAAAGGTGGATGGTGTAGAAAAAGAAGTAACTCTAGATGAAATAAAAAAAGGAGATATAGTAGTTGCAAAACCAGGAGAAAAAATTGCAGTAGATGGCAAAATTACGCTTGGAAAAGCACACTTAGATGAGTCGTTTATAACAGGAGAAAGTAAACCAGTTTCAAAAGAAATTGGAAGCACAGTAATAGCTGGAAGTATAAATTATGATGGATATATAGAATATGAAGCAGAAAGAATAGGAAGAGATTCAACGATATCAGAAATAGTAAGATTAGTTGTCGAGGCAAGTAATACAAAAGCACCTATTGCAAAAATAGCAGATAAAGTATCAGGAATATTTGTACCAACAGTTATTTTGATAGCAATAATTGCATTTGCTTTATATTTAATTTTAGGTCAAGGAATTTCTAATGCACTTACAACATTTGTTACAGTATTAGTTGTTGCATGTCCTTGTAGTTTGGGTTTAGCAACTCCACTTGCAATAGTTGTTGCAGAGGGATTATGTGCAGAAAATCGGAATATTAGTAAAGAAAAGTGAAATATTAGAAAATGCACAAAAAGTTAATACTATTGTTTTTGACAAGACTGGAACATTAACTTATGGAAAATTGAAAATTTCAAAAGTAATTAATTATAGCAATATAGAAGAAAAAGAACTTCTAAGAGTAGTTCGGAAGTATTGAGTCAAAATCCACACATCCAATTGGAAAAGCGTTTTCAGATTATTTAGAAGAAAACAAAATAAAAACATCAGAAGTAGAAAACTTTGAGAATATAGCAGGACTTGGAATAAAAGCAAAAGTAGAAGATTCAGAATATTTGCTTGGAAACTCAAAAATTCTTGAAAAATTCGAAATATCAAATAATCATATTGAAGACGAGAAAAATCTTTCAAACAATGGAAATAGCATTGTTTATGTAGTAAAAGACAAAGAAATAATTTCGATAATAGGAGTAAATGACATACTGAGAGAAAATGCAAAAGAAGTAATATCAGAATTAAATAAGAACAAAATACAAACTATAATGCTTACAGGGGATAACGCAAAAACGGCTGAAAAAATTGCAAAAGACATAGGAATAACAAAAGTAATTGCAAATGTTATGCCAACAGAAAAAGCAGAAACAATAAAGAGATTAAAATCAGAAAATAACTTTGTAATGATGTGTGGAGACGGAATAAACGATAGCCCAGCTTTAACTGTAAGTGATGTTGGTGTAAGTGTAAATACAGGAACAGATATTGCAATAGATTCATCAGAAGTAATTCTTACAAGAAATGATTTAGTAAGTATTATAAATTTAATCAATATAAGTAAGAAAACTATTAAGAATATAAAACAAAACTTATTTTGGGCATTTTTCTATAACTTACTTATGATACCAATAGCAGTAGGAGCTTTAAAGCCTTTTGGAATTACTATAAACCCAATGCTTGCAAGTTTGGCAATGGTATTAAGTAGCATAACAGTTATACTTAATGCGTTGAGATTAAAAAGAATAAAATTAAATTAATTTGATTTTATTAAATGTTTTGTCTTATGATATTTATTTTATACTCATATTAGATTTATTAAGGAATAAATTCTAATATGAGTAAATTTTTTATTTTTATGATTGTTTTTTCAAAATTACTTTTCCTAGAGCAAAGTATAAATGAAGAGGTAATTGACCGGTATAGACATTAAAGATGGAAATTTCTTAGGTATAAATGAAAATCTTATTTCTGCCGTAAAAACAAATGAAAATCTTATTTCTGCCGTAGAAGTAAATGAAAATCTTATTCCGAGAATAGAAGCAAATGAAAAAATTTGCCCTAATGCAAAAGTATATGAAGATATAGAGCTAGCAGAACCAATATTTGTATCAAGCGAAGTTCCAGATAAAATATATGAAAAAATGCTTGGAAATTCTATTATGCTTAAAGATAAGGCTGAAATTAATATAAAAGATTATTCATATTTACAAGTATCATATTATGGTTTTGATAATGAAACTCATATTGGAGAAATGATAGTAAATAGAAAAGTCGCAAATGACGTACTAAGCATTTTTAAAGAACTATATGATATAAGATACCCAATAGAAAAAATTAAGCTTATAGACGAATATGGTGGAAATGACGAGCTATCAATGGAAGATAATAATACTTCATGCTTTTGCTATAGAAAAGTTCAAGGAACAAAGAGTTTATCAAACCATGCTAAAGGTATGGCAATAGATATAAATCCTCTGTATAATCCATATATTGAAGGAGAAAATATAAGTCCAGCGTCAGCAGTAGCTTATGCAGATAGAAGCTTAAAGCAAAAATATCAAATAAGCAAAAATGATGATATTTATAAGATATTTGCAAAATATGGTTGGAGCTGGGGAGGAGATTGGAAGAGCAAAAAAGATTATCAGCATTTTGAAAAAAGATAGAAAAAACTATCTTTTTTTCGGATTATTCGTAATACATTAAAACATTGCAATTTCTAAAGCTTGTTTTTCTAATACAACTTTTTGAGTCATAAAAATTTCTCCTTGACAATATAAAAATATATTTGTATTATATGAATTAAGAATTAAAAAGTTTAATAAAAATATAAATTGAACTAGAAAAAATAAAAATTATGGAGGAAAGAAAATGAATAGAGAAGATGCAATAAATTTGCTAAAAAAGTATAATCAAGAAGAATTCCATATAAGACATGCTCTTACAGTAGAAAATGTTATGAAATATTTTGCAAGAAAAAATGGATATGATGAGGAATTCTGGGGACTTGTTGGACTTTTACATGATATTGATTTTGAAAAATATCCAGAAGAACATTGCAAAAAAGCTCCAGAGTTATTACAAGAGATAAATGCAGAGCCAGAAATGGTACATGCAATTTGTAGCCATGCATATGGAATATGCTCAGATGTGAAACCAGAACATGAAATGGAAAAGATACTTTTTGCTACAGATGAATTAACAGGACTTATATGGGCAGCAGCTAAAATGAGACCATCACATAGTACAAAAGATATGGAAGTATCTAGCTTAAAAAAGAAATTTAAAGATAAAAAGTTTGCTGCAGGTTGTTCAAGAGATACAATAAGAGAAGGAGCAGAAAAATTAGGATGGGAGATAGATAAATTATTTGAAGAAACAATACTTGCAATGAGAGAAAGCGAAGATAAAATAGAAGAAGAAATGAAAACTATTTAAAGAAATTTAGGGAGTAAAATTAGATAAAAATGGAGCAAAAAACTAAAGAAACAAAAGAAAATAATATAAAAGAATTTTTTATAAAAAACTTAAAATGGTTTATTCTATTTATTTGCGTAGTAGGTTTTATAGATATTGCAGAAAGTGTGTTTCATCAAGAGATAATGAAAAGAGATGTAATAGGATATAATTTTATATCAGAATATATAATATGTGATTTTCTAACACCAATTGCAAAATTTATAACTAACTTTGGAAGTGCAATAATTTTAATATTAATTGCAACTATTCTATTTGTAGCAATAAAAAATAAAAGAATTGGAATATCAATTTATTTAAATTTAGCAGTTTCAGCAACAATTAACTTTTCACTAAAAAATATATTACAAAGACCAAGACCAACAGAATTTAGAATAATAGATGAAACAGGATACAGTTTCCCATCAGGACATTCAATGGTAAGCATGGCATTTTATGGATTTTTAATTTATTTGATATATAAGAATGTGAAAAATAAATATCTTAAATGGACATTGATTACACTTTTATCATTGTTAATTGTGCTTATTGGAGTTAGTAGAATATATTTAGGAGTACATTATACAAGTGATGTTTTAGCAGGATTTTTTGTTGCAATATCGTATTTAATTATATACACAAGTACAGTAAATAAGTTGATAATGAAAATATAGAAGATTGTTATGAAATTTCAATGTGAATATTGACAAAATAAAGATAAGATGTTAAAAATAAGTAGTAAGTTTTAAAACTTATTACTTATTTTTATAAGAGCAAATTAATTGCTCTAATTTACCTAAAAAGCAAAGTTTAATTGCTATTATTAGGAAAAAATATTTTTTCATACAACTTTAAGGAAAGACAAAATTAAAATACAACTTAAGACGAGACATAAAGAAAATCAATGAGGGTTTCACCTAAAAAAATCAAATTTTAAAATTAAATAATGAAAGGAGAATGCTTATGTTGAAAAACGAGGCAATGGTACCAACAAATGATTATGTGTTTAAAAGAATTTTTGGAAAAGTAGGAAACGAGGAAATAACAAGAGGACTAATAAGTGCAGTAATAGGAGAGGAGGTGAAATCAGTAGAACTAAATGAAAGTACAATACTAGAAAAAGATTTAATAGATGATAAAATAGGAATATTAGATGTAAGAGCAAGATTAGATAATGGAACAATATGTAATGTAGAGATGCAAGTAGTACAAAGTAAAGATATAGAAAAAAGGTTAATGTTTTATTGGAGTAAGTTATATTCATCAGAAATAAAAGAAGGAGAAGACTATAATAAGTTAAAAAAGACAATAGTAATATTAATAGCAGATTTTGAATTAGAAAGTATAAAAGAGATAGAAAAATACCATACGAGATGGCAAATACGAGAAGAAGAATACACAAAAAGTATATTGACAGACGTATTAGAAATAAGTATAATAAGTCTAGAAAAATTAATAAAACAGTTAAAAGAGAAGGATATAGATAAAAAGGATAAATTGATACTTTGGTCGTTATTCATAAAAAATCCTGAAAGAATAGGAGAAAAAGAAATGATGGAAAATAGCGATATAAAAAAAGCAAAAGAAGAGTTAGACAAAATAAAAGAAGATGAACGAGAACAATACTTAGCAGAATTAAGACTAAAACACATAAGAGATTCACATGCAATAGAGGCATACGGTTATGATAAAGGGAGAGAAGAAAAGCAAGAAGAAGTAATACTAAATATGTATAAAGAAAAAATAGATATAGAAACAATAGCTAGAGTAGTAAATCTTGAAAAAGAAGAGGTAGAAACAATAATAGAAAAAAATAATAAAATCTTCGTTTCAAAGAAAGAAGGCAAGTAGATAATGTTAGACAAAGATACCTTAGAAAAAGAAGCAAATAATGCAATAGCATGGATAAAAGATTATGTGGAAAAAGCAAATGCAAAAGGCGTAGTCGTTGGAAATAGTGGAGGAAAAGATTCAGCTACAGTAATTGCAATGGCTGTAAAAGCATTAGGAAAAGAAAGAGTGCTTGCAATATCAATGCCTTGCAATTCAATAAATGCAGATTTTGAAGATGCTAAACTTGTAGCAGATACTTTTGGCGTAAAATTCATTAAATTAGATTTAACAAATACTTATCAAGAGCTAGAAAGCACATTAAATAGAGGAATAAGTAAGCTAAATAATGAAAATATTTTGGAAGAGCGGAATAAACAATCTAGATCATATAACAAATAATAACAAATTAAACTCAGAAGTAGAAAGCAAAATATCCAAAGAAGCCTCTATTAACATAAAACCAAGATTAAGGATGACAACTCTTTATGCAATTGCACAAACAATGCGGATATTTGGTAATAGGAACTGGAAATCTTTGCGAAGCAATGGTTCGGATATACAACTAAATGGGGAGATAGTAGCTATGACTTTAATCCAATTGCAAACTTTACAGTAGATGAAGTTTTAAAAATAGGAGAAATGCTTGGTGTTCCAGAAAAAATATTGAATAAAGCTCCAAATGATGGATTAGGCGGACAAACTGATGAAGAAAAATTAGGAGTAAAATATTCACAAATTGCAGAAATGATAGAAAAAGGAACAACTGACGAAAATGCAAAAGATATAATTATTAGCAAATTTAATGCTTCAAGGCATAAAAGAGAAAAGATACCTACATATACATTCGAAAGAAAAAATTATTTATTAGAGAAATAAAATTTATTTAAAAGTGAGGTATAAAATGAAAGAAGAAGATATAGAACTATTAACAGATTTTTATGAAATTACAATGACAAATGGATATTTCGAAAAAAATAAAAATGAAATTGCATATTTTGATGTCTTTTTTAGGAAAGTACCAGACAGAGGAGGATATGCAATAGCAGCAGGATTAGAACAAGTAATTGATTATGTACAAAATTTGAAATTTAATGAAGAAGATATAGAATATCTTAGAAGTCAAAATTTATTTTCAGAAGATTATTTTAAATATTTATTGAATTTTAAATTCACAGGAGATATATGGGCAGTACCAGAGGGAACTGTAGTTTTTCCTAATGAACCCATAATTACAGTAAAAGCACCAGTTATAGAAGCACAATTTCTAGAAACAGCAATTTTAGTTATAATAAATCATCAAAGCCTAATTGCAACAAAAACATCAAGAATAGTAAGAGCAGCAAATGGTAGACCTGTAATGGAATTTGGAGCAAGAAGAGCACATGGCGTAAGCGCTGCAATATATGGAGCAAGAGCTGCAATGATTGGAGGAGCTTGTGGAACATCATGTACAGTTACTGCAAAGAAATTTAATGTTCCTGCATCAGGTACTATGGCACATAGCTGGATACAAAGTTTTGATAGTGAATATGAGGCATTTAAAGCTTATGCCGAATTATATCCTAATAATTGCACATTACTAATAGATACATATGATACATTAAAGAGTGGACTTCCAAATGCTATTAGAGTATTTGATGAAGTATTAAAGCCAAAAGGAATAGAAAACTTTGCAGTCAGACTTGATAGTGGAGATTTAGCATATCTTTCTAAAAAAGTAAGAGAAGCATTAGATAATGCAGGATATAAAAACTGCAAAATATGTTTAACAAATTCACTTGATGAATATTTAATAAACTCATTAATAGCACAAAATGCACAAGTAGATAGCTTTGGAGTAGGAGAAAACTTAATTACATCAAAAAGTGATCCAGTATTCGGGGGAGTATATAAATTAGTTGGAATTGAAAAAGATGGAAAAATAGAACCAAGAATAAAAATAAGTGATAATACGGAAAAAATAACAAATCCAAGCTTTAAAAAAGTGTGCAGATTCTATTCTAAAGATACAAACTATGCTTTAGCAGATGTTGTAATGTTAAAAGATGAAACAGTTTCAGATGAAGGATATGAGATATTTGATGAGCATAATACTTGGAAAAGAAAAGTATTAACTAATTACTATGTACGTGAGTTACAAGAAAAGATATTTGAAAACGGAAAACTTATATATAAAACACCTACTTTGAAGGAAATTGCAGAATATTCAAAGAAGGATCTAAGTACAATATGGGATGAGGTAAAGAGATTAAATAATCCTCAAAAGTACTATGTAGATTTATCAAAGAAGTTGTATGATTTAAAAACTGATATTTTAAATAGAACTAAAATGTAATAAAAAGTTGTTCTTGTATATTAATATTTAGCACTAAAGCATATTTAGAACCTAAAAATTTTGACTTTATATAATTTTATTTTATGACAAAATATATTTAGGATTTCAAACGCACAGTCTTACTGCTAAATATTAATACATAGGAACTTTTTTATTTTTTGTAACGAAATAATAGGATAAACAGTCATATAGAAAAGGAGGAAAAGTTATGCAGAATATTGAAGAAATATACAAAGAATATTTTAAGACAGTATATAAATACCTATTCTGCTTAACTCGGAGACAGCGATATGGCTGAAGAGCTTACCCAAGAAACATTTTATAGAGCAGTTACAAAGATTGATAGCTTTAAAGGAAACTCTAAAATGTCTGTGTGGTTATGCCAAATAGCAAAGCATTTGTGGTTTGACGAATACAATAAAAGAAAAAAGCTAAAAAACATAGATGATGAAGAAATTTCTTTAATTGCACTAGAAAACACAGAAGAAACAGCAATAGCAAATACAAATAAACTAGATTTATTTAAAAAAATGCAAAATTTGGATAATAAAACAAAAGAAGTTATGTATTTAAGGCTAACAGGAGAGTTAAGTTTTAAAGAGATAGGTACAATACTAAATAAAACAGAAACTTGGGCAAGAGTAACATTTTATAGAGGTAAGCAAAAATTAAAGGAGAGTGGTGAAAATGAAAGAGAAAAAAGAATGTAAAATTGTACAAGACATTTTACCAAATTACCTAGAAAATCTCACAAGTAATGAGACAAATGAATTTGTAGAAGAACATATTAAAACTTGTGAAGAGTGTACAAGAGTGCTAGATAGCATGAAAAAAGACATAGAAGTAAATGCAAAAAGAAGTAGTGACAAAGAGGTAAAATATATTAAAAAATATAACAGAAAACTAAAAATATTTAGAAATGCGTTTTTAATTATAATAGCACTATTTGCAGTACGATATGGAACACTTTTTGGAACAAGACTATATATGGTTGGAGGTTCAATTCTTAGAACACAAATGGCTGTAAAAGCTAATAAAGATAATTTATATAGGGAAACAAGAGAATATAATGGCAGTTCAATGGATAAAACTATAACTTATACTAAAGATGGAGCTTATTTAGTAGAGATGGAGGAGTATAAAGGCAAAGAAAAGGATGAAAAAATAGTATATGAAGTGATTCCAAACTCAAGAAGATTAATATATCAATCAAATAATGAATATCTTAGTGTACTTGATGGAGCCCGTACTTCGACTCAAAAAGAAAAAGAAACAGGGATAAAATATGCCGAACATAAAACAGCTTTAATAAGACACATGGATAATAATTTAGATTATGATTATGATTATACTTTACCATATTGGTGCAATTTAATAAATTTTAAAGATATATTAAAATTAACATTATTTGGAGATATTCATAGAGTAAAGTTTGACGAAAAAGATTGCTATGAGATAAAAGATGATGAACAAAGATGGTATTTTGATGTAAAGACAGGATTACCTGTAGCATATTATGATGATAGTCAAATGCATCTGGAAGAATATGAAATTAAATTTGGAGAATTGACAGATGAAGACGTAAAAAAACCAGAATTAAATGGATACCATGTAATTGAAATTTATGAAGATGGAGATAAGATTAAACAAGAAAGAGAATATGATTGCAGTGAGAATGGCGAAATATTAAATGAAAGGACATCTGTAAAAAAATAAAAGTTGGTGCAAATTCTATATAAAATTTTTGGAGAGATGTAGAACGCTATAAACATCTCTCCAAAAAAATTTATTGAAAATTATTCCTCAATATAAAGAGCTTTTGCAAGATATGGAAGTATCTCATCAATATCATACCAACCAGAAGCTTTATAAGTACCTTCTAAACCATTTGGATTTGATACATAAACTTTATCTTTACCATCAGTTGCAAGCAAAACCATATAGTGAGAGGCAGTTGTCCATCTGTTCTCCTCTGGCTTATTCCAAATGCAAACTAAAACTGGGCGATTAGTTTGTAAATGAGCAATAATATTCTTACTTGATAAATGCACAGAATCAAAGTAAAAGTCACTATTTTTTATTTTAAAGGTATTTTTTAGCTCCTTTGAAATGTTTTCACCATCAAGTACAGGATAATATTTTTCTCTTAAATCTCCTGGTGTATAATCTAATCCATATCCACTTAAAATAATTGCCATAGAAGTAATTCCGACAGCCACTATTAGCCATATCTGCATCCCAATAAGGCTTATTACTCCAAGAAGATACGCCGTTTTGCTTATACTCTTTATATATTTTAGAATTATCAACAGTTGTAAAAGTTGTAGAATATCCGGTCTTTATCTTCTACTTTTTCTTTACCGCTTCCCAGAATAATCCTTATTTGTATCCTCACCAATAGCTTTGTATTTACTATTATTGACATTAACTAAATTAGAATTAATTTTAAAAGATATCTCATTTGCGATATTTGAATTATTAACTTTTATAAAAAAATATATTATACATATGAGTAGAATAATAAAAATAAATATTCTACCTAATTTAACTTTTTTTCTCTTTTTCAAACAAATTCCTCCTTTGAATATGTCTATATTATATAGTAAAAAATAAAAAAATTTTTTAAGAAAACCTTAATCATTTCTTAAAATTTTCTTACATTTATGTAATTTTGAGTGAAACATAAAAAGTTATATGCTATAATACATGTGTAGAGAAAGGAAAAAATATGAAGATATTAGTATTAGATGATGAAAAAGAAATAGCAGATTTAGTAGAATTGTATTTAAAAAATGAAGGCTATGAAGTATATAAATTTTATACATCAGAAGAAGCAATTAATTGTATAGATACAGTCGATTTGGATTTTGCGATACTTGACGTCATGATTAAAGGAAAAGACGGTTTTGAAATTTGTAAATATATAAGAGATAAAAATCTAAAATTTCCTATAATAATGCTAACTGCCAAAATAGATGATAAGGATAAAATTAATGGATTAACACTTGGCGCAGATGATTATATGACAAAACCTTTTAATCCACTTGAACTTATTGCAAGGGTAAAATCTAATATTAGAAGATATACAAAATATAACGAAAAATCAGAAAATGAAAGTATTTATATAGATGGTCTAGAAATAAGAAAAGACGAACATAAGTGCTTACTTTATGATAAGCCAATAGAACTAACACCGTTAGAGTTTGATATACTTTTATATTTAGCACAAAATAAAGGACATGTTGTAAGTTCAGAAGTGCTTTTTGAAAATGTTTGGAAAGAAAAATATTTAGACTGTAACAATACAATAATGGTTCATATTAGAAGAATAAGAGAAAAATTAGGTGAAGATACTAAAAAGCCTAAATTTATAAAAACAGTATGGGGAGTTGGATACAAAATTGATTGATGACGATATTATAAAATTAAGAAATAGTATAGCAATTAAAACAGCTATAAGAATAGTTATTTATTCTTTAATTATCTTTTTTGCAACGCTTTTGATAATAGATGGGGGAATTTTGTCAGACCCTATTGCAGAATATGTTTCAGGTATAGATAGAAATCTGTATCTATTTTGCGTGCATAACAAAATGCTTATTATAGCAATAATATTTATTTTTGTATTTTCTATTGTTGCATATAACTTAATAAAAAAGTCAATAGAAGGAATGATAGAAATAATTGACTCAATGGATAAAGTATTAAAGGATCCAGAAAGAGATATAAAGTTATCTAGTGAACTTCGGAATAGTAGAAAATAGAATAAATAAAATAAGAATAGACTTAATTACAAACCAAAATGCAGCCAAAGATGCAGTAAGCAAGAAAAATGACCTTATAATGTATATGGCACATGACTTAAAAACACCCCTTACATCAACAATAGGATATCTAACACTTTTAACTCAAGAAAAAGATATTTCTCAGAATTTAAGAGATAAATATTTGCAAATAGCATTAGATAAAGCAGTAAGAGTAGAGGACCTTACAAACCAGTTTTTTGAAATAACAAAATATGACTTACATGATATGCCGATTAACAAATCTAAAATAGATTTATCACTTCTTCTTGGGCAATTATTAGAAGAATTTTATCCAATGCTTCAAGAGAAAAAATTAGAATATCAGGTAGAAAAAGAAGAGAATGTAATGTTTCTAGGAGATGGAGATAAACTTGCAAGAGCTTTTGGAAATTTACTAAAAAATGCAATAAATTATAGCTATGAAAATTCTACAATTCAAATTTCTTTAAAAGAATATGATGATAAAATAGAATTAATATTTAGAAATGAAGGAGACAAAATACCACAATACAAATTAGACAAAATTTTTGATAAATTTTATAGGATAGATGAATCTAGATCAACTAAAACAGGAGGGACAGGTCTTGGTCTTGCAATAACAAAAGAGATTATTGAATTGCACGGTGGAAATATATATGTAAAAAATGATTCTAAATTCATAGAATTTTATGTAGAATTGTATAAATAATAAAAGCTTTATTTCAGAGCAATTTTGAGATTATATATTTAAATAAAAAGACACGGAGATTAATATATATTTTTCGAAAGAAAAGTTTGTCAAGCCTGCTGCTTACGGATTACCCTAAAACCTGACAAATTTTCTTGAGAAAAACTATATATTAATCTCCTATAATTATTAAATTAATTTATTATAATCATTTACCAATATAACCTTTTGAAAAAATTTACTACAAATATTTTTTCAAAGTTTCAACGCTATCCTCTTGCATTACAACAAAGTCATTTAATATATTTTTTACGTCAGGTGCAGCATCTTGATGCTCATTTAATAATCTTCTTCCTTCAATAATTCCCATGTTAGTTCCTTGCATTAAAAGTTCAGATAATTTTGAAGTAGTATCATCCATCATTGTTCTCATTTGTATTCCATACCATGTCATCATCTTATTCATGGCATTTGTTTCATGAGGTTCTTTATCAGAATATTTATCATAAAGATTATTTACTCTTTCAGAAATTTTTTGATATTTGTTATATTCTGTATCAAGAACTTTTTTAAAATCATTATCACTTGCTTTTTCATTAACGTAAGATATTGCATCCATTCCCATTGTAGCACCTTTGTTTACTTCATCTAATATATTTAAATTTTCATTCTTACTTTCCATAGAAACCTCCATAAATGTGAAAACAAATTTCGCATAAAAATAGTATTTGCTAAAAATAAAAAAATATTAATGCATATTTATACAAAAAAGTAACGAAAATATGTAAAAGAAAAATTAAATAAAACATTGGCAAAATTTAACAATTAAAATATAGGCAAAAATTTATTAATTGAGCATATACATGTATAAACAAAATAAAAGAGTTATGGAGGTTTTTATGGAAAATGTAAAAATTTACATAAAATCAATTGCACTACCATTAATATTAGGAGGAATAGTTAGCATAATTATTTCTGGGTTTATGGATTATAACGAACTAATAAAACCAGAACTTGCACCACCAGGAATATTGTTTCCAATAGTTTGGACTATTCTTTACATATTAATGGGAGTATCTTATGGAAGATTAAAAACAAAAGATTTGCTTACAAAAGAGACATCTATTTTATATTATTCTCAACTTATAGTAAATTTACTCTGGCCAATTATATTTTTCGTATTTGATTTAAGATTTCTTGCATTTATTTGGATATTAGTTTTAGATGCCTTAGTAATAAAGATGATTATGGATTTTTATTCAAAAGATAAACTAGCAGGACTTTTGCAAATACCTTATATTTTATGGTTATTATTTGCAACATACCTAAATTTTTCAATATATATTTTGAATAGATAATAAGAACAGAGCCAAACTTTTTTGTTTGGCTTATTATAAAGCTAATTTAATTGACTAATTAGCTTCAATGTTTAGTAGCTAATTAAATTTATCTTTTAATATTTTATTTTTCTCCATTTTATGATATGATTATTATGTTTTTAAGAGGAGGAATAAATTTGAAAGTATTGTATTTTGATACTTCAAGTGGAATAAGTGGAAATATGACACTTGGAAGTTTGTTAGAAATAACAGAAGATAAAGAGTATTTATTAGAAGAATTAAAAAAGCTAAATGTAGATGGATATAATATCGAAATATCAAAGAAGGTAAAAAATGGAATTACAGCAACGTATGTAGATGTTATTTTACATGAGCATCATCATAGCCATAATCATGAACACAGAAATTTGCATGAAATATATAAGATAATTGATGAAAGTAATCTAGAAGAAGATACAAAAAATCTATCTAAAAAGATATTTTTAAAAGTTGCAGAAGCAGAATCAAAAGTACATGGAAAAAGTATAGATGAAATACATTTTCATGAAGTTGGAGCAATAGACTCTATTATAGATATTGTTGGCACAGCAATACTTATTAATAGAATAAGGCCTGATAAAATAATTTCAAGCATTGTAAATGATGGACATGGCTTTATAGAATGTGCACATGGGACAATGTCGGTTCCAGTTCCTGCAACAAGTGAAATATTTGCATCTTCAAATGTTAAGTTTAGGCAAATAGATGAAGATACAGAGCTTGTAACTCCAACAGGAGCTGCAATAATTGCAACACTTGCCGAAGAGTTCATTCCACTTCCTATGATAAATGTAGAAAAAATAGGTTGGGGAGCTGGATATAAGGATTTAAAAATTCCTAATGTCTTAAAAGTATATTATGGTGAAATAGAAGATAATATGTTAGAAAATTCTAAAGATAAAAGAGATAATTCCATTTTAGTGATGGAAACCAATATAGATGATTCAAACGGTGAAATTCTTGGATATACAATAGAAAAGCTACTTTTAAATGGAGCATTAGATGCTTTTTATACACCAATATATATGAAAAAGAATAGACCAGCATATAAACTAACTGTTTGTGCCAAACCAGAAAATATTCATATTCTTCAAAATATAATTTTTAGAGAAACAACAACAATAGGAATAAGGTATCATTTTGAAGATAGAATAGAGCTTCCAAGAGAAATTATTGAGCTAGATACGAAATATGGAAAGATAAAGGCAAAGAAAGTAAAAAATGATAATGAAGAATATATATATCCAGAATATGAAAGCATAAAAGAAATAGCTGAAAAATGTAATGTTCCACTTAAAGAATTATACAAAGAAATAAATATGTAAGAGATAAAGTATGAATGATAAGATAGATTCTAAAAAATTTATCTCTAAATAAAAACTTAATATGTAGAAAATAGGAGAGAGAAGGCCTTAATGGAAATTAAAGAAATATTAGAAAAACTTAAAAATCAAGAAATCTCAATTGAAGATGCAGAAAAAGAAATAAATAAAAATCAGTATGAAGATTTAGGTTACGCGAAAATAGACCATAACAGAAAAGAAAGAGTTGGAGTAAGTGAGGTAGTATTTTGCCAAGGAAAGCCAGATGAATATTTAGCTAAAATATATATGTCCATATATAAAGAAAATGGTGAAGTCCTTGGTACGAGAGCTTCGAAAAATCAATATGAATTAGTAAAAAAAGATTTACCACAAGTAACTTATGATAGTATTTCCAGAATACTTAAAATAGAAAAGCCAAAAGAAAAAGTGGGGAACATTGTGATTTGCACAGGAGGAACATCAGATATTCCAGTTGCTGAAGAAGCAGCTCAGACTGCAGAATTCTTTGGAAGTAAAGTAGAAAGAATCTATGATGTAGGAGTTGCAGGAATTGATAGAATATTATCACAAAGAAAAAGCTTAGATAGAGCAAACTGTATTATAGCAATTGCGGGAATGGAAGGGGCACTTGCATCTGTGGTATCTGGAATGGTGAAATCACCAGTTATAGCGGTACCAACATCATGTGGATACGGTGCAAGTTTTAACGGATTAGCAGCCCTTTTAAGCATGTTAAATTCTTGTAGTAATGGAGTAAGTACTGTAAATATTGATAATGGCTATGGTGCAGGTTACATTGCAAATATGATTAATCAAAAAATAGAAGGAAAGAATAATAAATAGCAATAAAGTATTATATAAATTACTAAATTTTTAATGGGGAGATAGATCAAATTAAAATAAAATTAACAAAAATACTACACAAATTAAACAAAGTATGTTAAAATATTAAAGTAAGTGTATTTAATACACACATAAGTAAAAATTAAAGGAGGAATTAACCATGTCAGGACACAGTAAATGGCATAACATCCAAGCTAAAAAAGGAAAAGCAGATGCAGCTCGTGGAAAAATATTTACAAAACTTGGTAGAGAATTATTAATAGCAGTAAAGCAAGGAGGACCTGATCCTGCTGGAAATTCAAAGTTAAAAGACGTTATAGCTAAATGTAAAGCTGCAAATATGCCAAATGATACAATTAATAGTGCAATAAAGAGGGCATCTGGAGCCGGAAATGATGAAACTTACGAAGAAGTTACATATGAAGGCTATGGACCAAATGGAGTGGCAATAATTGTAAACGCAACAACAAATAATAGAAATAGAACAGCAGCAGACATAAGATATGTATTTGATAGATCAGGAGGAAGCTTAGGAACAACAGGTTGCGTATCATATATGTTTAATAGAAAAGGTGTAATTGTAATAGAAAAAGAAAGTACATCAATGTCAGAAGATGATATAATGATGCTTGCACTAGAATGTGGAGCAGAAGATTTCTCAGCAGAAGAAGAATATTATGAAATTACAACTTCACCAGATGATTTTTCTACAGTAAGAGATAATCTAGAAGCAAAAGGCTTAACATTTGCAGAAGCTGCAATAGAAATGGTACCTACAACATATGTTGATTTGGATGAAAAAGGTGCAGAAAAAATGGAAAGATTGATTGAAAAACTTGATGACTTAGATGATGTTTCTGAAGTTTTCCATAACTGGAATGAATAATATATAACAAAATTTTAAATTTAATAAACCTAAATTATTAAACTCTTGTCTAATGATTTAGGTTTATTTTGCTTTTATTGACAAAATTTATATTAACACTTAAATAAAGTAATAAAAAATTATAAATCGTCAAGTTAAAAGTTAATTATTATAAACCCAAAAGATAAAAGTATTCAATTTGACGCATTATGTAAATTATGCTATAATATAATTGATATAATTAAATATTTTAGTTATATCCCAATTACATTTCACTAAATAGTGAAGAGGAATTACGGGATATTCCTCCTTGCTTTTTGGTTTTATCATATAAAAAATTCATCAATAAAAGTAATTTAGGAGGAAAAGCAATGGTAACACTGTTATTTTTATTCTCATTTTGGGTATTCACTAGAAAATCAACCAGTAAAGAAACGCATGAATTGGCAAAAACCATTTCGTTTTTTACTGCATTGGTTATTATGGTAGTAGGAGTTGCTTATTATAAGAATCTTACTACTACACCCGCCGATTTGGAGGCCACCGAGCAAAACATTCAATCCCTCGAGATAAAGATAGACGATTTGAGAAGCAACATAAAAAATTCGTTTACTGGAAGCACTGTTGAATCTCAAAACTCAGAAAATTATATCGAAGAGTATATGAGTCTAACAGAAGAACTTAAACAAACATACAAGCAGAAGCAAGCCATAGAAAAAAGGCTTGATACGGATAACTTTTGGTCTCATACCTTACCTAAAATTTTGCTTGACTTCGGCATCATCGAAAGAGTAATCGAGGCGGGAAAATAACAGTACCTACGCGAAGCTGGCATCCTTATAGAAAGGGTGCCAGCCTTTATATATTTTAAAACCATCCTAATAAGAATACGTTAATTGACATGTTATGTATATGAGCGTATAATATAGACTGATATAATTAAATATTTTTTAGTTATATCCCAATTACATTTCACTAAATAGTGAAGAGGAATTATGGGATATTCCTCCTTACTTTTTGGTTTTATCATACAAAAAATACATCAATAAAAGTAATTTTTAGGAGGGGAAAGCAATGGCAACAGTTATATTCATTGTGCTTTTGATCTGTTGCTTTATGAAACCATTTAAAAGATTTCATAAAACAATAGTTGATTGCACACTTCTTACAGGAGCAATCGTAATTATAGGAGCACTTGGATATCAAAGCGTTTTATCCAAGACGCCGGAAGATTTGGAGTTGGCAGATCAAAGAATTCAATCGATTCAGATGCAGATTGACGAAAGCATAAAGGATTTTAGAGACTTATCTGATGAAGATGATGTGGTTCAAAAAGCAGAAACTTTTCTTAAAAACCATAATGCCTTATCAGAAGAACTTGAAAAAGCAAAAGAGTATAAGGTAGAAGTCGAAGAAAGTCTCAATCCGGATAATTTTTGGTTCCATACAATTCCTAAAATTCTGCTTGATTTTGGCATCACCGAGAAAATAATTGAAGTGGCGAAATAGTTAGTCCTTGCTTGAGATAGTGCCTCTGCAAGAGGCACTATCTTTTTAATTTTCTAGTAAATTAAAATGCTAAACTCACTCTTTAAGATTTTCCGTTTTAGTTAGAAACTAAAATTGGCAAGAACAAAGAGTGCTAAGAAATTTTGTTCTATTCTAAAACTATTTATAAAATTTAGTTCTAAATTATGCTACAACCTAATATAATATGTATAAGAAGCAAAATATACTGAATTTTACATTCTAATTCAGCTTTTATTTTTTTAATAAAACAAAAGAAGAAGGAATTTTTATGACATCAATTTTAAATTTTTTTCCAAATAATATATCAAAATTTATTTCTGAAAGTATAAATAGTAATTTTCAAAATCTAGAAGAAATACGATTAAGAGTCAATAAACCCATAATTTTAAAATGTTCTAATGAAGAAATAATAATCCCATACAACATAAATTCAGAAGAAATACTAAGAATTCTGCAAATATTATGTGATAATTCTATATATACATACCAAAATCAAATTTGCAATCGGTTTTATAACAGTGCAAGGTGGACACAGGGTAGGAATTACAGGAGATGTAGTTTTTGAAGATGGAAAAGTAAAAAACATAGCATATATTTCTAGTCTAAATTTTAGAATATCAAGAGAAGTTAAAGGGGCTTCTAAAGAAATATTAGAGTATATAGTAGATATAGAAAATAATAGTATATACAATACTCTAATTGTAGGAAGACCAGGAACAGGTAAAACAACTATTTTAAGAGATTTAGTAAAAAATATAAGTAATGGAGTAGAGGAATATGGATTTAATCGGTATTACGGTTGGAGTTGTTGATGAAAGAGGAGAAATTTCGGCTATGGATAAAGGAATATCATGGAATGATTTAGGAATTAGAACAGATGTGTTAAATAATGTTAAAAAAAGTATAGGTATGGAAATGTTAATTAGAAGTATGTCACCAAAAGTTATAGTGTCTGATGAAATAGGTAACATAGAAGATATATCAGCAATAAATTATGCATTGTGTTCAGGTGTAAAAGGAATATTTACAGCACATGGAGATGCATTAGAAGAGTTGAAAGTAAATCCAGTAATGAAGAAAATGTTAAATCTTAAATTATTTAATAAAATAATTTTTCTAGATAGTAAAGAAAAAGGAAAAGTATATAAAGTATATTGCGAATAAAAGTAGCTTAACCTTGTTGTATACGGAAAAATCTTAAATAGGTTCAAGATAAAAGCTGATTTTTCCTATACAATAAAAAAAGCACAGGCAAAGTTTATAGTCAACTCTGCCTGGCCTTTTGGGTTATTCGACGATTTTGAAGAAGATGGCCGGTATAACCGGCGTTCCCTCACGGGTAAAGCTGAGCGGTCTGTACGAAACGAAAAGCTTTGCCTCCGGATAAGACATATACTTATCCCTTTCGTTGGAAAGCACAATCATAAACTCAGCGTCAGGATCATCCTCATACTGAGAGAAGATCTTTTGGCCAAGATTGATTGCATCCTCCACCATATCGCCGAACCGCTCCTTCCATTTGGAAAGAGCTTTTTCATCTACCAGGATCTTCATCAGAGATCCTCCTTTCAATAGAATCAATTTTATAATACCACAAAATTTACATAATGTCAATGTTTCGAAAATTTGTAAATTATCATTTGAAATTCCATTTAATTTAAAAAACTGAAAATTTTATTTTTAATTAATAGTTCTAAAAATAGAAATTAGGAATATATATATTACATGAAATAAAATCAAAGGATAAACTATGATATTTATAAAATACATAATACTAACATTAATTTTTGCTATAACGTCAATTTTAGGGTTTGTAATAGCAAATAGATATAAGTTTAGGGTAAGAGACTTAAAATTGCTTAGAAACGTTTTAAACGTCTTAGAGACCAAAATAAAATATACTTATGAACCTCTTCCAAAAATTTTTGAAGATTTATCTAGAGAATTTGATTATGGAATCTCTCAAATTTTTGCAATTTCAAAAGAAAAAATGAAAACATCATCAGCATCAGAAGCTTTAGAGTATGGGATAAATAAATCTGAAACATATTTAAACAAAGAAGATTTAGAAATATTAAGAAACCTAGAAAAATTACTAGGAAAAACAAATGTAGAAGGACAACTTAGTGAAATAAATTTAAGTAAAAAATTTGTTGATATGCAAATTCAAAAAGCAGAAGAAGAGCAAAGGAAAAACGAAAAGTTATATAGAAATTTGGGGATTATCTTAGGAATTGTTATGGTTATAATATTTATCTAAATAATAATATTATAATTTACGATATGTAATAATTTATTTAGATTATCTGCGTAAGCGATCAAACGTAGCGTAAGCGAAGTGCGATATGGAGCAACTTACATATAAACTTTTAGATATGGAAGTTGCGACTGCAAAGATAATATAAATAAATTATTACATATCGTAAAACAAAATAAAGTTGGAGGAAAATGCTTTGGATATTGATTTACTATTTAAAATAGCTGCAATAGGAATTTTAGTAGCTGTCTTACATCAAGTATTAGTTAGAGCAGGAAGAGAAGATCAAGCTATGATGACGACTCTTGCAGGACTTGTAATTGTACTTACAATGGTGATACAAGAAATAAGCACTTTATTTAACACAGTACGAACAATATTTAATTTGTAAGACTTTAATGCATTTAAAAAGATATAATCATCTTCCAAGATTATTTAAAAGTTAAATTTTGAGTCTTATACCTGAAAGGAAGAAGAATATATGGAAATAATAAAAATTGTAGGAATAGCAATTTCTGCGGTTGTAATCATGATAGTTATAAAACAATATAAACCTGAATTTGCAATATATATTTCACTTATCGTAAGTGCTCTTATTCTTTTATCAGTTATGGACAAACTTTCAGGAATTGTAGAATTACTTATGAATTTATCAAACAAAATAAACGGAGGCGAAGAATTTTTAAAAATACTAATGAAAATTACAGGAATTGCATTTTTGACAGAATTTGCAGTCAATATATGTAAAGATGCCGGAGAAAATGCAATAGGTGCAAAGGTAGATTTAGGTGGAAAAGTTTTAATAATATCTATGTCTATTCCAATAATTTCTTCTATGCTAGAAACTATACTAAAAATTCTACCTTAAAGAAAAGAGGAACTTATGAAAAAAATAATATTCATAATACTTTTTCTTTTACTACTGTGTCATAATAACTTAGTATATGGAGAAAGTACAAATGAAATCCTACAAGAGCAAGAAGAGACACTTGGAATATCTTCATTTATCAAAGAATCAAAAAAATATACACAAGAAAGCTTTGAAGATATAGACTTAGATTCTTTTTATAGAAGTGCATTAACAGGGAAAATAGATAAAAATGGAATATTAAAAGGAATACTTAAAATAGCAGGAAAAGAAACAATATATATAATTAGGACACTCGGATATATTTTAGTAATCATCATAATACATAGCATAGTAAAAAATATAAGTGAAGGTCTGGAAAACAATCAAATAGGACAAATAACCTACTATGTGCAATACATATTAATAGTTACACTTGTAATGGGCAATTTTTCAGAAGTAATTTTGCTTATAAAAGAAACAATAAATAATCTGGTTGGCTTTTTAAATTCACTACTGCCAATTCTAATTGCATTAATGGTATCAACTGGAAATTTGGTGACAGCATCAACAGTAGAACCAATTTTATTAATTGCAATAACATTTATAGGAAATATAATTTCATCAGTATTTCTACCATTAATTTTAGTAGGCACACTATTAGGAATAATATCAAAGATATCAGATAAGATACAAATAAATAAACTATCTAAATTTTTTAAATCTAGTGTAGTATGGACTCTTGGAATTCTACTTACAATATTTGTTCGGAATTTTATCACTCGAAGGAAGCTTAACAAGTAGTGTAGATCGGAATAACAATAAAAACGACAAAAGCAGTTGTAACTTCTGCTATACCAGTTGTTGGAAAAATCTTAGGAGAAACAGTAGATGCTGTTTTAGGTTGTAGCAATATACTAAAAAATGCAGTTGGTATGCTTCGGAATATTTGTTGTACTTTCGATTTCTATTGCACCAATAATAAAACTTGCAATTATGGCAATATCCTTTAATTTGACAGCAGCTTTAAGTGAAACTATTGCAGATAAAAAAATAGTATCAGTTTTAGAACAAATAGGAGATACATTCAAAGTATTTTTAGGAATACTTTGTTCAATTTCTGTAATGCTGATAATAGGACTTACTCTTGTTATAAAAATAACTAATAGTGGGATGATGTATAGATGATAAATAGTATAGGTTCTTGGGCAGAGCAAGTAATAGTGGCTGTGATAATTGGAACAATTTTAGAAATGGTACTTCCAAAAGGTAACACTCAAAAGTACATAAAAACATTAATTGGTGTATATATATTATATACGATAATTTCTCCTGTAATTACCTTTGCAACAGGGAAAAATTTAAAAATAGATTACAATGAATATGAAAAATACTTAAATGTGTCTGAGGTAGAAAATAACATAAATGTAGGGACTATTGAAGATACATTTAAAAGAGAAATTAGAAATCAAATGAAAAAGAATATAGAGGAGAAGCGGATTTAGTGTAAGAAATATTGAATTTGAGGTTGATTTAGAAACAGGAAATATAACTAAAGTTAATTTAAAAATAAAAAAATATAAAGAAGCAGGAAATAACAACATATCAGTAAACAAAGTAGAAATCGGAGAAATAAAAGAAAATTCTTTGAGTATTCAAGAAATAGAAGAAATAAAAGAACTTTTGAATACTAATTATGGAATTGAAAAAGAAGAAATAAAAGTAAATGAGATATAGTAAAGCTTAAAATATTAGGAAAACCTTAATTATAAAGATAAAAATAATAACATATAGGAGGCTTTTATGTTTAATGAACAAATGAATAAGATAAAAAAATTGTTTTTTAAAAAAAATACAGAAGAAAAATTTGATGTTGAAGATTTAAAAACAATTACTGAAAATAAAGAAGCAAAGGTTTCTAATAAAAAAGACAAGAAAAAAATAGAAAATTTAGTTTTTTTCTTAATAGTTTTGATAGTAACTTTGATAGCAATAAATGCTATATTAAAAAAAGAAGATAAAAAAAATGATTCAGAAGTTAGTCTTTATAAAGAACTTGCAACAGAAAAAGAAGCTTCAAAAGAAAATAGTCAAACTGATTTAGAAGAAAGAATAGAAAATATACTAGAAACAATATCAGGCGTTCGGAAAAGTAAAAGTTTTGATTACATATTCTACATCAAGTGAAGTAATAGCAATGTATAATGAGAATAATTCTGTATCTCATACTTCAGAAATAGATTCAGAAGGTGGAACAAGAACGGTCGAAGAAGAGGAAACAAAAAAGGAAGTAATTTTTACTGATGAAGAAGGAGAAAGTGTACCAGCAACGCAAACCATAATAAATCCTAAAATAGAAGGAGTAATTGTAACAGCAGAAGGAGCATCTGATGTAAAAATAAAAACCAATATAATTTCTGCAGTAGAAGCAGTAACAGGAGTTCCAACTCATAAGGTACAAGTATTCTCTATGAATTAGTTATAAAATTTATATGTAAAATTTATTTGCATATAGCAAATTATAAGAATTTAATGAAAGGAGAGGTATGATATATTTATGTCATACAAATTTTATATGAAAGTTATTAAGAAAAATCAATTAGCAATTCTAGTTATATCTTTAATGCTAATAACAGCAGGATATTTAAACTATGATGCTTCACAAAGTCATAATGCAAACACAGTAGGAGTAAATCCAGATGAATCTACACATTTAGCTTCTATTGGTGATGCAGAGCTTGTAAATGCAAATGTTACAAACGAAAATAGTGAAGGTATTAACACTAATGTAAATCAAGTAACAGATGACAAAGAAAATAATGCAATAAGTAATAATGTAAATTCAAAAGAAACTTCAAATGGGGTAAATGCAAACGAATCAAATATAACAACAGAAGCTAGTAATCAAGAAAACGAATCTAATTTAGAAAATTCTTCTAGTTTAGAAACAAGTACAGACCAAAGTGATTATTTCGAAGCTTCAAAGCTTGAAAGAAATATTATGTATTCTCAAATGATAGAAAGATATCAAGTAATATTAAATAGTTCGTCAGAAATGGCTCAAGAGAAAACAATAGCACAGCAAGAAATAAATAAAATCAATGAACTTCAAAATGCTATAATGATTGCAGAAAATTTACTTACTACAAAAGGTTTTAGTGAAAATATTATTTTTGTAAATGGAGATAGCATAAGTGTAATAATAGGTAAAAAAGAACTTTCGCCAGAAGAAGTAGCACAAGTTCAAAATATTATTTCAAGAGAATTAAAAGCAGAAGTTAGTAATATACATATTTCTTTAAAATGATAGGTAGGTGCCTATCATTTTTATATAAAATTTTGCAAATAATCTCCTAAGCAAAGTTTATAGCGCATTACTACATAAGATATTACATAAGTGTCAAAGCAAAAATTTTTAGGTGTATAACAAAACAAAATTTTTAGGTGCAAATTGACATATTATGTAAAGTATGCTATAATTTATATTATGTTAATATAAAAAAGGAGATTTTTTCATGTTAAAAAATATAACAAGTGAACAAGCAAACTTTTTAAGAATGTTAGAAAACAACCCATCTTTAGAAAATGATATGTATTTTGTAAATAGTTTAGGTCAAGATAGAATTATAGCTACAATAAGGAAGTTAGCCAATATTGCACCAACTGCAGATATTGATAAAATTAGCTATTTATCAGACTTACTAAGCTATGTAGAAATTATGCTACACGGAGATAGGTTAGAATTAATTAGTAGAGGAGAAGCATTAAGACCACATGCAAAACAAGCTCTAATGTCTCTAATCGAAGAATCACATTCTATAGAACTAGATAGTTATATGTCAGCAAAGGAATCTTTACAGAGCGAATTAGAAAAATTACAGAGTGAACATGAAACAGCACTTAGAGACCGAGATTCATTAGAATCAGCAAATGATGAATTAAGAAGTAAAAAAGAAAGGCTATCTAAAGAAATAGATGAAGTTTCTTCAGAGTTAGAAGCTTTACAAAAAAGAAGAGAACAATTAATGGCTGAAGGAGATAGAGAAACTGAAAAAATAGTAGAGAGTAAAAGGCAAAAAAAATTGCAAGAATTAGATAAAACTATAAACGCAACAATTGCTAAGAAAAATCAAGAACTAAAAGATATAAATGCGCAAATAGAGGCTTCAAGAAAAGAAAAAGAGACTATTCAAAGTGCAATTTCTACATCAAGAGATACTTTAGGTGATTATCAAACAAAAATATCAAACATTTTAAACTATGATGGACAAGTAAGATGGGAAAATATTTCTGATGACGACCCAATATATAACACAAATTATCAAACAATTAATCCATATATAGATTCTTTAAAAAGAGTTTATATGGAAAGAACAGGAGAAAGTAAAGAAGATACAGATGAAGAATTTAAAGAACATTGTCCTGGATTACAAAAGTTTATTTCATTATTATGTTCTTTTAATAATGATGAAGTGGAAGAAACAGTAAGTTTAAGAAGAATACTTGAATGTAATGATTGGGATAAAAGCTCTAAATATGATGTAGAAGTGATAAGAGGAATGTTAGCTAATTTTAAATTGCCACAGTATCCTCGAGAAATTTCATTGGATTTTCAAGTTGCTATGCAAAATAAAACACTACCTAATAATATACAAACATTAATGACAGTTCTTTATTGGCAAAGGAGAGCAGCAGAAGAAAGTGCAGCAAGAAAAATTGCAGAAGCAGAGCTTCAAGCGATTGTAATGACATTCAAAGATGCTATTCCCGCTAATTATGATTTTGGAATTTCAGCAAATGCTAGAAGAGCAATAACTAATAGAACAATTTTTGAATTTCTAAATTCTGTGGATGAGCAATTAAGAGCACCAGATAAAGAAGCAACAGGTCCTAAATCTATCGAAGAGGAGGAAAGATAGTGGATAATTTAAATATTACAGAAAAAAAGAAAAAATTTGATAATTATGAATTAAGCATAAATGATTTCACAGAAGAAGAACTTGTAGAAATAAACAAAATGTATAGTAAAGAAATTGAAGACATGAAAGAAAAACTAAAAAATGGTATTATGAAAAAAATAGTAAAATAAGAGTAAGCAATTTGTGATTATTCACAAATTGCTTTTTCATTGCATAGGAAAAAGCAGCTTTTATCTTGACCCCATTTAAGATTTTTCCGTATGCAACAAGGTTAAGTTACCTTGGGCTGTGCATATTTGTGAAGCAAAATGCACATATGGCGAAGCCACTTTTCTTATAATAAAATATTTTTTAATAGTTTTTATTAAATGAGTCTTAAGTTCATAAAACTTCAAAATAATTTTTTTATAAAATTATTGACAAACTTTTTTTAATAAATAATAATATAATATAAGTATACGATATTTTAATATATAATTATATTATTATATTATCATGAACAATAAAAGAGGTTGACTTAAAATGTTAATGGTAAAAAAATTTGGAGGAACTTCTGTTGCAAATAAAGATAAAATATTTAATGTAGCAAACAGATGTATTGATGACTATAAACTAGGTAATAAAATAGTTCTAGTACTTTCTGCAATGGGAAAATTTACAGATGAGCTTGTTTCAAGTGCAAATGAAATAAGCAATGATGTACCAAAAAGAGAAATGGATATGTTATTTACAGTTGGAGAGCAAATATCTGTTGCATTAATGGCAATGGCGTTTGATAAGCTTGGAATTCCAGCTGTATCTTTAAATGCATTCCAAGTACGAATGATTACTAATAGTAATTATGGAGATGCTACTTTACTTAAAATAGAAACTGAAAGAATTGAAAAAGAACTTGATGAAGGAAAAATAGTAATAGTAACAGGATTTCAAGGAATAGATGAAAATAATAACTATACAACACTTGGTAGAGGTGGATCAGATACTACAGCAGTTGCTTTAGCTTCGGCTCTTCATGCTGATAGCTGTGAAATATATACAGATGTTGATGGTGTATATACAGCCGATCCAAGAATTGTAAATAATGCAGTAAAATTAAAATACATTTCTTATGAAGAAATGCTAGAATTTTCAAATTTGGGAGCAGGTGTTCTTCATAATAAATGCGTAAAATTAGCAAAAGAAAATAATATAAAATTGATTGTTAGATCTAGTATGTCAAATGTAGGAGGTACAACAGTTTTAGATTGCTTTGACAATACTAGTAAAAGTGTAAAAATAACAGGGGTTGCAACGAGCAAAAATGAGGTATCAATAGTTGGAACTAATATAGATACAGAAACAAAAGACAAAGTAGTTAATGAACTAAACAAAAATAATCTAAAGTTTAATAACTTGGATCAAACAGATATGCATATTTCTTTCAAAGTAAGTGAAGATAATGTTGATACTTGCATGAATATTATGCATAATTTGTTTTTTTAAATAATGGGAGGCATTTGTAATTATGAATGCGAAAGAAAGGAAATTTAAGTTAGCTCTAGTAGGAGCAACAGGAGTTGTCGGAAGAGTGGCAAGAGAAGTTTTAGAAGAGAAAAACTTGCCAATATCAGAATATGTTTTTTTCTCTTCAATTAAATCAGCAGGAAGTAAAATAGAATTTATGGGAAAGGAATATGAAGTTAGAGAACTCAAAGAAGATTCTTTTGATGAAGGATTCGATTTTGCAATATTTTCAGCAGGTGGTGAAACTTCGAAAAAATTTGCACCAATAGCTGCTTCAAAAGGATGTATAGTTGTAGATAATAGTAGTGCTTGGAGAATGGATAAAGATGTACCTTTAGTCGTTCCAGAGGTAAATCCAGAAGAAATAAAGAAAAACAAAGGTATAATCGCAAACCCAAACTGTTCTACAATACAAGCAGTAGTGCCTTTAAAGGTACTAGATGATAAGTACAAAATAAAAAGAATAGTATATTCTACTTATCAAGCTGTCTCAGGTGCAGGAATAAAGGGAATAAAAGACTTACAAGATGGAAATAAAAAAGGATACAAGCTTCAAAAGTTTGCACATCCAATTATCAATAACTGCTTACCACATATTGATGTATTCTTAGATAATGGATATACAAAAGAAGAAGAAAAAATGATTAATGAAACAAGAAAAATACTAGGAAGACCCAATTTACCAATTACAGCAACAACTGTAAGAGTTCCGGTAATTAATTCACATAGTGAATCAATAAATGTTGAATTTGAAAAAGAATTTGATTTGAAAGAATTAGTAGAAAGCTTGAGAAAAGCAAAAGGTATTATTGTAGAAGATGACCCAGAGCATGATATATATCCACTTGCAACAAATGCTTCTGGACATGATGATGTTTATGTTGGAAGAATAAGAAGAGACTTTAGCATAAAATCTGGAGTTAATCTTTGGGTAGTTGCTGACAACTTAAGAAAAGGCGCAGCAAGTAATGCAATTCAAATTGTTGAAGAGCTTATAAAAGAAAATAAGTAGAAATAATATTATAAAAATAAAATTTATATAAAATTAAATTAAAATAAAATTAAAATTAATATTGATGTTATAAATAAAATTAATATTATAAAAATAAAATTGAAAAATTAACTACAAAGGAAGAATTGAGAAATCAAATTTTATAAAACTTGACAAAAAGGAAAATAGAGCTTAAAATAGTAATTAGAGTAAATTGAATAGTCGCGTATACTTTTGTATATGAGGAAAGTCCGGGCTCCACAGAGCAAGGGTGCTAGATAACGTCTAGTGGGGGAAACCCCAAGGAAAGTGCAACAGAAAATAAACGCCTAAAGTTTTTAGGTAAGTGTGAAAAGGTGAGGTAAGAGCTCACCGCTGGTATGGTGACATATCGGGTCAGTGTAAACCCCACCTGGAGCAACGCTGAAATGAGGACATAAGACTGCTCGTCGGTTCCTTAAAAATGCGGCTAGAGATATATAGCAATATATATTCGAGATAAATGACTATTCACGACAGAACCCGGCTTATAGATTTACTTGAAATTATAAATTATGAAAAATAAAAGGAAGTTCAATAGAAAAATACTTTCAAATATTAAAAAATATAATATTTGTGAGGATTTAAACAATTAGAACTTCTTTTTTATTTTATTATTTATAAATCAATAATGTCTTTCATATCTTTTGGAATAGGAGCAGTTACTTTCATTTTTTCTTTTGTTATAGGATGAATAAAGCTTAATTTGTATGCATGAAGTGCTTGTCTATCAATAAATGGGGAAGCCTCGCCATAAAGTGAATCTCCTAAGATTTGATGCCCTATATATTTTGAGTGAATTCTAATTTGATGAGTTCTTCCAGTTTCTAATATAAAATGTACTATACTAAAATTATTTTTTTCTTCAATTACATCATAATGAGTAATTGACCTTTGTCCATTTTTATCAATGCATCTTTCTATAATACTTCCTTCTTTTCTAGTGATTGGAGCGTCTATAGTTCCGCTTCTTTTTATCCAAAATGCCATCAAGAATTGCAATATATTCTTTTTTAAAAATATTATTTTTCATTTGAGAAATAAGTGCTTCTTGTACATATTCATTTTTAGCAAATATAACTATTCCTGAGGTATCTTTATCAAGTCTATTCACAATTCTTATTTTTCTTTTTAAAGAAATACTCTCAAAATAATACTTAACGCCATTAGAAAGTGTGTCATCAAAATGTCTTATTGATGGATGAACAGCAAGCTTTGCGGGTTTATTTAATATAAGTAAATATTTATCTTCATAGAGAATATCTAAAGACATTTTATTTGGAACAATATTTTCACTTTCCTCATCAAAGCCTAACTCTATTTCTACAATATCGCCTATATGTAAAGTATCATCAAAAAATTGATTGCTCTTATTTAAATATATATGATTGTAATTTTTTAATTTAGTATATAATCTAGAAGAAACAGAGAACTCGTTTCTTAATAGTTCTTTAATATTGAAATACTTATTATCAGTAACTTCGTATCGTAAATCCATAAAACTTTCCTTTCAAGAAATATACATTAAAACTACTTATATTTAGTCCTAGAATATATTGTGTAAGTCTTTATATTTAATCTTATTTTACAGATATTATACAACATTTTACCACAAAAAGCTTTAATTTTGCCACAAAATATGATAAAATATATTTATATATGCGAGTATGCTGGAATTGGCAGACAGGCACGTTTGAGGGGCGTGTGTGGTATCACGTATGGGTTCAAGTCCCATTACTCGCACCATAACCGTAAATTCACGGTTAATAACCCATAAACCTTGCAAAATAATTATTTAAGGAGGTGTTAAACTAATGAAGGAAGTTCGGCTAGAAGTACCGAGTGAGTACAGAAGCGCATTTTTAAAAGTCGAAGGAGGAGAAACTACTGCTTTTGAAGATAAGGATTTTACAATCCCCATCTCAGACTTGAGCAAGACATTGACCTATAGGTTTTATGTTCCAGACGAGTTTGAAAAAGCTGTGGTAGTAAAGACAAGTTCCCTGATTCTTTCTTCTATGAACTTTGAACTTAAACTTTCGAAAATCTTTAAGGACAGAGCTTCAAGAAGATTAAGAGTACCCGGACTAAAAAGACTATTTGTTAATCCGATAGATACAATCCATAAACAGCCGTATGAAGTTGCAGTAAAAGACGAAATAATTGACGTCAAAGACTGGTTCGAAAAATACGCGCAATGTTTTAAGGATCCTTATTATCTGTTGATTGACAAAGATGTCCTATATGTACTTGAATCCTCCGACGGAACTGTTCAAGGCTGGCTCTTTTGGTAAAGCCGAAAGAATAATACCTAAAAGCGGTAAGTAATGTGATTTCGCATTGCTTACCGGCTTTTATATTATTTTTTGTTTACATTTAAAGGTTAATATGATATACTTTATAAGTAAAAAATATAAACGGAGGTAAAAATGAAAGAACAAATAAATGATCCATATGCTACACTTGGAGTTTCTTCAAAAAAAGAAGGAGTACATAAAGCAACAAAAAATTTATCAAAAGGACTATATCCTGGAGCTTTTTGCCAAATAGTTCCAGTAGCTACTTCATTACCAGAAGAAGTTAAAAATAACTTTGTACAAATAATTCACTCAGATGGAGTTGGAACAAAAAGTAATGTTGCATATATTGCTATGAAGGAAGGATTAGGTACTAGCTTTTTAAAAACTTTACCACAAGATGCAGTTGTTATGAATACAGATGATATGGCTTGTGTAGGAGTTACAGATGATATATATATATCAAACCATATAGCAAGAAATTCAAATAGAGTAGATGATGAAGCACTAGCTTTAATAATAGAAGGATATGCAGAATTTTTTAAGAAAATGGAAACTTTAGGAATAAAACTATATAATGCCGGAGGAGAAACAGCAGATGTTGGAAGTTATACAACAACTATGGGAATTGATGTAACAGCATGTGCTACAATTCCAAAAGAAGAAGTAATAGACTGTAATAACATAACAGAAGGAGAATATATTGTAGGACTTGCATCTTACGGTCAAAGTACTTACGAGGATAAAGAAAATTCAGGAATAAGAAGTAATGGTTTGACACTTGCAATTAATACTTTATTACATCCAGATTATCGTAAATACAAAGAAGCAATGGATCAAACTGTAAATGAAGAAAATTTATTTGTTGGAAATTATCATTTAGAAGATAAATTAGAAGGGACATCTCTTACAATAGCAGAAGCAATTTTATCACCTACAAGAACTTTCCTACCAGTATTAAAAAAGATGAAAGAGAGTAAAATAGTACCAAGTGGAATAATTCATTGTTCAGGTGGAGGATTAACTAAATCTATAAACTTCGGCAACAATATTGCATATATTAAAGACAAAGTAAATAGCATAAAAGTTCCTCCAATATTTAAAGAGATACAAAGAATAAGAAATATAGATGACTACAATATGTATCAAACATTGAATATGGGAATAGGTATGGAAATAATTGTCAAAACTATGGAAGATGCAGAAAAAATAATTGAAATTGCAAAATCGTTCAACATAGATTCAGCAGTAATTGGACATACAGAAAAAACAAATGGTGGCAATATGGTAAAAATTAATAATGATAATAAATTAGTTTATACAAAAGAAAAATAAAATAATTAACCCTAAATGCTAGATATATTTCTAACATTTAGGGTCATGTTTTAACTTAGGAGGAAAAAATGGAAAATAAAGAGGATTGGGAACAACTAGAAAAATGGCAAGCAGGTAAAAAGGAAGAGTATGAGCAACAATATGGAGCAGACATTAGTGATGATGAATTTGATGTAAGCAATGAAAAAACAAAACAAACCTTAAAGAAAATAAACATATTTGTAAAAGTATTATTAGTTATTATATCTTTAATATTATTATACATGCTTATATATATAATTAATTTTTTCTTAGCAGGAGTTATTGGAATATAAAATATATAAGCAATTATACTTGAAATTTACGTTATTTTGCTATATAATAGATATAATTTGTTTAAGGAGGAAAAATATGTCTTTTATAGAAGAAATTAAAAATAGAGCTAGAAAAGAAATTAAAACAATTGCACTTCCAGAATCAAATGATATAAGGACTTTGGAAGCGGTAGATAAGATTTTAAAAGAAAATTTTGCAAAAGTTATTTTAATTGGAAATGAAAAATCAATATTAGAACTTGCTAAGACAAAGAATTTAGATGTTGCAAAAGCAACTATGATAGATCCAAAAGAATCAACAGAATATGAAGAATATGTAGAAAAGTTTTATGAATTAAGAAAAGAAAAAGGAATGACAATAGAAAAAGCAAAAGAGCTAATGCTAGATCCAGTTTACTTTGCAATGATGATGGTAAAATTAGGAAAAGCAGATGGATTAGTTTCAGGAGCTGCACATTCAACAGCAGATACTTTAAGACCAGCTCTTCAAATATTAAAAACAGCACCTGGTACAAAACTTGTTTCTGCATTTTTTGTTATGTGTGTTCCTGATTGTGAATATGGAGAAAATGGAACTTTCGTATTTGCAGATAGTGGCTTAAATGAAAATCCTAATGCAGATCAACTTTCAGAAATTGCAATTTCTTCTAGTAAAAGTTTTGAAAGCTTAGTTGGTAAAAAATCAAATGTTGCAATGCTTTCATATTCTACATATGGAAGTGCTAAATCTGAACTTGTAGATAAAGTTGTAGAGGCAACTAAACTTGTAAAAGAGAAAGCACCAGAGCTTTCAGTAGATGGAGAATTACAATTAGATGCAGCAATAGTTCCAACAGTCGCAAAAAGCAAGGCACCAGGAAGTAGTGTTGCAGGAAAAGCAAATACATTAGTATTCCCAGATTTGAATACTGGAAACATAGCATATAAATTAGTACAAAGACTTGCAAAAGCAGAAGCTTATGGACCTTTATGTCAAGGTATTGCAAAACCAGTAAATGACCTATCAAGAGGATGCTCAGCAGAGGATATAGTAGGAGTTGTTGCAATTACTGCTGTCCAAGCTCAAATGTAAGTTTAGTACAAAAATAAGAAATCATTGTTTGTAAAGCTTTTCATTTCTAAGATGAAATGTAAAAGTTCAAAGATTAATTATTATAGTTTATAATTTTTAATATATATAAATAAATTTAGGAGGAAAGAAATGAAAATTTTAGTTTTAAACTCAGGAAGTTCTTCTTTAAAATATCAATTAATTGATATGACAAATGAAGAAGTTATTGCAAAAGGAAATTTTGAAAGAATAGGACAAGG
>CANQCU010000006.1 GCA_947590905.1 uncultured Clostridia bacterium | reverse complement strand
CAAGTTTTAATTTGTGTTGAAGGAGAAGGATGGTATCAAGAAGAAGGAAAACCAGCACAAAGTTTAAAAGTAGGAGATATTGTTGTAATTCCTGCCAATGTAAAACATTGGCATGGAGCAAAAAAAGACTCTTGGTTTAGTCATATTGCTGTAGAAGTGCCCGGAGAAAATACTTCTAATGAATGGTGTGAACCTGTTACAGATGAAGAATACAATAAATTATAATATGAGTTAGAAAGATAGATTACAAATTGCACAAAACTCAAACTCCTTTCATACAATAGTAACAAGTATGAAAGGAGTTTTTACATATATGAATTATGAAATAATGATGAATGGAACCGTTAAGATTCGGAGAACTTGCACCAGAAATTGACGCTATATCAACAATGGGAAAAATTAATTTAAATAACTATAAAGGAAAATGGGTAGTGCTTTTTTCGCATCCTCGGAGACTTTACCCCAGTATGTACAACAGAAATAATTGCTTTTGCAAAGGCTAATACATATTTTGAAAATCTAAATACAAAACTGATAGGACTAAGTGTAGATAGCAACGCCTCACATTTAGCATGGTTATATGATATATATCAAAAAACAGGAATAACAGTTCCATTTCCAATTATTGCAGATAGAAATGGAACAATAGCCAGAAAATATGGTATGATTTCAAACGATATAAGTACAACAGAAACAGTAAGAAACGTATTTATAATAGATGATAAAGGAGTTGTAAGACTAATTCTAATATATCCAATGAATGTAGGAAGGTCTATTCCAGAAATTTTAAGAGCTTTGACTGCACTTCAAGTAGCAGATAGCAATAAAGCATCAACTCCTGCAAACTGGAGACCATGTGATCCAGTAATACAATCGTCACCACAAACCTTTACAGAATTAGAAGACAGAATAAAACAGATTGAAAAAGATAAAAATGGAATGAGTTGGTACTTAAGCTTTAAAGAAGCAGAAGACTGTAAAGAGAGCAAAGAAAAAATCATTGAAAAGAAAAAATAAATATGATACAATATATAAAAATTAATTTAAAGGAGAAATATATGAAAAATAAAAAAATTCTATGTGTTGTACTAATAGTTATATTATTAATAATTGCAATAATTATATTTGCAATATTCAATAATACACAAAAATCAGAAAAACAAAAAATTAATACAAATGAAGAAACAGAATTAAGTAAAGACCAATTAAATGAAATAGCAAATTATTTAAATGAAAGCGATAACAATGGTTTTTTATTATCAAGCTATAATGGCCCAAGTGAGATTGATTTATACTTTATAATTTCTGAGCCAAAATTTGAAACAACAGAAGATGAGTTTAAAGAATATGAACAATTAGCAAATGAAGAAGTTACAACAGGACTCTGTAAAGTAACTAGCGAAGAAATCAAGGATCTTTTGGTAACAAAATTTGGTACTCAGTTTGTAGAGCACATGAATACAGCAAATTGCAATTATCTAGAACAAAATGACAGCTATTATACTCTATGTGGTGATGATTTACATGTAGATGTTGTCTGCACAAAAGGAGTTAAGAAAGAAAATACATATATAGTAGATTATGAATCAAAAGAAAAAACTGGAAATTATATTAAAGGAAGAGTAATATTAACAGATGGATATTTATTTGTATCTAATGAATTGGAAGAAACAGAACTATAAATAAAAAAATTAATCTATAATATGTCAACTTATTAAAGCTTGGTTAATATAATATATTAACCAAGCTTTAAAAGAGGAGTTGAAAAGAATGATAGAAGAAATGAAAATAAACTATAATTGCGAAAATCAATATAATAAATGCACAAGTAAAAATAAAAAATGTTCTTGTTTAGATCTTGTAATTGCAATTCTTTCAGCATTATTTATAGGTATAATCGGAGTAATAATTGGAGCAGCATTAAGTACAGCAATACTTGGTGCATTAGCAGCAGTAATAGTACTTGCAGTAGTATTATTTATAGCATTAGTGATAAGTATTATTGTTGCAATATGTGTTAAACAAAAGAATAAAAAAAATATATGTAAATGTTAGTAACTTGTAAATAAATTATGAAAGAGGTGCTGTGATATCCACAGCACCTCTTTTGCACAATTGAAAAAATTATAAAATTTCTAAGGGGACCTAAGAGTTTACTAAGCTTTCAAAGTAATAGTTTCCGTCATCTGTTTCGAAATATTGCCACCAATTACCATATTCATCTTCATATCTAAAACCTTCTTCTGCCATGATAAGGGATTTAAATTGCCCGATTAATTCGATTTTAGAGACGTTGTAATCAGGGAAGATGAAAAGATACGGCCTTATATGGGTTTCGTTGTTATCAAGCATTGGTGTCACAAGAAATAGTTTATCGATTGAGCTTACATAGTACAATAATGCATGTCCATAGTTTACATCCACTCCATCAAGTTCCTTCCAGTTCAAAGGGCCTCCTTCGAGGGGAATGTTTTCTCCTCGCAAGTACAACATATAGTTGTCATCAATTAAGATGTAGCTACCTTTTCCAGGAATATAATAGATATTGCAGTCATCTATCAAGCCTAATCCATTGTAGTATCTGGACTCATTCGGAAGATCCAAAGGTTCTGCGATGCCTCCAATTAATGAGCCGTCGACGTTTATGTATCCTTTAAAAGAAATCGAAAAAGTGTGCTCGCCAATAGTGAATGGAAAACCATCCCATTCGGCGCTTAGATACATTTGCTTAAGTTTGGTGTATAGTTTTATTTGGGATAAGGTATCGTCTGGTGTTGCAAAATAGTTTGCCGAGAGATCCTCAATGGATTCAGATGAGACATCAATTTCAGGCTCAGTAGATGCGTTTGCTTCAGATGGAGGCTCAGGTATAATGGTCTCATGCTCTAATACAGATGGAAGATCATCGAATGAAGGAGTATACTCCTCCTCAGCCGTGTCGGGATTAATGTTGTATTCTGGATATCTGTGCAAGTAAATTGGCGGGAGTAAATCTTCTAATATGGGCAGATCAGGAGTGCTATCGGAGGGTAAGCTTGAATTTGACATATCAGAATTATTGATAGAATCAAAATCTTCAATATGACTCACCTCACACGAAGCACAAGAAATAAGCACCATTAGAAGAAGTATACTCAGGAGAATGCGTGGAACTTTTTTCATTTTGCTTCATCAACCTTTCTTAGCTCTAAATTTTTTCAATGTGCATATAAAAGATTTTGCCTTAAAAATTAAAGCAAAAACGTTTAAAAAAATGTATAACAATGCAATTATACTATAAAAAGTAGGATAAGTCAATTTTGCAGTTTGCTTATGAACAAATTAGAAATAGATAATCATAAATAATAATAGACGCTGCGAAAATCGCAGCGTCTACTTACACAATTGAAAAAAACGAATGAATAAAAGCTTGGATATTACGAATTAATTTTCAACTTTCTCGAAGTGGTAGCTATTTCCGTTTCCACAGTATTTCCAAATGGAACCGTCAGGGTCTGTGAAAAAGAAACCCGTTTCGTCTTCATAAAAATATTTCATTCTAGAGACGAACTCTACATTTTTGGAATTCTTATAGTCTTTAAAGATATATAAGTATCCAAAATCAGTATCGATGTTTACGCCATTGCTAGTATTAGTGTACTTGTACTCCATAGGAACAGAGAGAAACATACGGTCACAAGCTTTTGAATACCACAAAATAGCGTGACCATACTCAGTGTCGGCTCCTTCAAGTTCTTTCCAGTGCAGATCTTTTCCCTTAAGAGGAACTTGCTCGCCTTTGACAAACTTCATGAAGGTCTCTTCGATTATCACGTAGGTGCCGTCACCAGGGACATACTCGATGTTGCAAGAGTCAATAGTGCCAAAATCAGATTCAAACCAAAGGGGAAGATCTACAGTTGCTTTAACATTATTGGGAATTGACGAACCATTGAGCTCAATATAGCCATATTTATTGATTTCGACGGTGTAACTCTCATAAGAATGTTTAAGCCAAGAACAGATATTTCCATCCCAAATGCCGTCCCAATAAAGTTTCTTTAATGTGTTATTAAGACGGACTTCACGATTATACTTACTACCGTCATCATACCCATAAGTATAAATGGCGTCTATGACTTTTTCGGGAGCAACCGGGATATCGGGCTCGCTTGCTGTGAAATTAGCAGAGATGTTTTCGGCAGTTGAAACCTCATCAGCTACGTCAAATTCATTAGTTGTATCTAACGAAGAATCTGTGCTGATATCAGTTTCAGCGAAAACATTGTTGCTTTCGCTGTAAGCATCTGAGATCTTAGAAGTTTCTTCTTCGGACGGACTGCTGTCAGGATTTGTGACGTTTAAGTCACTGCTCGGGAGTGTGCTTTTTGTACTTTGGAGACCGCATGATGCAATCCCAAGTACAAGCACGATGCTGAGGAGTAAGGAAATTAGCCGTTTCATTTTTGTTTACCAACCTTTCTTAATATAAGTATTTCAATGTGCTTTTTGCAATACTTTTATATAAAAAGTATCGTCAAATGTTACAAAGAACACCTAAGATAATTATACAATATTTTACATAATGTGTCAATTTTAATAAAAAGTAAACAATATTATATACGAAATAATAAAACTATATAAAATTAGAAAAAATGTAACAAAATAAAAAAAGTATGCTATAATAAAAATAAAGTAGAAAAAAGAGGTAGCAAAAGATGTTGTATTTATATTTAATAGAAGCATTATTATATGTATTAATTATAGGAGTAGTGTTTGCAATATTCAAAATAAAAAAAGTTGAAAAGCTAAAAATAGTAATTATAATCCTTCCTATACTTATGTTATTAACCTTAGGAATAACATTCGTACTAGAAAAGCCAGAAATAAAAATAGATGAAAATATAAGTTATGAAGTAGGAAAAGCAAAAAGCTTAGATAAAATAAGTGCAAAATATCATTTTATAGATGTTAGTGAAAAAGTAAAAATAGAAGGAAATATAGACTTTAATAAAGTAGGAAAATATGAAATAAAATATGTGGTTCCAACTTTATTAGGAAATTATATAAAAACTCAAATAGTTGAAATAGTAGATACTACTCCACCTGTAATCACATTACAAGGGAATGAAATAGAAGAAATATCATATAAAGATGAATACAACGAAATAGGCTTTACAGTTTCAGATAATTCAAATGAAGACTTAAAAGACAAAGTAGTTATTACCAAAGAAGAAGTTAATGATAAAGAATATAAATTAATTTACACAGTAGAAGATAGTTCAAGAAATAAGGCTACTGTAGCAAGAACTATAAAATTAGTAGATAAAGAACCTCCAGAAATAACATTAAATGGAAGTGCAAAATTAAGCATAGAGTTAAATTCAAAGTATAGTGAGCAAGGGGCAAAAGCAACTGATGAGATAGATGGAGATTTAAGCGATAAAATTGTAATAACTGGAAAAGTAGATACGACTAAGACAGGAGAATATGCAATTATATATACAGTTAAAGATAATAGTGGAAACCAAGCCAAAAAGACTAGAACTGTAACTGTAGTAAAAAAAGAAATAGTTAATGTAAATTCGAATACTAATAACAATTCTGCTACAAATACTAATAACAATTCTACCACAAATCAAAGCAATAATTCAGACAATAACACAGGTAAAAATAGTGGAATAATATACCTAACATTTGATGATGGTCCATCATCATCAATTACACCTAAAATATTAGATATTCTTAAATCAAAAGGAGTAAAAGCAACATTTTTCATATTAAATTATAGTGCAGAAAATGAAAAATTAGTAAAAAGAGAAATAAATGAAGGACATACAGTTGCAATACATGGATATTCACATGAATATAAAGAGATATATAAATCAGTAGATACATATATGAATAATATAACGAAACTTCAAGAAAAAATAAAAAAATCAACTGGATACAATGCAACAATTACAAGATTTCCAGGAGGAAGTTCAAACACAGTAAGCAGATTTAATCCAGGAATCATGACTAAACTTACAAAAGAAGTACTTGCAAGAGGATATAAGTATTTTGATTGGAATGTAAGCTCAAATGATGCAGGTGGAGCAAAAACGTCCACACAAGTGTATAATAACGTAGTAAATGGATTAAAGAAAAATAGAGCAAATGTAGTATTAATGCATGACTTTAGTGGTAATACAAAAACAGTAAATGCATTAAGCGATATAATAGATTATGGATTAGCTAATGGATATACATTTAGCAAAATCACAGAATCTACACCAATGGTTACTCATAGAGTAAATAATTAATGTATAATATTTTTATAATAAGAACCCTACCCACCACCACAATCAAATATTGTGGGTGGATACCTAGGAAATTTGTTGTTTAGCAATAAAACAGGCAGGAGAACAAATCCTGCCTTTATGTATATAAAAGCAAAATTTATACTCCTACCATACGACTTATATGCTAGTATAAAACCTATTTACCTATCATTTGGTTTTCAGCTTTTTGTATTAATTTTCTAACCATGTTACCACCGATTTTTCCAGCGTCTCTTGAAGAGATATCACCGTTGTATCCGTTTTTTAAATTAACACCAACTTCACTAGCTACTTCATATTTGAATTTATCTAAAGCGTCCATAGCTTCTGGAACTACTTTTCTATTGTTGTTTGATGTTGCCATTACCCAATTCACCTCCTAGGAAAGTTAATCTATATAAAAAACAAAATAAAACAATGTATTTCGTTTTTTCAATATATATAATGCACAAAAAAAAATTAAATAAACAAGAAATTTTTGTAAAATTTTAATATTTAATATAATAAATATTAATATAATTAATTTTAGAATTTTTTAAAATAAAATGTCATATACTGTTGAAAGAAAAAATATGCAATGATATAATGTAAAAAACAAAGGAGGAAAAAATGTATAAGTTACTTGCAATAGACCTAGATGGTACGCTTCTAGATTCATATGGAGATGTATCAGAAGAAAATAAAATTGCAATCGAAAAAGCAAAAAAAGCTGGAATAGAAATAGTTTTAACTTCTGGAAGAATGTCATCATCTATTTTAAGCATAGCTGAAGAAGTAAAAGCAGATAATTATATGATATCTGGAAACGGTGCTCTAATTTATGATTTGAAAAATAATAAAATTTTATACAATAATTGCATACCAAAAGATAAAGTTTTAAAAATAGTAAAAGTATGTGATGAAAATAGTATATATTATACAATAAATACGGAAAAATATATAATATCAAAAGCATTAAATTATAATTTAATGTATTATTACTATGAAAACAGCAAGAAAGCAGAAGATAAAAAAACAAATATAAATATAGTAGAAAATGTTGAAAAATATATAAAAGAAAATGATGTGGGTCAAATAACCAAAATAACAATAAGTGATGAAGCTAAAGTTATTTTCAATGGAATAATGAAAAAACTATGCAAAATTCCAGGAATTAATGTGTTAGAAGTCTCTAATATGTCAAGAAAAATAATAAAATCTGGAACAGAAAAGGCAGAATTGCAGTATTTCTATACAGAAATAACAAAAGAAAAAGTAAATAAATGGGAGGCAGTAAAAAAACTAGCAGAATACATGAATATAAAAACAGAGGAAATAGTTACAATAGGAGATAACTTAAATGATTTAGAAATGATAAAAAATGCGGGACTTCGGAATTGTAATGCAAAATAGTGCATTAGCAAATAGAAAAATAGGAAAAATAACAAAATCAGACAATAATTCTAGTGGTGTTGCAGAAGCGATAGAAAAATATATACTAAAGTAATAATAAAATATTACAAAAACTTTACAATTAGATTACAAAACAGTTAAAATCTTGTATATTCTATTTTAATATTGTATAATAGATAATAAGATAAGTTATTCTGTAAAAATATGCGAAAAATGAGGAGGAAATAAGATATGGCAATGAATCCAATGCAAAAAAAAGCGAGAACATCATTTTTATTAGGAATGTTTTTAACTCTAATAGTAACAGGGTTAATAATTGTACTTTTAATAACACAATTAGGGAAAATAAAGAAAGAACAAGCAGCAGTACAGTACAAAAATGTATATGTATTAAAACAAGATGTAGCATCAGGAGGACTTATAAGTGACGGTATGCCTACTTTAAGCAAAGTAGAAGCAAATAATGTACCAAGTAATGCAGTAACAGATACAAATATGGTTACATATATAACTGATACTGCAACAGCAAAAATCGAACTTACGATGGGTACAGTTCTTACAACAGATATGATTAATATAGATGGACAAGCTGATACACCTGATAAAAGATTGCAAGAATATAATATGTTAATATTACCTTCAAGACTTGAACAAGGTGAAACTATAGATATAAGATTAAGACTTCCTACAGGCGAAGATTATATTGTTTTATCAAAAAAATATGTAGAAGAAACTGATAGCAGTACAGTATGGTTAAAAGTTGGAGAGGACGAAATCCTTACAATGAGTAATGCAATAGTAGAAGCATACGTGATGGAAGGATCTTTATTGTATGCAACAACATATGTGGATGCTGGAATGCAAGGAGCAGCTGTACCAACATATATAGCTAATTCAACAGTTGTGGAATTAATGAATGATGATCCAAACATAACAGCAGTAGCAAAAGCAGCATTAGCAGCAAGATATACAACAGATAAAACAGATCAAAGAAATGTAATAAACAATCAATTAGGAACATATGCAGATGATGCAACAGCTAATGTAGAAAATCATGTAGAAGAAGAAGCACAAAGACAACAAAGTGCAAGACAACAATATATTGATTCTTTAGGACTTTAATTAAATAAAATATAGTAAAAGTAAAGAGATTTATACCTTTACTTTTACTATGCATATATAGGTAATTAGAAAGGAAAAGGTAAAATTTTAATGAAAATAATAGGTTTTTTAGGTGGATATGACAAAATAGATTTAGTACTATTCATAGCTAAAATTTTAACAGTAGCAAAAAAGAAAATACTTTTGATAGATGCTACATTAAATCAAAAAGCAAAATATGTAGTTCCATCTATTAATCCAACTAGAACATATATGACAGATTTTGAAGGGTTTGATGTTGCTGTTGGTTTCAAAAGTATAGAAGAAATAAAAGAATATTTAGGAATTGGAAATAAAGAATTGGACTATGATTTTGCATTAATAGATATAGACACATCAGAAATGTTCCAAAGCTTTAATGCTATAAAAAATTATGCAAATTGTTTTGTAACAGCTTTTGATTTATATTCTTTAAAAAAAGGATTAGAAATTTTAAGCTCTTGCACAGTACCAATAAAACTAACAAAGGTATTATTTTCAAAAAATATGGTAAAAGAAGAAAATGAATATTTGGATTATTTGTCACTAGGATATAAAATAAAATGGGATGATGAAATAGTAAATTTCCCAATAGAATTAGGAAATTATAGTGTTACAGTTGAAAATCAAATTGTATCTAGAATAAAAATAAAAAGACTAAGCGACCACTATAAAGAAAGTTTACAATACTTAATGCAAATAATTTTCAATGGAGAAATTCCTACAAAAGAAATTTCAAAAATAATAAAAAGTTTAGATTAGGAAGGAAAATAGTATATGGTAATAGTCACATTTTGGAATAATAATACCGGTAAAATAGGGCAAACACATTCAGCAATGGCAATAGCTACCCATATGGCAATAGAACATAATTATAAAATATTATTAATGTCAACAAGATATAATGATCAGGTTACAATGCAAGCATTTGGATTTAAGCAAATGATGGAAAAAACAGTAAATTTAGTAACAAATAAAAAATCAACAATGGACTTGGAATCAGGAATAGAAGGAATGTCAAAACTTGCAAAAGCTAGCCGATTACAACCTGATATGGTTCCTAACTATACTAGAATGATTTTAAAGAGAAGATTAGAAATCTTAGCTGGACCAACAGATAAAGCAGAAGAAAGAATTGATTATGCAAGTATATATGAATCATGTAAAACAATAATCAATACTGCAAAAAAATATTATGACATAGTATTTGTAGACTTGAATAATGGTTTTGATGATAAAACAACACGAGAGATATTAAAAATATCAAATATAGTCATATTAAATTTTGAACAAAAACCATCAGAATTTCAAAATGTAGTAGAACTAAAAGAAAAAGAAAATCAGTTATTTACATCTAAGAATACTTTACTATTAGTTAATAGATATGATAGAGATTCAAAATATACAACAAAAAATGTAACAAGAGAATTAGGAGAAAAAAAAGAAATATTATCAGTACCATACAATCATATTTATGCGGAGAGCGTACAAGAAGGAGTAACAGCAGAATTCTTTTTAAATCCTAAAATAAGAAAATTAGAGGATACTGAAGACAGAACAGCATTCTTTATAAGCGAATTAAAAAGAGCAGAAGAAGCAATTATTTATAAAATGCAAGAATTACAAATGAGGATTTGATAAACTAAAAGGAGGGCATCCTGATATGAATTTAATGAATACAATGGCAATTTTAATAGTTTTAGCAGTTGCAGTTTTTTTGGTTGTTAGAATATTAATTGCTAGAAAAAATGAAGAAGTCGAGGAAGATGTTGAACAAGATGATAAAACTTATACCTTAGAGATGATGACAGCATTCGTAAAAAGAAGACTAGATGAAATTACAAAAATCAACCTTTATGATATAGGCTTATCAGAAGAAGAACTAAAAAGAAGAAAAAACAAAAAATACGAATTAAAGAAGGCCTTAAAAGGATGTACATATGGAGATGTTAATGATAAGAAATATGTTAAAGAATTAATATATGACTTATTGTCTAAAGAGTATGGAACAGATGAAACTAATATATCAAAAGCTATACCTTTTGATATACCATCATTACTTACAGCCCAAGACAAATTTGATATATTGATATATGTATATAAACAACAATTTGGATATGAAGCCTTAACAGAATTTATAAAAAAATACAATTTAGCATCATTAAAATATTTAGCTGGAGAAGCTAAACCATCATATGTAATAACAGCAGAAGAAATTGATGAAATATATGAAAAAGAAAATATTACTTTAGATTTTCATGATAAATTAAATGTAGTAGTACAAAGAATATATCAATCATATAAAGGATATAGTAGCATAGATGAAATAAGAGATATGAACATAGATGGTGTTTCAGGAGGAGTTTCAGGTCTTCCAGAAAGTTTCTTAAGCCAGGTTGCTCAAACAGATGGTGACTATTTAGACCAAATTTTGGAGAACAAAGTTCCTAGAGCTTGTGATAGTATTTGGATATTCTTCCAAGGAAAATCAATAAGACTTGCATTTTTAAGTTTTGGAACAGAAAGTGAATTAAAGAGAGTTTGCCAAAACATATATAAATATAATAACCCTGGTCAGTTATCAGATTCTAACGGTTATAAAATTAATGAAATGAAAGATGGTTCACGTGTCGTTGTTGTTAGACCATCATTCTCAGAAACATGGGCATTCTTCGTAAGAAAGTTCGACGTAAAACGTGCTACACTTGAACAAATAGTAAATGGTGATGGAAAAGACAAAGCAATAGATTTATTAAAATTCCTAGTAAAAGGAGCAAGAATTATATCACTTACAGGTGAACAAGGTTGTGGTAAAACAACAATGCTTATGGCAATGATTGAAAATATATACGAAACAATGAACATAAGGGTTCAAGAGGTTGCATTCGAGTTACACTTAAGAAAAATTTATCCAACAAGAAACATATTATCATTTAGAGAAACAGAAACAGTTTCTGGACAGGAAGGTCTAGACGTTCAAAAGAAAACTGACGGTTCTGTTAACATAATCCGGAGAGGTTGCAACAGACCCAGTTGCTGCTTGGATGATACAGGCTGCCCAAGTTGCTTCTAAGTTTACGTTATTTACTCACCACGCTAAAACATTCCCTAACTTAGTAACAGCATTAAGAAACTCAATGTTAAGAACTGGTGTATTTAAAGATGAAAAAACAGCAGAAGAGCAGGTTATACAAGTATTGAATTTTGATATTCACTTAGTCAAAGACTTTAAAGGAAGAAGATACATAGAAAGAATAACAGAATGTATTCCAGTAGAAAATAAAAATGAGTATACATTTGACCACAGAAAAGAAAAAACACTTGAAGGAAAACTTGACAAATTTATGGATAATGCTACACATTATTTTACAAAAATAACAGATAGAGAAACATATAGATATGTTAACATACTAGAACATGTTGATGATGGATATGTATTAACAAATAGAATATCAGATACAAACTTAATAGAAATGAGAAACAACATGGATGATAGCGACATAGAAGCATTTGATAAGTTTGTTGAAGAAAACTGGCATCTTAAAATTAAAGATGGCTATGCGGGAGTTGAAACATTAGAAGAAACTCCAGAAAAGAAAACAAGAAAAACAAAAGTATAGAGTAATAACAAAGGAGGTACTTTAGAATATGCCAAGTAATGAAGTCCTTATATACATAATGGGTGGAACGTTTGCAGCTTTGGTTGTCTTAATTATAGCATATGTACTTATTAATAAAGCATTAAATAAAGGCGAAAGAAAGTATGTTAGAGAATTAAGACAGGGAACAAAAGTAAATCGATATTCTTCAGATGTTTTATATCAAAAGCTATATATGTTTTATGTTAAAGTACCTGGAATAAAAAGATATTTATTAAAACTAAGAAGAAGACTAGAAATTATTAGTGTACAAGATGAATACCAAACAAGAAGACAAGCATCTGCCATTATAACAAAAGCATTATTAATAATAATACCATTAACTCTTTTAATTATAGTAATGGCGAGCTCTAATAAGCTTCTTTTAGGAATACTTATAATATTCGAAATATTTATGATTGAAGCTATAATTGAAGGTATGGTTTCAAAGCTTGATAGTAAACTACTAAAACAACAAGTTAATTTCTTTTCAGAAATTAGACATGCATATCATGAATATAACATGGTTGAAGAAGCAATATATCAGGTATCTCAAAATGATGAATTAGAAGTATCAAGACAGGGAGAAAAAATCTATGAGATACTAATATCAAACGACCCAGAAGAAGAACTAGAAAAATATTATGATATAGCACCTAATAGTTATTTAAAAGAATTTGCTGGTATATCATATCTTACAAGAGAATTTGGAGATAGAAAATCAGAATCAGGTGCATCTTTATACTTAAAAAACTTAAATAACATAACACAAGAAATGCAGATAGAAATATTAAAAAGAGATAAGCTTGATTATGTATTTCAAAGCTTATCATTTATCGCAATAGTTCCAATTCTATTTATTGAAGCTTTAAAAAGTTGGGCTGTATCAAACTTTAGCTTTACAAGAAGTTTCTATGATGGAAAATTAGGATTAATAGTACAAATGCTAATAATCGTACTTACTTTTGCTTGCTATTTATTGATTAGAAAAGTTAAGGATACAACATCAGAAAATTCATCTAAAAACACGCAAAATCCTTGGCAAGCTAAATTATACAAAATACCAATTGTTAAATGGTTTGTTGACTTGTTTATACCAAAAAAAGGAACTAAAGCTAATAAAAATTTAACTAAATTATTAAAAGATGCTGCTTCAAAAGATAAAATGGAATGGGTATACATAAACAAAATATGCTTAACTATACTAGTATTCATTGTTTCTTTATTTTTTATGGGTAGAATACATAAAACAGCGATAGATTATATTTATACTTCGCCTACAAGTGATTTTGACTTGATATCAATGTCATCAAAACAGGAAAAAGAAGCCATGAACCAAACAACAATTGATAATGTATTCCTAGATAAATTTAGAGGTAAAGTAAATACTACTGTAGAACAAATAGAACTCGAAGTTAAATATTCAAGCTATTATAAAGATGCAAAAGAAGAAGAAATAGAAAAAACTGCACAAAGAATATATACAAAATTACAGACAATCAATAGTGAATATATAAAATGGTTTGAAGTTCTTATAAGTTTAATATTCGCAACATGTGGATATATGGTACCAACTTGGATGCTTTATTTCCAAAAAATATTAAGACAACTTGAAATGGAAGATGAAGTAATGCAATACCAAACAATAATATTAATGCTTATGAAGATTGAAAGAATAAATGTTGAAATGATATTAGAGTGGCTAGAAAGATATGCTAATATATTCAAAGGACCAATTTCAAAGTGCGTTAATAACTATGAAAGTGGTGCTTGGGAAGCTTTAGAGGAATTGAAAAATGATATAACATATCAACCACTAATAACAATTGTAGAAAGTTTACAAGCAGCAGTTGAAAGAATACCAATAAGGGAGGCTTTCGATGAACTAGATACAGAAAGAGATTACTACCAAGAAAGAAGAAAAGCATCAAATGAAAGATTGATATCTAGAAAAGGAATGATAGGAAAAGCTATAGGCTTTGCACCAATGATAGTTCTTTTTGTCGGATATTTAATAGTACCATTAGTTGCAATAGGATTAATGAGTATGACAGATTCATTCCAAACTATTGGAGGAATGATGTAGTACAAAAGCAAAAAGGAGGTAGAATATGGAAAATGCATCAAGAGCTCTTATAATCGCTGGTGGAATATTAATTGCAATGATTGTAATATCTGTATTCTACCTAATGTTCAATAATCTAGGTAGTGCCGTAGGCACCATGGAGCACGATACATACGAAAAAGAAGTTGAAGATTTCAATAAGCGGGTTTGAAGCTTATAACAAGAAATTAATGTATGGAATTGATGTAATAAGTGTGCTAAATAAGGCAATTGATAGTAACGAAAAAAATAAAAAAGCAATAGCAAATGGTGAAACAGAATTGTATGTAGATGTAACAGTAAAAATAAATAAAACCATAGGAACTAGAGTAGAAGAATATAGACTAAATTCAGAAGGAACTTATGATATGAATAATAAGTTTAAAAGCAGTATTTACGAGTTTAAAGCAGGAAACACGTATACATTATCTGCAAATCAAGCAATGTTTGAAACTCTAATTATAAGCAAAATGGGATTTACAGATGATCAAAATGGAATATCATATAATGGTAATGATACGTCAGAAAGAGTACCTAGAGGAAATAGTGGATATGATATAATTTACTATCCAGCAGCAGAATTTAGAAGAGCAACTTTTGTCTGCAAAGAAGTAAAATATAGTAAAGAGACAGGAAAAGTTGTAGGTATGACCTTTGAACAATATAAATAACTAATTAGATTTTAGACTAAAAAACGGAGGTAGAATATGGAAAATGCATCAAAAGCTCTTATAATTGCTGGCGGAATTTTAATAGGAATAATTATTGCTTCAATATTTGTTTATGAAATTTCATTTGCAGTTCAAACTGGTCAATCACATGAAAGAGAACTAGCAAGAACAAAAATAGTAAAATTCAATTCTCAATTTACAGTTTATTTAGGAAAAAAGATGACACCACAAGATGCAGCAACTTTAATTAATTTCGTTGATGAATGGAATAGACAAAACCCAGATGACAAAGTATATGTGAATTATACAGGAGCATTTGAAGGAGAATCTTTAAGATACTTTATCGATAATAATGCTGAGAATAAAGCTGAAAAATTTTTATTAAAATATACTAAATTTACAGATAATGCAGAACCTAAATGCTATTTTGAGTGTAAAATTGATGAATATTATACTGATGACAGAGATGAAAGAGGAAGAGTAAAAGAGATAACAATTCATGTAAATGAAAATTAATTATACATTAATATTATATAGTTAATCTACTAAGGATTAAATAATATTTTTTATTGCACCGGCAAATTTCGTAGAAATTTCCGGGGCAACAAGGTTAAGTTACCTTGGGCTGTGCATATTTGCGAAGCAAAATGCACATGTGGCGAAGCAAAATGCACATGTGGCGAAGCCACTTTTCTTATAAAATAATTACTTTTTAATTATTTATAAAAAATATTGCAGAAAATATTTAAAAGTAGTATAATAAAGAAAGGACATAATATGAAAAAAGTTTTTTTTTCAATAATTTTAGTAGTAATACTTATATTAGTATTTATAACAGTAGCAATAAGCCAAAAAAATGCTGAGAGTAATAGCCTAAAGTCATTTAATTCTGAATATGAACAATATTTAGGACAAACTCTTTACGGAACAGATATATTAACTATAATAAATAAAGCAATAGACAATAATGAAAAATATGCTATTGAAAAGGATAATGAAGGCTATTATTTAGAAAATGAAGAAAATGTTGTTAAAGTTGAATTAACATTACTTTCATTGGATGAAGAAGGAAATACAAAAGAAGTTACACATCAAATGGAAAGACTAAATCAAATAGGATTAGATAAATTTATTATGAGTTTTAATTTGACAGAATTTAAATGTACAAATATAGAATATACAGATAGTGGAAGAGTACATACGATATATTTAAAACAACAAGAATTATAATTTAAATTTTTTGATTTTAATATTGACATTATTGTATAATAATGTTAAAAAATATATAAATAATATATAATTAATATTTAAACAAAAGTTAAAGGAGGAAAAAGTTTATGGAAAACGCGTCAAAAGCCCTAATCATCGCAGGAGCAATTTTAATTTCAATTTTATTAATAAGTGTAGGTATTATGGTAATGAATTCAATTACAGGAGTACAAAGCCAAATGGAGGGACAAATGGATGCTACTGCAATTGATATCTTCAATACAAAAATAAATCAATATGCAGGTTCAGGTAAAAGAGGAACTCAAGTTAGAGGCTTAATTGATTCAGTAGTATCTCAAAATGGTTCTTATCCAGATAATAAAGTTACAGTTATTTATGGTGGAACTAGTACAAGTGATGCAGTTGAATTATCAGCATTAAAGAATCAAATATCAGCTACAAAGAAATATGATATTACAGTTACTGGATATGATTCACAAACTTTAATAAACCAAATAACAATAACAGATGCTGGATCAGGAGCTGGCGGAGGATCTGGCAGTACAATATAGCATTAGCTTAGCAAAGTTACATATTACTTGAAAGGAAATAAAAATATAGATGGAAAATGCTGTAAGTGCCTTAAAAATGGCTGCTGCAATATTTATATTTATACTAGGACTTACGATACTTTTTGGTATGGCTTCTCTAGCAAGAGAAACTGCTACAGTTGTTATAAGCGAAGCAGATAAAACTAATTATTATCAGTATTATAGTGGAGCTGAAACAGAAATAGATACAGATGGAAATAGAATTGTCACATTTGATGAAATAATTCCAGTATTATACAGGTATTCTTTAGAGAATTATGGAGTAACTATAGTAGATAAAAATGGTCATATAGTTGCAAGATTTGATTTGGATACTGAAGCTATGTGCAACAATTGGGTTTCAGCTACACCTGATACTAAATATCGTTTTGCATCAGAAATGAATAAGTTATTTGGTGAAGATAGTATGCTTGATAAGAAAGCAGGAAAAGACATTATAACAGAAACAACATTTAATTTAGATGATAGTGATTTAACTGGAATAAGAAGGGATGATCCTAACGATTCAACATTAATTACTTATGCAGAAATAAAGCCAAGCAAAGATGGAGAAATAGTAAATTTCTTTAAAAAACATTATAAACAGTATTATAATGCTGGAGGACTAGTAAGAAGGGAATATTATTGCTATTGGATAGCAAATAGAAATTGTGTTGCACAAAGAATAGACTCTGATTTATCTCGGACTTGAAGTATATTTTAGTGCTTCTAATCCAGGAACACAAGCACAAAATGCATATGATTCACCAGGAAATCACGTGCCATGTATGAATAAAGGATTATTAGAGTGGGCAAAACAGGACGACAAGCATTTTACAGAATATTTAATTAAAGTAGATAAAAATAATTATATAACTAATGAAACAGATGACCCAGAAGGAGAGGATAAATTATTCTCTTTTGGTGAGATTATGGAATCAATAAAAAATGAAATCATATATGTTGAAATGTAAAATTATAAAAGGAGGAAGAGTATGGAAGGCGAAAGTCTAATAACTATTGTAGCAATATTTTTAGCAGCTATCTTAATCGGTATATTTCCTATGATGGCTCTTGCTGAAAGAAATGATGATATATCTGAATTATCAGTACAAACTGCAATTGCAGATTTTGTAAACACAGCAAGAAAAACAGGAAAAATAACAGCTGATGGATATGATAAATTAGTTTCTTCTTTAAGTGCTACAGGAAATACATATGATATAGCATTAGAGGTGAAAAAAATTGATGAAAACCCATCTAAAAAAACAACTCAAGTAGATGAAACAAAAATAGGAGAAAATATATATTATGCAGAGTATACAACTCAGATACTTTCAGAAGTAGAAAAATCTAATAAATATATATTAAAAGAGGGAGATATACTTACAGTTACAGCATCAAATACAAATAGTACAATATCTCAAATGTTAAAGAATTTCTTTTATAATTTATCTGGACAAAATGCATACAGAATAGTTGGTTCTCAATCTGGAGTAGTTTCTGTTACAGGAAGTTAAAAGTAATAATTAACAAAAAATTTTGGTCTTTATCTGAGGTAGAACTAATGAGGTAAAGACCATTTTTTTATCAAAGGAGAAACTTATAGTATGAAATTACAGAATTTATTAGTAATCTTTATAACAATTGCATTACCAGTAATCCTTATATTATCTGCATATGTATCAAATCAACTAGACACAGCACGTTTAAAAGCAGAATATAGCAGTAGACTATTAGATGCAACACATGATGCAGTAACTAGTTTTCAACTTAATAGCACAAATAATAAATATTCATCAGTAGCCGATTCTCTATTAAGAGATATAGAAGGCTCTATAAATACTTTCGAAACAAGTTTATCAACGAATCTTGGCTATTCAGGTGGAAGTAGTAGTTATGTAATGTCATTTATTCCAGCATTAGTTTTTACTTTGTATGATGGATATTATATATATTCACCATCTTTAAATGAATCAGGAGCATTTGAACATTCTTTAAAGCCATATGTGTACTATACAAAAGAATACACAGATGGTTATACAGATATAATAATAAATTATACTCTTGATAATTATGTTTCTGTGTATTGTGCTGATAAACGTAATAATACTTATCAGTCTAGAGCCGGATACTTAGAAGTACTTGCACAAAACCAAAATTCATCAAAAGGGTTGTATAAAAATGAATCTACTGGACAAATAAAATATAATGGAGTTGAAATACCAAAAGACGAAATATTATATGAAGATAAATATAGATTCAATTTGAATAGTACAGGACATGTTGAAAATTGGACAGTTTATGGAGAAACTAAAGCAAGTCAAGTAGCATATAATTATTATAGTGAAGCATATGATTTTACAAAATGGTATAATGAATTAATTGGAAAATTAAGTGGAGCAACTCCAGAATATCAAGAAATAAAAGATAAATTAATAATAACATTAGACAATGTACCATATGCAAGAGAATCATCAAAATTTAATGATGAAAAATATGATGTAATAGAAAAAACAATTGTTAATAATTTAGTTCAAGCTATGAATGCTTATAATACTTATATAGATAATGAATTTAAAATGCCTGAGCTTACAGGAGAAGACTGGGATAAAATATTAAATAATATATGCTTAATTACTTTTATGCAAGGAATGCCATGTGGAACAACATTACATAATGATTATGTAATTTTACCAAGTAGCGAAAATGAGCAGTTTGTTAATGAAAATAGTATATATTACATAGCATTTGATTCTAATATTGGTGAGTATGATGATAGTAAGAGTTATACATATCATAGAATAGGTTGCCCATATCTACAAGGGGACCACATTATAGGATATAATCGTTTGGACTTTATGAGACAAGTAGCAATAAATCAAGACTCACAATCTGGTGGTGACAAACTAAAAGAACTAGACTCTGAGGGAAATGAACGTGAAATCTATTATTATAAACATTTTAGAGAAAATGCTTGTTATTATTGTATGGTAAATGCAACTGATGCAAATATAGAAACATTAAAAAATAATGATAGTTTTTACGATCAAAAAGTATTAGCATATTATAGAGCAATGGCAAGAACAAAGTATGAATTAGCTAAAGTTTCTGATTATATAAATGATAGCAATATGCAAAGCTTTAATTCAGCAATGAGCTCAGTAAGTTTCCAAAATAGATAAAGAATAATATGCACATCAAAAAAAATTTGATAATAAATTTTATATTAAATTAATATACTAAAATAAAATATATATTTAAATTTTTAATAAAAAAGCTGAAAATATTTTTTCAAGCTTTTTTATTTTTTGTAAAAATGGATATAATAAGAAAAGTGGCTTCGCCACATGTGCATTTTGCTCCGGAAATTTCTACGAAATTTGCCGGCGCAATAAGAAAAGTGATTATATGTGCAATATGTAAGCACAATAAAAAACGGAGGCTAAACAGAGAAATGAATAAAAAAATAAAAAGAACTTTAACTGCATTTTCTTTATTAATTTTATTTATAACATTAATTTATGTATGTGATATAACAAATCTTCCAAATAGTATTATAATATTTGAAGGGGAAACTTTAAAATTAAACACAATATTAGGAGTAGATGTAGAAACAGAATTTTCAAGCAATCCTAACATAGAAAGAATTGAGAACAACGAAACTATTACTGTTTCAAGCAATATTGAAGATTTAGAAGACATAGATTTTACAGGAACAATAAAATTAGGCGTAAAATTATTTGGCACGAAGGTAAAAGAGATAGAAGTAGGAGTTATAGAAAATAAAGAAGTTGTGCCAATAGGGAGTTTAGTAGGACTTAAACTTTATACTAATGGAGTATTAGTAGTTGGAATGTCAGAAATAGCAGGAGAAGATAAAGTAAGTTATAAACCTTATGAAAGTTCAGGAATTGAAGAGGGAGATGTTATAGTAGAGATAGATGACAAGGAAATAACATCTACAAATGAACTTACAAGTGAAATAAATAAATCAAATGGTGAAAATATGGAAATAACATATATAAGAGATGGACAAGTTTTAAATACAAAAATGACACCAGTAAAAGCAACTGATAGCACATATAAAATAGGATTATGGGTAAGAGATGCAGCAGCAGGAGTTGGTACCGCAACATTTTATGAACCAGAAAGTGGAAAATTTGCAAGCCTTGGGCACGGAATTATAGATGCAGATACTGAAAAATTGATAGAAATTGCATCAGGTGAAGTTGTCACAGCAAATATATTGTCAATTATAAAAGGAGAAAATGGTAATCCGGGGAAAATACAAGGCTCAATAGATGGAGAACCAACAATAGGAACAATATATAAAAATACAGCATATGGAATATATGGAAATTTAACAAATATAATGCCTTTATTTATAGACAAAAATAATTTAGTACCAGTTGCAACAAAAGCTGAAGTACAAGAAGGAGAGGCAGTACTTATATCAACATTAGAAAATGGAGCACCAAAAGCGTATGATATAAAAATAGAAAAAATATATTTAAATAATAATATAGATAATAAAAGTATGATAGTAAGGATAACAGATGAAGAACTATTAGAAAAAACAGGGGGTATAGTGCAAGGAATGAGTGGAAGTCCAATACTCCAAAATGGAAAATTAGTACGGAGCTCTAACTCATGTTATGGTTAATGATGTAACAGCAGGATATGCTGTATTTGCAGAGACAATGGTAAAAGAAATAGCAAAAGATTAATATAAGAAAAGTGGCTTCGCCATCTTGCTCCGGAAATTTCGGAGAAATTTGCCGACGCAATAAAAAATATGTAATTAATTTATTCAGCACCTTGCTGTCGCAACCAAATATAAAAATTTTAATGTTGGTTGCTCCATTCGCGCTTTGCTTGATCGCTGCGCGGTGCTTTAAAATTAATTACATATTTTTTATCTATCTATTTATTTTTTATCTTTTTTATTTATCTATTTATTTTAATAACATTGGTCCAATATTTGTAACTGTTCCTGCGCCAAGAGTAAGAATAATATCTTCTTTATGTGCATTTTTCTTTAAAAATTTAACTATATTTTCAAATTCTGATATATATAGTGCAGGTTTTCCAAGAGAAGTAATTTTATTTGCCAAGTCTTCAGAAGAAATATTGTATGTATTTTTTTCTCTTGCTGCATATATATCAGTAATAATTATGTGATCAAAATCTAGTAAAGCTTCTGCAAAATCATCTATTAATGCTTGTAACCTACTATAAGTATGAGGTTGAAATACAACCCAAGATTCATTAAAGATTTTCCTGTTAAGTGCAGATGCAGTTGCTTTTATTTCTGTAGGGTGATGAGCATAATCATCATAAACTTTAATACCATTAAAAGATCCTTTGTATTCAAGTCTTCTGTTTGCTCCTGTAAATGATGAAAAAGCTTCTTTAATAGCAGAATTTGGAATTCCATAATTATAACATACAGCAATACATGCAAGAGCATTTAAAACATTATGCATTCCTGAAATAGAAAGTGAAAAATTATCAAAGAAAATTCCATCATGATAAACATCAAAAGTTGAAAAACCATCTTTATCAAATTTTATATTTTTAGCTATAAAATTGACATTACTATTTTCTATTCCAAAAGATACAGATTTAGCCTTTGTATTTTTTTCTATTCCAATGCTATTTTTATCATCACCATTGAAAACTAAAAGCCCATCATCAGGAAGTAGTTTAACATATTTTACAAAAGCATTTTTTATATTATCTAAATTTTTAAAATAATCCAAATGATCATTATCTATATTTAATATTACCTCTGCTTTTGGATGAAAATGTAAAAAGCTTTCTACATATTCGCAAGCTTCTAATATTAAGTAATCACTATTTCCAATTCTATAATTGCCATCTAATTGCTTTAAAATTGCTCCAACTTGAACATTAGGATCAAAACCAGCTTTTATAAAACAAAGAGCAATTAAAGAAGTTGTGGTAGTTTTTCCATGAGTCCCAGAGATACCAATAGTATCTTTAAAACTTTTAGTTAATTTGCCTAAAAATACAGCTCTTTCACAAGTTTTTATATTTAAACTTTTTGCTAGTGTAAGTTCTGGATCATCTTTTGAAATTGCTGCAGTGTATACAACTAAATCAGCATTTTTGACTTTTTCTAAATCAGAACCGATAGTAACATCAATTCCATCAGAAATAAGCCTATCAGTTATTTCTGATTTACTCCAGTCACTACCAGTAACATGTATTCCTAAATTTTTAAGAGTTTCAGCAATTCCACTCATGCTTACTCCTCCAATTCCAATAAAATGGATAGTTTTATATTTTTTTATATCATCAATAACAGGAGACATTTATATCAATCCTTAAATATATGTATTTAGGTTTTTAAAATTGGATTTACACCTATAAACCAAAATTATATTTTTAGTTATTATATAATTATTATATGAATAATTCAATACTTTTTTACAACAATTAATATAATAGAGTTATCCTATTTCTGTCTTGCTTTATAAATTTTTCTTTTTTTAATATAGAAAGCTCTCTACTCATTGAACTTCTATCAACAGCTAAATAGTTTGCAAGCTCTGTAATAGAAAATGGAAGAGTAAAAGTCTTTCCATATTGTATTGAAAGTAAATTAAAATAACCTAATAGTTTATCTCTTGTAGAACGCCTAGAAAGAAGTTCAATTCTTGATGTTAAGTCTGTTATTTTAGATATGATTAGTTGTGGAAAAGAAGTAAGTAATTTCTGATGAAAAGAACAATGACTTTTACATTTTTCATTGATATCATCATATGAAAAAAGCAGAACTTTACACTTTGATCTTGCTTCAACAACAAACTCACTATTAGTATTTATTTGATAGAAAATTTCACCAAAGATTGAGTTTTCTGAAAATTTTTCTGTAACAATTCTATTTCCATTATAATCATATCTTACTAAATCTGCATTACCTGAAATAAGTATACAAAATTGATTACGATTAACTAAAAAGGTTGTAATAGTTTCACCCTTTTCGAAGTCCTTAATTTGAACTTTTGAGCAGTTAGATTCGAAATCTTTTATAAATTTTGAAATATCAATATTATTTTGCATAAATTTATCACCTTGACAAAATAATATCATAAGCATGTTGCAAATGCAACATAAAAAACACTAAAAAATTATAAAAAAATCTTCTAAAAGCTACAGCAATAGAAATTTCAGAAAAATCACAATTTAGAAAAATTTTTGTATTTAAATTGTAAAGAATTTGTAATAATTCTTATAAACCTCATCAATGAAGCAAAACAAAAGTTAGTCAAAAAGGTTGTTGCAAATGCAACAGATTATTAAAAAATCGAAATATATAATAAGCATGAAAATAAACGAGGGAGGAAAATACATATGAAAGTTATAAAAAGAGACGGAAGAGCTGTAGATTATGAAAGAATAAAAATTGAAACAGCTATCGAAAAAGCAAATAATGAAGTAAAAGGAAAGGAAAAGGCAAGTAAAGAAGAAATTAAAAATATAGTAAACTATATTGAAGATTTAGGTAAAAAAAGAATGCTTGTCGAAGATATCCAAGATATAATAGAACAAAAATTAATGGAAATTGGAAAATATGATTTAGCAAAAAAATATATAGTATATAGATATACAAGAGCATTAATTAGAAAACAAAATACAACAGATGAATCAATCCTTAGTTTAATTAAAAATTCAAATAAAGATTTAATGGAAGAAAATTCAAATAAAAACGCAGTAATAGCTTCTACTCAAAGAGATTTAATAGCCGGAGAAGTTTCAAAAGACTTAACAAAAAGAATGTTATTACCTGAAAAAATTTCAAAAGCACATGAAGAAGGAATATTACACTTCCATGATGCAGATTACTTCTTACAACCAATACATAACTGTTGCTTAATAAATATAGGAGATATGCTAGACAATGGAACAGTAATGAATGGAAAAATGATAGAAACACCAAAGAGCTTCCAAGTTGCATGTACGGTTATGACACAAATAATCGCATCAGTTGCAAGTAGCCAATATGGTGGACAATCAGTAGATATCAAACACTTAGGAAAATACTTAAGAAAGAGTCGTGAAAAATTCAGAAAACAAATCGAAGAATTAAATGAAGATGGAAAACTATCTGAAGAAATGATAAATGAATTAGTTGAACAAAGATTAAAATCAGAATTAAGCTCAGGAGTTCAAACAATTCAATATCAAATAAATACATTGATGACAACAAATGGACAATCTCCTTTCGTAACATTATTCTTAAATCTTGAAAAAGATGATGAATACATTGAAGAAAATGCTATGATAATTGAAGAAATTCTAAAACAAAGATATAAAGGAATTAAAAATGAAAAAGGTGTATATATTACACCAGCATTCCCAAAACTTGTATATGTTTTAGACGAACATAACTGCTTAAAAGGTGGAAAATATGATTACTTAACAAAACTTGCAGTAAAATGTTCTTCAAAGAGAATGTATCCAGACTACATATCAGCTAAAAAGATGAGAGAAAACTATGAAGGTAATGTATTTAGCCCAATGGGATGCAGAAGCTTCTTAGCTCCTTGGAAAGATGAAAACGGAAATTATAAATTTGAAGGAAGATTTAATCAAGGTGTTGTTAGTATCAACTTACCACAAATAGGTATTATTGCAGGACATGATGAAGAAAAATTCTGGAAATTATTAGATGAAAGACTAGAACTATGCAAAGAAGCATTAATGTGCAGACATTATGCATTACTTGGAACATCAGCAGATGTATCACCAATACATTGGAGATATGGAGCTATTGCAAGACTTGAAAAAGGTGAAAAAATAGATAAATTATTAAAAGGTGGATATTCATCAATATCACTTGGATATATTGGAATATATGAAATGACAAAAGCAGTAAAAGGTGTATCACATACAACAGAAGAAGGAAGAGAATTTGCTTTAAGAGTAATGAAACATCTAAAAGATACAGTATTAAGATGGAAAGAAGAAACAGGATTAGGATTTGCATTATACGGAACACCAGCAGAAAGTTTATGCTATAGATTTGCAAGAATAGATAAAGAAAAATTTGGAAATATTGAAGATATAACAGATAAGGGATATTATACAAATTCATATCACGTAGACGTAAGAGAGAAGATAGATGCATTCCATAAACTAAAATTTGAATCAGATTTCCAAAATTTATCAGGAGGAGGAGCTATCTCTTATGTAGAAGTTCCAAACATGAGACATAACTTAGACGCTCTAGAAGAAGTAGTTAAATTCATATATGATAATATACAATATGCAGAATTTAATACTAAATCAGATTATTGCCAAGTTTGTGGCTTTGATGGCGAAATAAAAATAAATGATCACTTCGAATGGGAATGCCCAAACTGTGGAAATAAAGACAAAAGCAAAATGAACGTTGTAAGACGTACTTGTGGATACCTAGGAGAAAACTTCTGGAATGAAGGAAAAACAAAGGAAATAAAAGCAAGAGTATTACACTTGTAAAATAGAGAGATACTTAGGATACAAGAATACTTATGATTCAAAAAATACTTAAGATAGAAGTTTATTTCAAGACTAAAGAAAACTTAAAGTATGAAATACCTAAGATAGAAGTTTAATAAAAAACTCATGATAGGAAGATATACTTAGGACAAAGTATCAAATTAGACAAAATATCGAAATGAATACTCAAAATAAAAAAGTATCTCATTTCGATATTTATTTAATTAACTAAAAATAAAAGTAAGTGTGTAAAAAATATTATAGATTAAAGAAAGGATGAACTAATATGAATTATGCAACAATAAAGAAATATGATGTAGCAAATGGACCAGGAGTACGTGTATCATTATTTGTAAGTGGATGTAATCATCATTGCAAAGGATGTTTTAATCAAGAAGCATGGGATTTTAACTACGGAAATGAATTTACTGAAAAAGAAGAAAATGAAGTTATGGAGGCATTAAAGCCTGATTATATAAAAGGACTATCTTTACTTGGAGGAGAACCACTAGATCCTAAAAATCAAGAAGGCTTATTACCTGTTGTAAAGAAAGCTAAAGAACTATATCCAGATAAACCTATTTGGTGTTATACAGGATATCTATTTGATGAGCAAGTTTTAAATGGAATGTCAAAGACAAATAAAACAACTAATGAACTATTAAAATACATAGATTATGTTGTAGATGGAGAATTTGTTGAAAACTTAAAAAATCCAGGACTACAATTTAGAGGATCTTCAAACCAAAGAATAATTGATGTAAAAGAGACATTGAAAGAAGATAAAGTTGTATTGTGGGATAAATTAGAAAAATAAAAATGATTATAATAAATACTAAAAGAGAATTGTAATAAATTTAATATAATATTGGTAAATTATAAAAATAAATATATAAAAGATAGGAAGATTTAAGATATAATCTTCCTATTTTTTATGTATAAAAAGATTTAAATTCAAGATAATATTTTTAGGTGATGTACTTATGAAAATATCTTGGATAAAGACAAAAAATGATAAAGATAGTTTTAAAATATTTGAAAATTTAGGATTCAATGTAATTAGAATAGATGAACCTGATGATACAGATACTAAAATTAAAGAATTAATAGATAATGACTGCAAAACTATAATATTATCAAAGGAAATATCATTTTTCTCTAATGATATAATTACTAAGTACAATAAACAGGATGATGTAAGTATAATAATAGCATCTGGAAAAAATAATGAAAGAGACTAATAAATACCTCGTATATAATTTCAAAAATTGGAAATAATTAGATTAGAAATTATATGCAGGGGGTATTTTTTTATGAATAAAGGACAAATGAAAAATATTGTTGTTTTAAAAGATTTAGAATCAAATATAGTAGATGAAGCAATAGTAATACTTAAAAACAATAGTAATATCAAGAAAAAAGAAACAATAGAAAATAAAAATAATAAAAATTTAACAGAAAGTGAGAATAGCAACTATGATTTTGTTGTAAAAGAAGCGGAAAATATAATAAATGAATATATAAAAGCGATAGAAAAACCAAAGGATAACAAAAACAATATGTCAAAACTAGCTATTAAGTACAAGAAACTACAAATATCAAGTATACTTTTAGGTATTACTTCTATAATAGGAATAATTATGTGTTTAGTAAATTAAGATAAATTTGTATTAAAAGCTTTCCTAAAAACATATAAATAAAATATAAACATAAGAGGAGGAAGGCAAATGGAAAAGCTGTTAGATCAAGATGCAAGAATAAGAAGAGCGGAAGAAATATATGCGAGAAGGAGAAATTTAAGAGAAAGAACAAAAAGTGCAACAGTAAGTGTAGCAAAACCCAAAAATTTTAAGTTACTAAAAAAAATAATTTTACAGATTGTAATTTCTGTACTTATATATTTCATATTTTATTTAATAAATACAACTAATTATAGCTTTTCGGAGGTAACACTAAATAAAACAAATGAATTAATATCACATGATTATGATTTTATAGGTATGTGTAATAATTTTATAAATTGGGCAAATGAATACATATATAAATTAAATGGAGAAGAATTTAAATTCGAGAATCGGAGAAACCTCAAATAATGAAATAACTAATGAAAATAGTCAAGTAGAAAACGAAAATAAACAAGATGGAGAAAATACATCTCGGGGAAAGTTCAAATAACAAAACAGAAGAGCAACTGCAAAACAGTGAAGAAGGAAGTCAAGAACAAGAAGAGAAAGATATAAGTACTAATGGGGAAGAAAATAATCAGACTGATGAAAATCAAAATTTAGAAGGAACAGAAGGAAAAGAAGTAAGTTATGCAAATATAAGCAACACAGATAGAATCAAGAATACTTATTCTTTTATAATTCCAGCAAGTCGGTAGCATAACATCAGCATTTGGAGAAAGAGTTTCAACATCAAGTATAGTATCAACATATCATAAAGGAATTGATATAGGAGCAAATTATGGAACTCCAGTTTTAGCTTCAACAGATGGAAAAGTTATAATATCAAGAGATTCACCAACGTATGGAAAATATGTAATGATAGAAAATGGAGAAGTAAAGACGGTATATGCACATTGCAGTGAACTTTTAGTTTCAGTTCGGAGACAATATTTTTCAAGGACAAGAAATTGCAAAAGTAGGAGATACAGGAAATGCAACAGGAGCACATTTACATTTTGAGATTAGAATAAATGATGAATGTATCGATCCTAAACTTATATTAAATTTTTAAGATAATAAGATAATAACTTTTAAAAGAAAAGGAGAACTTATAGTGCAAATAAAGCTTAATTTAAAAGTTTTTATATTTGTCTTATTTTTTTGCTTGAGTTATGGAATAAATTTATACATATTAATCATGATCTTTGCTTTTTTACACGAAATGCGGGCATATTATAGCAGGAATAATCTTAAAGTTTAGAGTTCAAAAGTTAAATATATTACCATTTGGTTTCTCTGTAAATTTTAAAATTGATACAAAAAACTATAATAAAAAAATACTGAAAGGTAGCCTTTTATCAATAAAAAAGATAATAATAGCTTTTGCAGGTCCACTTGTAAATCTATTATTAATATTTATAATTTTAAGCATGAAAAGAGAAGAACTATTTAATATAAAAACAGAAGTGCTAATATATACAAATGCTCTGATTTTTATATTTAACATGATAGCAATATATCCATTAGATGGAGGAAGAATACTAAAAAATCTTATGCATATTCTATTTGGAAAAATAGAAGCTTTAAAAATAACCAATATTATATCATTGGTAATGTCAATAGTTTTAACAATTGCATGTCTGTACATAAGCGTAAGTTTAAAAAATTACTCATATATATTCATTTTAGTATATGTATGGATTATAGCAATAAAATCAATAAAAACAACTAACACAAAAATAAAAATATATAAAATATTACAAAATTATATTGCAATAAATCAAAATTAATAGTAAACTATAATTGTATGAAAGTACATGGAGGAAAAGATACATATGATAAAATATAATGTTAAAAATGAAAAAGGTATATCTTTAGCAACTTTAGTGATAACAGTTGTATTACTTATGATAATAACTACTATTTTGGCAACGAATTCTTATGATTCTCTTCAATTATCAAAATTGAATAAATTAAGTAACGATATACAAGCATTGGAAGATAGAATTGCATCTTATTATATACAAAAAGAGGAATTACCTATTGATAAAAGTAGAAAATATACTAAAAGTGATTTAAAAGATATTAAGGACTTAGCAAAAGGTGATGGTGATGAGTATTATTTGCTAAATTTAAATATGTTGGATAACTTATCCTTAAATTATCCAAGAGCAAAATATATAATAAATGTGCAAAGCCATGTTGTATACAATATGGAGGGAATAAATTATCACGGTACTATATATCACACATATAAAAATAGTTAAAAAGATTTAATTTATAATTGAAGTAAAATATATACCAGGTTATTAGGTAATTGTGAAATTTGCACTTGCAAAATCTAGAAAAATATGTTAAAATAACCTTTGTTAAAAATAACGAAGGTTATTTTTATTGGAATAAATAGCAATTAGGCTTTTTATTCTCCTTGCTCATATAGGTTATGGGCTATATATCCATAAGGAGGTGAAAGATAATGAACAAATACGAAAGTATAATCATTATTGATCAAAATGTTGATGAAGAAGGAATTAAAGCATTAATTTCTAAATTTACAGATTTGATTAATACTGAAGGTAAAGTTTCTGAAGTTACTGAAATGGGAAAAAGAAAATTAGCTTATGAAATTAAGAAAAACAAAGAAGCATTTTATGTTTTATTCAATTTCGAAGCAAAACCAGAATTAATAGCAGAACTTGAAAGAAACTATAGAATTACAGATGAAATTATAAAATTCATCGTAGTAAAAAAAGATGAAGAATAATTCATTTTAGGTATTGTTTGTATTTATACAATACTTAGCCGGAAAGATATATAATTCCATGGAGGCATAAATAAGTATAAGGAGGAATATTAATGAACAAAGTAATATTAATGGGAAGACTAACAAGAGATCCAGAAGTAAGATACACTCAAACAAGCAATACACTAGTAGCAAGTTTTTCTCTTGCAGTAAATAGGAGATTTGTTAGACAAGGAGAAGAAAGACAAGCAGATTTTATAAATATAGTTGCATGGGGAAAACAAGGAGAATTCTGTAGTAAATATTTCAAAAAAGGACAACAAGTTGGAATAATTGGCAGAATTCAAACAAGAAATTGGGATGATGATAAAGGTCAAAAACACTATGTAACAGAAGTTATTGCCGAAGAAGCATACTTTGCAGATAGCAAAAGAGCTGACGGAGGAGACTCTGGAAACTTCGAAAATACTTTTGGAACAGAAGTAGCACAAAACTCTGAATTTGAATTAACACCTAGTGATGACCTACCATTCTAAAATTAATCAGTTAGGGGGGAAAATTAAAATGGCAGATAGAAAACAAAATAATAGAAGAAATAACAGAAATAATAATAATGATGATGATTTTAATCCTAAGTTTAGAAAACAAAGAAAGAAAGTTTGCCCATTATGTGCAGATAAAAACTTAGTATTAGATTACAAGAATCCAGATCAATTAAAAAAATTCATAAATGACAAAGGTAAAATCTTACCAAGAAGAGCAACTGGAGCTTGTGCAAAACATCAAAGAGATATAACACTTGCAGTAAAAAGAAGTAGACATATTGCAATGTTACCATATACACAAAATTAATATTAAAGCGAGTCATAGAGATTATTTCTATGACTCGTTTTGCAGTATATATTGTTTTTCTATTTGATTTCCATCTCAGTCACAAAAAGTTTTAATATAAATTTCCATCTTGATTTTTAAAAATACCTGATATAAAATACAAAGTATAAACTAAAAAATGTAACAAAAATGGAGGCAGAAAATAAAATGACCAATGAAGCAAAGCTAGTAAAAGACGTATTTAGAGATTATGAATCAAGAGGAAACATTTTAAATGCAGAAATATTAAATATAAATATGTTTAAAAAAACAAACAAACTAGAAATAGATTTAAAATCTTCAAAAAAGATACAACTTGGGGAAAAACTAGAATTTGAATTTTATCTAAAAAGTAAGTTTAGAGTTCAAGATGTAGAAATAAAAATTGATGTTCAAGAAGAAAAAGTAGTTAAAAAATCAAAAAATGGTGAAGAAAAAGAAGAAATAGTTGACACATCTCCAATAATCATAGGAAATAAAAAGGCAAAGATAACTGATAGAATAGTAAAAGTAAAAGATATTGGTATGGATAGCGGAAAAGTAGTAATCTGTGGTGAAATAATCAAACAAGAATTTAAAGAATTGAAATCAGGAAAATTTTTATTAATGATAAATGTATATGATGGTTCATCTACAATAACTTGTAAATCATTTATAGAAGCAGATGTTAAAGATACAGTCGAGAGGAGAATATCTTCAGCACCAAGAGTTACAGTTTCTGGAGACGCACAATATGATCCTTTTTCAAAAGAAATAGTTATAATGGCAAGAACTGTAATAGAAACAGAAGCCAAAAAAGAAATGTCAAGAATGGACAGAGCAGAAGAAAAAAGAGTTGAACTTCACATGCATACACAAATGAGCCAAATGGACGGAGTAACACCGGTAGAAGACCTTATAAATCGTGCGAGAAAATGGGGAATGAAATCAATTGCAATTACAGATCATGGAGTAGTGCAATCTTTTCCAAAAGCAAACCATGTAGTAGAAGATAATAATGGAGATATAAAAGTAATATATGGAGTTGAAGCATATCTTGTGCCAGATGGACAAACAAGCGTATATAGAGGGAAAAATCAAGATTTAGATTCAGAGTATTGTGTACTAGATATAGAGACAACCGGTCTTTCATTTAGAACAGAGAAAATTACAGAACTTGGTGCAATAAAAATAAAAAATGGAGAAATAATTGATACCTTTGAATGTTTTGTAAATCCAGAAAAGCCAATACCTTATGATGTAATAAAAGTTACTCATATAACAGATGATATGGTAAGAGATGCAGAAACCATAGATAAAGTCTTACCAAAATTTTTGGAATTTGCAGGTGACGATATATTAGTTGCACACAATGCAAATTTTGATATTGGATTTCTTAGACATTTTGCAGAACTTCAAGGTTTGAGATTAGACAATACATACATAGATACATTAGCAATTTCAAGAGATATGTTTCCAGATTACAAAAAACATAAACTAGGAATCATTGCAGATAATTTGGGGATAAGAGTAGATGTTGCACATAGAGCCTTAGATGATGTAAAAACGCTTGTAAAAGTATTCGAAGTTATGATTAAAAAATTAAAGGAAAAAGGCGTAAAAACTGTCAATGAGATAGATAATGCATATAAAGATGATCTTAATTTAAAACAATTACCTACATATCATGCAGTTATCTTAACTAAAGATTATGTTGGACTTAAAAACTTATATAAATTAATATCTTTTTCACATCTAGATTATTTTTACAAAAAGCCAAAAATACCAAGAAGTGTCTATAAAAAATATTCAGAAGGATTAATAATCCGGAAGTGCTTGTGATAGAGGAGAACTTTATCAAGCAATTCTAGAAGGATTACCAGAAGAAAAAATAGAAGAAATTGCTTCTTTTTATGATTATTTAGAAATCCAACCTTTGGGTAATAATGAATACTTAATTAGGAACGGAACTTTTGAAAATAAAGATGGACTTATAGGGATAAATAGAAAAATAGTAGCATTAGGAGAAAAACTAGGAAAACCAGTAGTTGCAACTTGTGATGTGCATTTTATGGATCCAGAAGATGAAATATATAGAAGAATACTTATGGCAGGTCAAAAGTATGATGATGCAGATATGCAAGCACCATTATATTTACGTACAACTGAAGAAATGCTTGAAGAATTTGCATATTTAGGAAAAGAAAAAGCTTATGAAGTAGTTGTAACAAATACAAATAAAATATCAGATATGTGTGAGACAATTAGTCCAATTTCTAAAGAAAAGTGCCCACCATATATTGAAGGTTGCGAAAAAACAATAGAAGATATTGCTATGAATAGAGCAAAAGAACTATATGGAGACCCACTTCCAGAAATTGTAGAGACAAGGCTTAGAAAAGAGCTTGACTCAATTATAAAAAACGGTTTTTCAGTTATGTATATCATTGCTCAAAAACTAGTTTGGAAATCTAATGAAGATGGATATTTGGTTGGATCAAGAGGTTCTGTTGGATCTTCACTTGCAGCATATATGACAGGAATAACAGAAGTTAATGCTTTAAAACCACATTATAGATGTCCGAAATGCAAATATTCTGACTTTTCAGACCATGGAGTAAAAAATGGTTTTGACCTTCCTGATAGCTTTTGCCCTAAATGTGGAACAAAACTTATAAAAGATGGAGTTGATATTCCTTTTGAAACATTCCTTGGCTTCAATGGAGATAAAGAACCTGATATTGACTTAAATTTTTCAGGAGAATATCAAACAAAAGCACATAAATATGCAGAGGTAATACTAGGACAAGGAACTACATTCAAAGCAGGAACAATAGGTACGATAGCAGAAAAAACAGCATTTGGTTATGTTAAAAATTATTTTGAAGAAAGAAATATGCATGTTAGTTCAGCAGAAATAGAAAGACTTGCAAAAGGATGCACTGGAGTTAAAAGGACAACTGGACAACATCCAGGAGGAGTTGTTGTTGTGCCAAAAGGACATGAAATATATGAATTTTGCCCTGTACAACACCCAGCAGATGATCCAGACTCAGACATAATAACAACACACTTCGATTATCACTCAATAGACAAAAACTTACTAAAATTTGATATGTTAGGTCATGATGACCCAACAGTAATAAGGATGCTTCAAGATATAACAGGAGTAGATCCTAAATCAATACCACTTGATGATAAAGAAACTATGTCAATATTTTCTTCAACAGATGCATTAGGAGTTACACCAGAACAGATAGACTCAAAAGTTGGAACATTTGGAGTACCTGAATTTGGTACTAAATTCGTTAGAGACATGCTTGTTGAAACTTTGCCAAAAACTTTTGAAGAGTTAATAAGAATATCAGGACTTTCGCATGGTACTGACGTTTGGAATAACAATGCTCAAGATCTGATAAAATCAGGAACGGCAACTCTAGCTGAAGCGATTTGTACAAGAGATGATATAATGACATATCTAATCAACATGGGACTTCCTGCTCAAAATTCATTTAAAATAATGGAATGTGTTCGTAAAGGTAAAGGTTTAACAGAAGAACAAGAAGCCCTTATGAGGGAATATAACGTGCCTGAGTGGTATATAGAATCTTGTAAAAAGATAAAGTATATGTTCCCAAAAGCTCATGCTGTTGCTTATGTCACTATGGCATTTCGTATAGCATGGTTTAAAGTGCATATGCCACTTGCATACTATGCAACTTTCTTTTCAATAAGAGCAGATGAATTTGATAGCGAAGTTATGATATTTGGAAAAAGCAAAGTAAAAGAAAAAATGGCTGATATAAAAAGAATGGGAAATGAAGCAAGTGCAAAAGATAAAAATATGTATTCAATATTAGAATTAGTGCTTGAAATGTATGAAAGAGGCTTTAATTTCTTGCCTATTGATTTATATAAATCAGATGCAATAAAATTTAAAGTAGAAGATGGAGCAATTCGTCCACCACTTAATAGTATTGCAGGAATGGGAAGTATAGCAGCTCAAGGAATTATGCAAGCAAGAGAAAATGGAGAATTTATTTCAAAACAAGACATAAAAAAACGTGCAAAAGTAGGAGATGCAGCAATAGCATTACTAGAAAAATTTGGATGTGTAGAAGGAATGAGCGAAACAAATCAAATGAGCTTATTTGATGCAATGTTTTAAGAATACGTGTTGCATATTTTTATGCATGTGATATAACTAATATAAATTTGTAAACATATGGAGGTAAAATATGAGTGTAGAAGAATTTTTAGAAATATTTCCACTAAAATATGTATTAATATATTTAGTAGGTATTAATATTATAGGCTTTTTTGCAATGTTAATAGATAAAGAAAAAGCTAAAAGAGGGTCATGGAGAATACCAGAAAAAACTTTATTTATGTTTACATTTTTAGGAGGAGGAATAGGAACAATTGCAGGAATGTATTTATTTAGGCATAAAACAAAAAAACTTAGGTTTACAATAGGATTTCCTGTAATACTTATCACAGAAATAGCACTTGTTATATATTGGATAACAAGATAGAAAGTAATTATACAATACAGTTTTACATTTTTATAAAAAAATTTTTAAATTTGTTAAAAATAAGAATTAAATTTTAAATAAAATAAACAGAAGTAAGCCTTACAAAATAGGTACTTCTGTTTATTTAATACGAACAAAAGAACAATACACATAATCTCTTTAAAAAATAAAATAAAAAATTCACATAATGCAAATATTATTTTAACAAAAAATAATGTTTGCTTAAAAATACCCTTTAAAATAGTTATTCACAAAGTTATCCACATTTTACACTTTTTTGTGGAAAAGTCAGGATGTAAACTAAAAACAATTTACATAACACATCAAAATGCAATGAATTTGAAAACACTTTGTAATATTTTGGTAATAAAACACAAAATATTGAAAAATAATTGTAACAAATCTAGGACAAAATGATGAAAAAAGTCATATATTGTAATATGTGAAAAAGGAGATGTGAATAAATTGAGTATTAAAAATAATATTAAAAAGATTGTAGAAAAAATAAAAACAAAAAAAGTGAGAAACATGGATGAAATACAAGAAATAGATTATGAATCATTAAAGCAAATGTTAAAAGAAAATAGTAATGCAATTGTAGTTGATGTAAGAAGCGCACAAGAACATAGAGAAAGTAAACTATCACCTTCTATTAATATTCCTTTATATGATTTAGATTTAAAAGCTGAAAGTATATTGCCAAACAAGAATCAGACAATTGTACTATATTGTCAATCAGGAGTAAGAAGCATTAAAGCGTATAAAATTTTACTAAGAAAAGGTTACACAAGCCTTTATACTTTAGCAGGAGGATTAGATGGAATAGAGTAAATAACTTAAGCCTTTTTGTTCTGGAAGTTTCTATAAAATTTCTTATGCAATTAAAAATTTTCATTTTTTTTATAGACATTTGACACATATTGTTATAAAATTAAAAAGTAATTTTAATTGGAGGAATAGATGAAAAAAAAGAAGAAAAAAAGAGTTAATAAGAAAAAATTAATATCAAGAATTTTACTTTTAGTAATAATAATAATTGCAATAGTTTTTATGAAAAATTTAATATTTACAAGTAACAAAGATAACAATAAAGAAATTGAATTTTCACTTATTATGGATAACGAAGATATTTCTAGCAAATTAAATTCAGATATCTATATTAGTCAAAATGGAATATTATATATGTCTATGGAAGATATAAAAAATTGTTTTGATAAGAATATATTTTATGAAGAAAGTTCGCATAAAATAGTCACAACTTCAAAAACAAAAGTTGGAGCGATAGATATAGATAACAATTTAATTGAATTAAATAGTGCAATTCTTTCGATAAGTGCTGGAATTATGAATTACAATGAAGAATATTTTATACCTGTTTCAGAAATTAGCAATATATATAACATCGAGGTAAAAACATCAGATAAAAAGGCAATGATATTTTCATTATATAAATCTTTTTCTACTGCTAATACTGTAAAGAAAGTTTCTGTAAAAGAAGAACCAGGAATATTCAAAAAAACTATTCAAAAGCTAGATTCAGGAGAAGAAGTCGTTTTTCTACAGGAAGCAGAGAAAAACGGATGGGTAAAAATCTTGACATATGAAGGAAATATTGGATATGTAGAAAAGAAAAAACTCAGTGACATAAATCAAATAAGGACAGATATGAATGATTCTAATTTTACAATAAATCAATCAAATCTACAAAATTCAATAGAAATTGGAAAAGCAAAACTTAATTATGAAAATTTAAAAGATTTTTCTTCGAGAAAAACAGTTGTCGAAAATATAATAAAAGACATAATTAGCAAAGAAAAATTTACAGTAAAGATTAATTTAGATGGAATAGATGTAGATGCAAAACTTGTCCAAAGATTTATTATAGAACTTCTACCTAGACTTAGAGAAATAGGCGGACATATTGCAATTACAAACAATGGAATCTTGGATAGCTCTTTTATAAACGAAAACAATTTAAATGATACTATATTGAACTAATGAATAATTCGGAAAATTTTGGGGATTAAATCTTAGGAAAGGAATAGAAATAAATATGGAAGAAGAAAATGAAGCAGTAGAAAGAAAAAATAAACATGCACAAACAAAAGGAAAATCAGGATTACTAAAAAAAATTATAATAATTATGCTAATTTTAGTAATTGTTATAGCAATAGGAGGAATTTTGTGGTATAATATGTCCTTATCTGGAACAGGAACTAAAGAAGAAGTAGTAGCTATAGAAATTCCACTTGGATCTGGTACAAATAAAATAGCAAGTATATTAAAGAAAGCAGACTTAATAAAAAGTGAATCTGCATTCAAGCTATATGTTAAGCTAAATAAAGTTACAGACTTTCAAGCTGGAAAATATGACTTGACAAAAGATTTATCAGTAAGCGAGATTGTACAAGCATTAAAGACAGGAAAGCTTTTTAAAGAATCTAATGTCAAAATAACTTTTGTAGAAGGAAAAACTTTTAGATATATTGCAAAACAAATTGCTGATAAAACAAACAATACTGAAGAAGATGTATATGCAGTTTTAGAAAATGAAGAATATATAAATAGTTTAATTGATAAATATTGGTTCTTAACTGATGAGATAAAAGATCCTAATATATATTATTCATTGGAAGGATATCTTTTCCCAGAAACTTATTCTTTTGAAGATGAAAACGTAAAAGTAGAAGAAATTTTCGAAAAACTTTTAAACCAGATGGAGAAAGAGCTTGAACCATATAGAGAGCAAATAGAGCAAAGTAAGTATTCTGTTCATCAAATATTAACTATAGCTTCAATAATTGAAAACGAAGTAATATTTGATAAAGATAGAAAAGATGTATCAAGTGTTATATATAATAGACTAAAAGCTAAGATGAGTATAGGAAGTGATGTTACAACTTACTATGCATTTAAGATAGAATTAGGCTCACGTGACCTTTATAAATCAGAAATAAACACATACAATCCATATAATACACGTGGACCAAATATGGCAGGAAAATTACCAGTAGGGCCTATCGGAACAGTTGGAAAAGCTTCAATTGAGGCTGCATTAAATCCAAACGAAACAGATTATTTATACTTTGTTGCAGATGCTTCTGGCAATGTATATTTCACAAAAACAAATGAAGAACATGAAGCAAAAGTAAACGAACTTAAAGCAAATGGTGCGTGGGCACAATTTTAGAAAGGAATGGTTTTTAAAATGAACGAATATAGAACACATAATTGCGGAGAACTTAGAAAAGAAGATATAGGAAAAAGAGTAAAAATTGCAGGTTGGGTACAAGCAGTAAGAAACTTAGGAGGACTAGTATTTTTAAGCTTAAGAGACCAATTTGGAATAACACAAGCAGTAACTTCTGGTGAACCTGAAATGATTGATCTAGTTTCAAATATTCCTAACGAATCTACTATATCAATAGAAGGTACAGTAAGAGGAAGAGGAGATAGAGATATAAACAAAGACATGGCAACTGGTGAAATAGAAGTTGTAATTGAAAAAGTAGATATTTTAGGAAAAAGATTAAAACCATTGCCTTTTGAAATTAATTCAGACTTAGAAGCAAGAGAAGATTTAAGATTACAATATAGATTCTTAGATTTAAGAAATGAAAAATTAAAGCAAAATATATTACTAAGATCAAGAATAATACAATTTTTAAGAAATCAAATGATTGAAAGAGGATTTACAGAGGTTCAAACACCTATACTAACAAGTTCTTCTCCAGAAGGAGCAAGAGACTATTTAGTACCAAGCCGTGTGCATCCAGGAAGATTTTATGCACTTCCACAAGCACCACAACAATTTAAACAATTACTTATGGTATCAGGAATAGATAAATATTTCCAAATAGCACCATGTTTTAGAGATGAAGATGCAAGAGCAGATAGAGCACCAGGAGAATTTTATCAACTAGATATGGAAATGGCTTTTGCAACACAAGAAGATGTATTTAATGTTATGGAAAAAGTTATGTATGATACATTTGTTAAGTTTTCTAATAAGAAAGTTGCAGAATATCCATTTCCAAGAATAACTTATAGAGATGCTATGCTTAAATATGGCTCAGATAAACCAGATTTAAGAAATCCTCTTATAATACAAGATGTTACAGAAGTATTTAAAAATACAGAATTTAATGCATTTAAAAACAAAACAATTAGAGTTATTGTAACTCCTAATATATCAGGACAAACAAGAAAATTCTTTGATGAAATGGTAACCTTTGCAACAGAAGAAGCAGGAGCAAAGGGACTTGCTTGGATAAAAGTACTTGAAGATGGAACGTTCCAAGGTTCTATTGCAAAATTCATAACAGAAGAACAAAAACAAGCTTTAATAGCAAAAACAGGATTAAAGGCAAATGATGCAATATTCTTCATAGCAGATGAAGAAAGCAAAGTATCAAATATAGCAGGAGAAGTAAGAAAAGAATTAGGAAAAAGATTAAATTTAATAGATAATAATATATTCAAGTTCTGCTGGATAGTAGACTTCCCTATGTATGAAGTATCAGATGAAGGAAAAATAGAATTTAGTCATAATCCATTCTCAATGCCACAAGGTGGAATGGAAGCACTAGAGAATAAAGAACCACTAGATATACTTGCTTATCAATATGATATAGTTTGTAACGGAATAGAATTATCATCAGGAGCTGTTAGAAATCATGACCCAGAGCTTATGATTAAAGCATTTGAAATAGCAGGATATTCGAAAGAAGTAATAGAAGAAAAATTCTCAGCATTATTTAATGCATTCCATTATGGAGCACCACCTCATGCAGGAATTGCACCAGGAGTAGATAGAATGATAATGCTTTTAACAGACGAACCAAATATAAGAGCTGTAATCGCTTTCCCAATGAATAGTAAGGCACAAGATTTACTTATGGGAGCCCCAGGAAGAGCAACAGAAGAACAATTAAGAGAAGTTCATATAAAATTAGATTTAAAAGAAGACAAGAAGCAATAATATGGAATATCCCGTCTTTGAATTTTAAAAATAAAGCATAAAAATATAAATTCAATTCTATTTAATTATCACCTGAATATAATAAAACAAATTATATATTCAGGTGATATTATTTGAGAACAATTTATATAACAACTAAGAAAGAATTAAAACAAAGAAAAATTAAGAAAATTGCAAAAAAACTATATAAAATAAATAAGAAAGAAGATATAGTAGTAGCAATCAGCAAAGGTTTAGAAAAACAAGAAGGATTAACAGATGAGATAAGAAGCTATGGATTAAGAATATTAAATGGCAGATGGATATTAAAATTTCTTATATGTGACATTTTAGAGTTCGTTTCAAATGAAGAAGAAAAAGATATAAAGACAAAAAATGTAGCTATTCTAGTAAATAATATTGATGATGTAATAATTGAGCAAATTAAAGAAGTAGCTAAAAAAGTTAAAGGATTGAAAATTATAACAAAAGATATAAATAGATTTTCTTTTTTAGAACAAGAATTATATCTAAAATATGGGATAGCAATTCTTGTAACAAATAACAAAGAAAAAGCACTAGCAAATATAGATACAATCGTAAATGTAGATTTTAATGAAGATAAAATAAAAAAATATAAAATAAACGAATTTGCAACCATAATAAATATAGAGCAGGAATTAATAGAAATTGATAAAAATTTCGAAGGTAAAAACATAAATAAATTTGAAATAGAATATAATAAAGAGAATTATATAGAAAACGAAGAATATTTTGAGTTTGATAGTAATATATTATATGAAAGTTATATATATAGAAAAGATACATATAAAAATATATATAAGCAAATAAAAAATGATGGAGTAAAAATAAAAAAGATATCATAATTTAATTATATTAATATTACCTAAAGAACTTACAAAATAAAGCTTTTTATAATAAAAATATAAGTAAAAAGCACTTGACAAACAAAAAATAAAGGCGTAATATATTAATAATTAATTCATTAATTACTTATTTAGGAGGTAACAAAATGGAAAATAAAGAAATACTTTTAACACAAGAAGGATATGATAAAATAGAGCAAGAATTGGAATATTTAAAAACACAAAAAAGAAGTGAAATAGCAGAAAGAATAAAAATTGCTCTTGGTTTCGGAGATTTATCAGAGAACTCTGAATATGATGAAGCAAAAAATGCACAAGCCCAAAATGAAATAAAAATTGCAGATTTAGAAAACAAATTAAGATATGCTAAAATAATTAATGAATCTGAAATAGATACAAAAACTGTACAAGTTGGAAATACTGTTAAAATAAAAGATTTGGAATTTGATGAAGACTTTGAATATACAATAGTTGGATCTACAGAAGTTGATCTATCACAAAATAAGATTTCAAATGAATCACCAATAGGCCTAGCACTACTTGGTGCTAAAAAGAATCAAATAGTAGAAGTACAAATACCAGATGGTGTTGCAAAATACAAAGTACTTAGTATAACAATAGCTAAATAGGTTAAAATAAAAGTAATATAAGAAAGTTCTCTAGTGATAGCTAGAGAACTTTTGTGTATTCAAGTGAGTATAAATAATTCGAATATATAGTTATTTTTTATAGACGCGTAAGCGACCAACCGGAGTGAAACGAAGGGCGAAATGGAGCAACTTACATATAAAATTTTAATTTGTAAGTTGCGACAAGCAAGTCTATACAAAAATAACTATATATTCGAATAAATTACTACTTTTTTCTAAAAATTTCAAATATATGTTGAAATTTTTATGATTTTATTATAAAATTCAAAGGTATACGGAGGTTCAAAATATGATAACCTTAGAAGATGTAAAAAATAACCAAGAAGTGCAAGCACTTGTAGAAGGAGCTCAAAAGCAACTTAATAGTTTAGGATATACAGAGCACTCTGTAAGACATGTTAGTATAGTGTCTAAAAGAGCGGGAGATATTCTAGAAGCATTAGGATATCCAGAAGATAGAGTAGAACTTGCAAAGATAGCAGGTTACTTACATGACATAGGCAATTGCATAAATAGAAAAGATCATGCACATTCAGGCGCAATTCTTGCTTATAACATATTAAAAGATATGGGAATGAGCGTTAATGATAGAACAGAAATAATGATGGCAATTGGAAACCATGATGAAGAGACCGGAACAGCTGTTAGTGATATATCGGCAGCATTAATACTTGCAGATAAATCAGATGTTCATAGAGATAGAGTAGTAAATACAAATATCGGAACTTTTGATAAACATGATAGAGTAAACTATGCAGTTACTGATGCAAAACTTATTATAGACAAAGAAGAGAGAAAAATTAGATTAGAGATACAAATTGATACTGAATTATGTCCTGTACTTGATTACTTCGAAATATTTATTGATAGGATGATAATGAGCAAATATGCGGCAAAATATTTGAATATATGGCTTGAGTTAATAATTAATAATACAAAGTTATTATAAATTAATATAAAAACAGAGAAAGGAATGTGAAAAAAATTGGAAAAGAAACTAAAAATCGCACTATGCATACTAATAATAGCTTTAATAACAATAATAGCTTTTGTTGGTGTATATGCAAAAAATCAAATAACTTATGAAAATGTTTTACCTAACTATGTAAAATCATCTGAACTTGAAGGTAAAAGGGTTACAAATTTTAAATTAAGCACTTCAACAGAGGAAATAATCTATGATAAAGATGGAAACAAAGTAGAAGCTATCCCAGAAGGAGCAAACGAAGAAGAATATAAAAAAGAACAAGTACCAGTTAATCCTGAAGAGGTATTAACTACTGAAAATTATGAAAAAGTAAAGAAAATATTTGAAGGTAGATTAAATGATATAGGGGTAACAGATTATGCTGTAAGATTAAATAAGACAACAGGAACAATAGCAGTAGAATTACCTGAAAATTCTAATACAGATAATAATATTCAATATTTAATGGCAACAGGAGAATTTACATTAGAAGATGAAGAAGATGGTACAGTATTAATGGATATGAGTGATGTAGAAAGTGCATCAGCTCGTTATGGAACAACTGAAGAAGGAACAATTGGAGTATATCTTAATATAAAATTTAATAAAGAAGGAACAGAAAAGTTATTAGAAGTAAGTAGAAATTATTTAGCTACTGAAGATTCTGACCAAAATGTTGAAGAAGACACAAATACAGCTACTGATGGAAACACAGTAGAAGATACAAATACAGTTGACAATACTACAACTGCAACAGATTCAGAAAGTACAGAAAATAAAGAAGATCACAAACACGTAACTATGAAAATTGAAGGAATAGAAGTGTTATCAACATATTTTGCTGAAGAAATATCTAGTGGAGAATTAACAGTAGCATTAGGAACAGCAACTACACAAGATACTTTATATGATTATTTAAGACAAGCCCAAATTTATGCTATGATATTAAATAATGGAGCAGTACCAGTATTATATGATGTAACATTAAGCGAATATATAGCAAGTAATGATACAATAGTAGAGACATATACAGTTGTAGCAATTTTAGTTGTAATTTCATTAGCAATTGCAATTTTCTTAATAATAAAATTCAAAAAGGACGGAATTATTGCAGGAATGTCTCTTTTAGCTATGATTTCAATATTGCTTCTATTAATAAGATATACAAATACAGCATTATCATTAGGTGGAATTATTTCAGTATTAGTTGTCTTAGCTTTAGAATCTTATTTCATTATGACAATATTAAATAGAATAAAGCAAGATAGTAGCAACGAAAACGTTGCAAATGCAACATTAAAGATATACTTAGATAAAATAGATGTCATAGTAGTTTTTCTAATAATCGCAGTTGTATTTACATTTATGAATTCAGTAAAAATCTATTCAATAGGAATGACATTATTCTATGGAGCCATAAGTATAGCTATTGCTAATTTAGTATTCATGAGAACAATGTTAATTGCAAGATATAAATTAGAGAGGAAGGATTAAGATGAATAAAAAGATAGTATTTATAATTGCCTTAGTTATTATTATAGTTCGGAATAATAATGGGAACAGTATTAGGATTTAATAAAGGAAACGAGTATCAAGAATATACAAGAATAAATATATCAATGAATCAATCTTCTAACTTAGAAGATATTAAACAGATAATGAATGAAAATTATAGTGGTAAATATGATATAAATTACACAAATGTTTTTAATGATACAGTATCAATAAGAGTTAAAAACATATCAGAAGAAGAGATAAATACATTAAGTCAAAAATTAACTGAAAAATATGCTTTTGAAGAAGGAGAAAACAATATAACAGTTGTAGAAGTACCAGCATATAGAACTATTGAATTAGTAAAACCATATGTGGTACCTATGATAGTTTCATTTTTGATTGTACTAGTATACTTTGTAATAGCATTTAGAAAATTAGGAATAGTAAAAACTTTAGTAGAACCTGTAATTGTAACTGTTATGGTATTAGCTTTATATGCAAGTATATTTGCAATAACAAGATTACCAATAACAGAATATATTATTCCATTAGGTGTAGTTATTTATGCAATGACATTACTTTATCTTTCAATGTATTTAAATAAAGAAAAAAGAGTTTAGTATAGTAGCAAATAAGGAGGCTATAAGTTTATGCTAGATAAAATGGACACAATAGTTAATCTATGTAAAGCAAGAGGATATATATATGCAGGTTCAGAAATATACGGAGGACTTGCAAATACTTGGGATTATGGCCCACTTGGAGTAGAATTAAAAAATAATATAAAGAATGCTTGGAGAAGAAAATTCATACAAGAAAATCCACATAATGTTGGACTAGATTCAGCAATACTTATGAACCCAGAAACATGGGTAGCATCAGGTCATGTAGGAGGATTTAGTGATCCTTTAATTGACTGCAAAGAATGCAAAACACGTCATAGAGCTGATAAGTTAATTGAAGAATGGATGCATGAACATAACTGTGATGAGATTGTAGATGGTTGGTCTGATGAAAAAATGATAAATTATATGAAAGAGAATCATATAGTTTGTCCAAATTGTGGAAAAGAAAATTTTACAGAAATCCGTAAATTTAATCTAATGTTTAAAACCTATCAAGGAGTAACTGAAGATTCTACAACACAAATATATTTAAGACCAGAAACAGCTCAAGGAATATTTGTAAATTTTAAAAATGTATTGAGGACAACTAGAAAAAAATTACCAATGGGAATAGCACAAATAGGTAAAGCATTTAGAAATGAAATAACACCTGGAAACTTTACATTTAGAACAAGAGAATTCGAACAAATGGAACTTGAATTTTTCTGCAAACCAGGAACTGACTTAGAATGGTATAAATATTGGAAAGAATTCTGCAAAAACTTTTTACTTTCTCTTGGAATGAAAGAAGAAAATATTCGCTTAAGAGATCATTCTAAAGAAGAATTAGTTTTCTATAGTAAAGCAACAACAGATATAGAATTCTTATTCCCATTTGGTTGGGGAGAACTTTGGGGAATAGCAGATAGAACAGATTATGATTTGTCACAACATGCTAACCATTCAAAACAAGACCTAAGTTATCTAGATCCAGAAACTAACGAAAAATACATACCATATTGTGTAGAACCATCACTTGGATGTGATAGAGTTGCACTAGCATTCCTTTGCAATGCATATAATGAAGAGGAGATAGCAGAAGGAGATGTAAGAACGGTATTAAAACTTCATCCAGCTTTAGCACCATTTAAAGTAGCAGTTCTTCCATTATCTAAGAAATTAAGCCCAAAGGCAGAAGAAGTATATACAATGCTATCTAAAAAATTTATGTGCGATTATGACGAAGCAGGAAGCATAGGAAAGAGATATAGAAGAGAAGATGAAATAGGTACACCTTATTGTATAACTATTGATTTTGACACATTAGAAGACGACACAGTAACAATAAGAGATAGAGATACAATGGAACAAGAAAGAGTAAAAATATCAGATCTTTCAAATTGGATAGAAGAAAAAATAGAATTTTAATACATAAAACTCATATAGAAAAGAAGTTCTATATGAGTTTTAAATTTATATTAAGATGAATTATACTATAAAAACTTATGATAGGGGAAAATTATATTAAGATAATAAACTATTAATTTCTATAACTGCGTAAGCAATCAACTGTAGCGAAGCAAAGGGCAAAATGGGGCAATTTACATAAATTTACATATAAAATTGATTCGTAAATTGCGACTGCAAAGTTATAAAAATTAATAGTTTATTATTCTCTTATTCTAATAGCTTAGCATTATTTAAATTTAAGTTATGTAGGTCTTTCAATTTTAATATACTTATGATATAATGACTAAAATGGAGGAAAAATGGAAATTATAGATTTGTTGAAACAAAACTTAGGAGAAAATAATGTTTTAGAAAATGAAAGTATGGCTAAATATACTTCTTTTAAAACTGGTGGGAATGCTGATATTTTTGTAAAAATAGATGATGTAAATAAATTAAATTTTTTAATAAAAATGGCAAATAGAAACGATTTGCCATTATTTGTATTGGGAAATGGAACCAATATATTGGTTACAGATAAAGGGATAAGAGGAATTGTAGCTAAAATAGAAATATGTAAATTTGAAATTAAAGAATACAAAAAAGACGAAGAAAATAGAAAAGATAAAGAATACAAAAAGGATAAAGAATACGAAGAGGACAATGACTATATATATGTAACAGTTGGTAGTGGAAATAAAAATGGAGAAATTTCACAAAAATTGCTAAATTTAGAAATAGAAGGCTTTGAATTTGCATCTCGGAATTCCAGGAAGCATAGGCGGAGCAATAAAAATGAATGCTGGTGCACATGGAAAAGAAATGAAAGACATAGTATATAAAACAAAATATATGGATAATTCAGGAATTATTCATGAAATAAAATTAAATGAGCATGATTTTGGTTATAGAAAAAGCATATTTTCAAGTAATAAATACATAATATTAGAAAGTACATTGAAATTAAAAAAAGGAAATAAAAATGAAATTGAAAATAAAATAAATGAATATAGAACTTATAGAAAAGAAAAACAACCAATAGACAAACCATCTGCTGGAAGCACATTTAAAAGAGGCGAAGATTATATAACATCTAAGCTTATAGACGACTTAGGACTTAAAGGAAAAAAAATAGGTGGAGCCATGGTTTCAAATAAACATGCTGGATTTATTATTAATGATAATAATGCAACATCACAAGATATTCTAGATTTGATTGAATATGTAAGAAAAGAAGTGTATAGCAAAACTGGAAAGAAAATTGATTTAGAGATAGAAGTTGTAGGAGAAAAATAAGGCAAATAAAAAAGGTTATGTATAATTTTAAGAAAATTTTCTATGTAATCCGTAAGCAGAAGGCTTGGCAAATTTTTCTTTTAAAAAATATATATTAACCTTTTATAAATTATATATAAAATGCATTAATTTGAAGAATTTTTCACATTATACTTGCAATTATTGCCAAAATATAGTAAAATGTTAAAGTAAATATAAATTTTACCTTTTTCTTGGCTTAAGGAACATAACACCACTTTTGCTAGGAAATTGGCCAACATTAAAAAAACGGAGGTGTAATATTATGACAAAGGAAAGAAAACAAGAAATCATTATGACTTATAAAAGAGATGAAAATGATACTGGTTCACCAGAAGTTCAAATTGCTCTTTTAACAGAAAGAATTAATGAATTAACAGAACATTTAAAAGTTCATACTAAGGATAACCATTCAAGACGTGGACTTTTAAAAATGGTTGGAAAAAGAAGAAATCTTTTAAACTACCTATCTAGAAAAGATGAAACTAGATATAAAGAAATAGTTGAAAAACTAAATTTAAGAAAATAATTTTTAAGTATGAGGCGTTTGATTTTATATTAAACGCCTTGTAAAATGTATATTCATAGCTTTATAAGAATTTAGGATAAGTAGCTTGAATAATGTACTACTAAGAAATTTATACAAATATAGAATTTAATCATAATTTGTATAAATTATTGACATATTAATATAGAACAAATTGTGGAAAACATAATATAAGTCTTAAATAGTATATTATTGAAGTTACATATACTAAACCTTATATAACTATTTATATAAATCAATTTAAAAAGAGAGGTAAAAATATGTTTAGAACATTTGAAACAGAACTTGCAGGAAGAAAATTAGTAATTGAAAATGGCAAGATAGCAGAACTTGCTAACGGAAGTGTAATGGTAAGATATGGAGAAACAGTTGTAATGGTTAACGTTACAGCATCAAAAGAACCAAAAGAAGGAATAGACTTTTTCCCATTATCAGTAGATTATGAAGAAAAACTATATTCTGTTGGAAGAATTCCAGGAGGATTTACAAAAAGAGAAGGAAAACCAGCAGACAAAGCAATACTTACATCAAGAGCAATAGATAGACCAATTCGTCCATTATTCCCAAAAGATTTTAGAAATGATGTATGTGTAATTGCAACAGTTTTATCAGTTGATCCTGATAATTCACCAGAAGTTGCAGCAATGATAGGAACATCATGTGCACTTGCAATATCAGATATACCATTTGGTGGACCAACAGCAGCAGTTAATGTTGGATATGTTGATGGAGAAATAATAATAAATCCAACAGTAGAACAAAGAGCAAAATCAGACCTAGTATTAACAGTTGCAGGAACTCTAGAAAAAGTAACAATGATAGAAGCAGGAGCAAACGAAATACCAGAAGATACAATGCTAGAAGCTATAAAGAAAGGTCATCAAGAAATAATTAAAATTTGTAAATTTATTTCAGAAATACAAAAAGAAATTGGAAAACCTAAATTTGAATACAAATCATTTGCAGTATCAGAAGAATTATATGGCGAAGTAGAGAATGAATTTAAAGATAGAATGTATAATGATGTACAAGCCCAAGATAAAGAAGTTAGAGATGCAAATATAGAAAAAATTACTGAAGATATAACAAATTATCTTGTAGAAAAACACGGAGAAGAATTTGTAGAAGAAAGAAAATTAGAAATTGGAGAAGTTATCTACAAATTAGAGAAAAAATGTGTTAGAAAAATGATTTATGAAGAACATAAACGTCCAGATGGAAGAAAAATTGACGAAATAAGACCATTATCATGTGAAGTAGGTGTTCTTCCAAGAGTACATGGAAGCGCAATATTCACAAGAGGACAGACACAAGTTATGTCTATTGCAACGCTAGGAATGCTTTCAGAAGCACAATCGCTTGATGGATTAGATGAAGAAACAGAAAAACGTTATATGCATCAATATAACTTCCCACCATATAGTGTAGGAGAAGCTAGAACATCTCGTGGACCTGGAAGACGTGAAATAGGACATGGAGCATTAGCAGAAAAAGCACTAGTTCCAGTATTGCCATCAGAAGAAGAATTCCCTTATGCAATAAGAGTTGTATCAGAAGTATTATCTTCAAATGGATCAACTTCACAAGGAAGTATTTGTGGAAGTACATTAGCATTAATGGATGCTGGTGTTCCAATAAAAGCACCTGTTGCAGGAATTTCAACAGGACTTGTAACAGATAGCGAAGATCCTTCAAAATATGTAATGCTTACAGATATTCAAGGAATCGAAGATTTCTTCGGAGATATGGACTTTAAAGTAGGAGGAACAAAAAAAGGAATAACAGCTATACAAGTAGATATAAAAATTGATGGTTTAACATATAATATTATAGAAGAAGCTTTTGCCAGAACAAGAAAAGCAAGAGAATATATCTTAGATGAAATAATGTTAAAACAAATAGCAAAACCAAGAGAAGAATTATCAAAATATGCACCAAAAATTGTAACAACAAAAATAAAATTAGATAAAATAAAAGATGTTATAGGTCCTAGTGGAAAAACAATAAACAAAATAATCGAAGAAACAGGCGTAAAAATAGACATTCAAGAAGATGGAAACGTATATATATATTCACAAGAGACAGAAAGTGCAAATAGAGCATTAGAGATGATTGACGAAATAGTTAGAGAAATCGAAGTCGGCGGAATATATAAAGGAAAAGTTACAAGAATAATGAGTTTTGGAGCTTTCGTTGATGTTGGAGGAGGAAAAGAAGGATTACTTCACATTTCAAAGATATCAAAAGAAAGAGTAAACAAAGTAGAGGATGTACTAAAAGTAGGAGATACTGTAAAGGTTAAAGTTTATGAAATAGACGACCAAGGAAGAATTAATCTTACAGCTAAAGATATAGAAGAATAATTTTAGAATATAGCATAATAAATATTATAATTGTTTCAAAAATTATAATATTTATTTGCTTAAAATAGATTGGTTATATTGATAAGATTAATCTTAAGAAATATTTAATAAAGAAAAATTTGCTTTTTTTGGAAGTTTATAGTATAATATAAATGTTTAGGGATTAAAGGTTTTTGAATAAAAAAGAAAAGAGGGTAAAAATGAAATATTTATATATATTACAACAAGCAATAGTATGGATTATAACAATATTTTGGCTATATCAGTTGTTAATAAGTATATGTTCTTTAGTAAAACTTAAAGATAAACCATTATTAACAAAAAAGAACCACAAATTTATGGCAATAATTCCTGCACACAATGAAGAATCAGTTGTAAAAAATTTAATAGAAAGTCTAAAAAAGCAAGATTACCCAGAAAATTTATTAGATATATATGTTATCGCAGATAACTGTACAGATAAAACAGCAGAAATTGCAGAAGAAGCAGGAGCAATTGTATATGTTAGAAATCATACGGAAGGAAAGACTAAAGGGCATGCTCTTCAATGGTTCTTATCAAAGAAAATAGAAGAAAATGCTGATTATGATGCTTTTTGCGTATTTGATGCAGATAATATTGTAGACCAAAACTTTATAAAAAATATGAACAAAAAACTATGTCAAGGAGAAGATGTAGTACAAGGATATAGAGATATCAAAAACCCAACAGATAGTTGGATATCTTCAGGATATGCAATATTCTATTGGATGATGAATAGATTCTATCATTTAGCAAGATATAATTTAGGTTTATCTCCATTAATAAATGGAACAGGATTTATGGTTAGATTTGATGTAATAAAACCTAACGGATGGCAAACTTATACTTTGACTGAGGATATAGAATTTTCACTTCAAAGAATAGTAGCAGGAAAGAAACTTGGTTGGGCAACAGATGCAATAGTGTATGATGAACAACCAGTTGGATTTAAACAAAGTTGGTCTCAACGTTCAAGATGGACAGTAGGACATATACAATGTATGGGAAGATATACTAAAGAACTTGCTAAATCTGTAAAAGAAAATAAAACATTAGTGACTTTTGATGGTTTATTATATATAGTTGGAAGCATTCCAATGTTTATAATTACTTTACTTCTATTAGTTGTTAATGCATTTATATATATGGGAGATGGAATGACAAGACTAGCATTCATACAAAATCTTATGATGTATATTGTACCAACATTTTTCTTACCAATTATAACAGGTATGATAATAATGAAACTAGATGGTAGACCTATAAAGCCAATGATAAAAGGACTTATATTCTATCCACTATTTTTAGGAAGTTGGTTAGCCATAAACTTTAAATGTTTATTCAAAAGAGAAACTAATTGGGAAAAGATTGAGCACGTTAGAGATATAAAAATAAATGAAGTAATATAAAATTAACTAGCAATAAATACACAAAGCTAGTGAAGACAAATTATAAAGCGTGTAATATGAAATTACACGCTTTAATTCAAATATATGGAATAAATAAAGATAGAAATGTAAAATTAAATTGCTGAAATAAAACAAGAAAATTAAATTTTTATAGTAAATATTAGGATTAATTAAAAGTATTTATATATTTTAATGGAGGAAAGAATGAAGAAGAAGTATCTACATATAGCAATAATTATAATAGGTATCATATTTATTTCTTTAGGTGCATTTCATACTAATCTTTGGTTTGATGAAAGCTATTCAGTCGGATTAGCAAATCATAATTTTGGTGAAATATGTAATATAACATCTTATGACGTGCATCCTCCACTTTATTATTACTTCCTTAGGATACTAAATCTAATATTTGGTAATAACATTATACTATATAGATTATTATCAATCGTACCAGTAGCAATACTTGCAGTTCTAGGATTTACTCATATTAGAAAAGACTTTGGAGAAGAAACAGGACTTATATTTTCATTTTTAGTATTATTTTTACCAGGACTAACAAGATATGCAATAGAAATAAGAATGTATTCTTGGGCAATGCTCTTCATTGGAATTACAGCAATATATGCCTATAGATTATATAAAGAATTCAATATAAAGAATTTAATAATTTTTGGAATTTTCAGCTTAGCAAGTGCATATACTCACTATTACGCCCTAATGGCTACTGGACTTATTAACCTAATATTATTTGCATATTTATTTAATAACCTAAAAGATAAGAAAAATGAATTTATAAGTTTTTGTATATGTGCAGTAGTGCAAATCATATTATATTTACCATGGCTTATAATTTTTGTTAATCAACTAGCTGGAATTTCTGGAGGATTTTGGATACCAGCTTATACATTTCCAGGTACTTTTATACGTATATTATCAGTGCCAGTTAGCGGAGATAATTTAAATGAAACAGTATACTTTATACTAATGCTAATATTATATGTATATGCTTTTTCAATAATTTATAAAGAGAAAAAGGCAAACAATGAAGTAATAATTCCTTCATTTGGTATAATGTTTTATTGGTTTATAGTTTTCTTAGTTCTTGTTGTATCTCTTATAATGACGCCTTTATTAATAGACAGATACATGCTAGTTGTAATGGCACCTTTAATATTTAGTTTCAGCATTTTATTTTCAAAAGAAAAAAGAAAATACATAACCATAGGAATATGTTTAGTAATACTAGCACTTTCAATAATAAACAATGTTAAATTGGTACAAAGAAACTATTCTTCAAGTAATAAAGAAATGATTGAATTTGTAGAAGATAATCTAAAAAAAGAAGATACATTCTTAATATATTCTAATTCAATTGGAGGCTTTTCAGTAACTGCTAAATATCTAGATCATAAAACGTATTTCCATGATAAAGACGATTGGGGTGTTAGTGAAACATATAAATCATTTGGACCAAATATTGTAGTTGAACAAAACTTAGATAAAATTATGGAAGAACTAGATGGAAGAATTTGGATAGTAAATATGCCGGAAGAAGCATTTAGAGAAGAGATAATAAACAAATATGATGTAGAACTATTAGAAAGAAAAGAATTTAATACAGCTTATGAAAATTTATATTTTTCATTTACAATTGTAGAAAAATAGGGAGGAAAAAATGAAGAAAAAATATTTACATATAGCAATAATAATTATAGGAACTGTATTCTTAATGTTAGGCGCATTTCACACTAACATTTGGTATGATGAAAGTTATACTGTAGCTATGATGAATCATAGTTTTTTCGAAATTTGTAAAATTGGTTCAGCAGATGTGCATCCAGTTTTATATTACTTTATGGTAAAACTTATAACTCTAATATTTGGTAATAATATTATAATCTATAGATTATTTTCTATTGTTCCAATGATGATACTTGCAATTTTAGGATTTACACACATAAAGAAAGATTTTGGAGAAAATACAGGAATCATTTTTTCATTCTTAGTTTTATTTATGCCAGGGCTAACAAGATATTCATTAGAAATAAGAATGTATTCATGGGCAATGCTTTTTACTACAATTACAGGTTTGTACGCATATAGATTATACAAAGGCAAATTTGAAATCAAAAATTTAATAATTTTTGGAATTTTCAGTTTAGCAGGTGCATATACTCACTATTATAGTTTAATGGCATCTGGACTTATAAACTTAAGTTTATTTATATATCTAATTAAAAATTTCAAAAATAAAAAAGATGAATTTATAAAATTTTTAGTTTGTGCAGTAGCACAAGTTATAGTATATATCCCATGGCTATTTATATTTATTCTACAAGTTACAAGTGTTGGTACAAATGGATTTTGGATTACTTTAAGCTTCCCCGGAACATTAAAAGAAATATTGTCAATGCAAATGGCAGGAGCTCATATTGATAGAGAACTAGCTCTTTTAGTAATGCTAGCAATTTATGCATATACAATCTTTTGTATATACAAATTGAAAAAAGAAAAGCAAGAAATTAAACCAGCAATTTTTGCAGTTTTAGTATATATAGGAGTTACACTTTCTGCATTTATTATATCAATAATAATGACTCCAATACTTATAGATAGATATTTACTTGTTGTAACAGGACTTTTAATCTTCTTTATAGCGTTCTTAATGGCAAAAGTAGATAACAAATACATAAATGCATTTATTTTAGCCATTGTACTTGCTTTTTCAATTTTTAACAATGTACATGTAATTCAAACAAATTATAGTAAAAAGAATGATGAAATGCTAAATTATATTGATGAAAATTTACAAGAAGGAGATTCATTTTTAATATATAGTGACGAAATTTCAGGTTTTGCAATAACTATAAAACATCCAGGACACATGCAATATTTCCATGATAATTGGAATTGGGGAGCAGGTGGAGCATATGAATGTTTCGGACCAAATTTAGTAAGAGATAATAATTTAGATAATATATTAGAGAAGGCATCAGGAAGAATATGGATAATAAACATATCAGAAGAAGATTTTGATAAATTGATACAAAGCAAATATAATGTTAATCTTATTGAAAGAAAAGAATTTCAAACAACATATAACGGATATTTCTTTTCATTTACACTTATTGAAAAATAGGAGGTACTTATGTGGACAATTCGTAGTATAAAAGTATGGGGATTTGTTGGTCCATCAGGAACAGGTAAAAGTTATAGAGCTCAATATGTAGCAGGAGAAAATAACATAAACTATATAATAGATGATGGACTTTTTATAAAAGATAATGAGGTAATAGCAGGTTCATCTGCTAAAAAAGCGCCAACCAAAATAGAAACAGTAAAACATGCACTTTTTCAAACTCCAGAAGAAAAGAAAGAAATACAAACGGCAATAAGAAAATATAAACCAGAAGCAATTATGATACTAGGAACTTCTGATAGCATGGTATATAAAATTGCAGAAAATCTTGGAATTCCAAAAGTTTCAAAAATAATACATATTGATGAAATTGCAACAGAGGAAGAAATGGAAACAGCAAGAAGAATACGTGTTACAGAAGGAAAACATGTTATACCAGTACCTACATTTGAAATAAAAAAAGATTTTTCTGGTTACATATTAGATCCGCTTCAAATCTTCAAATCAAAAGGAATAGGAAAAGCACCTTATGTTACAGAAAAATCAATCATAAGGCCAACATTTAGCTATTTAGGAAATTTTACAATATCAGATCAAGTATTTAGACAAATAATAGAATACCTAGCATATAGAACGCCAGCAATAGATAAACTTGCAAAAATGAGAATAACAAAATACGAAGAAGGCCCAAGCATTTATATGGAAGTTATAGCTGTATATGGATATAACATTGTAGAGGCACTAACAGATTTTAAGGAAAAATGTGAAAAGGAAATTGAAAAGTTAACAGCAATGAGTATACGAGATATAGAAATAGTCGCAAGAGGAATTAAAATTCCAGAAGAAGAAAAAATAGATAAATAAAGCCAAAAATAAAATTACATAAAAGCAAAATAAAATTCAAAAGTAAGAAGATATAAAAATTAAAGAGGTGGAATATATGTCATTTGTTGTTGCAATAGATGGACCAGCAGGAACGGGAAAAGGAACAATAACAAAAATATTAGCTGAAAAATTAAATCTAATAAATATAGATACAGGAGCAATGTATAGATGTGTTGCACTTGATTGCTTAAATAAAAATATAACTGCAAACGAAGAAGAAAAAATAAAAGAAGTCTTAGAGAAAATAGATATAAAGTTAGAAAATACAAATGGTGTACAAAAAGTATTTTTAAATGGAGAAGATGTATCTTCAAAAATTAGGACACCAGAAGTTGATGATGTAGTTGCAGTTTTTGCAGCATTAAAGATAGTAAGAGATAAAGTAACCCCTATTGAAAGAGCATTAGGCGAAAAAAATGATGTAATTATGGAAGGAAGAGATATAGGAACAGTAGTATTTCCAAATGCTGATGTTAAGATATTTTTAGATTGCTCGTTAGAAGAAAGAGCAAATAGAAGATATAAGCAAAACTTAGAAAAAGGAATAAACGAGACCTATGAAGAGGTACTAAAAAGTATAAAAGAAAGACATAAACTAGAAACAGAAAGAAAAATAGCACCTTTAATTAAAGCTGAAGATAGCATATTAGTTGATAGTACAAATATGACAATCGAAGAAGTAGTAGAAAAAATTGAAGAAATAGTAAGGAGAAAAAGAAATGGTTAGAGCTATTATAAAATTTGTATTAAAAATAACAACCCTATTATTATACAGAGTAAAAGTTGTAGGAGCAGAAAATATAGAAGAAGGTAAACCTTACATATTATGCCCTAATCATACAAGTAACTGGGACCCACCAACAATGGTAGCAGCTCTTAAAAGGAATGATGTATATATCTTAGCAAAAGAAGAAATGTTCGTAAATGAATTTATAAAATGGCTTGCAGTAAAGGTACATGCCTTACCTGTAAAAAGAGGAAAGAATGATATAAATCTTCTAAAAAGCTGTGTAAAAGTTTTAAATGAAAATCATCTAGTTTTAATGTTTCCAGAAGGAACAAGAAATGGGATAAAGAAAAAGGGAAAAATACAAAATGGGGCAGTATTAATAAGTCTTATGTCAGGAGTACCAATTATTCCAATAGGAATACAGGCTAAATATAGTAGACCCTTTATATCTAGAGTAAAGATAAATATAGGAAAGCCTTTAACATTTGATGAATTTAAAGATAAAAAAACAGACAAAGAAACATTAGAATTGCTTAGCAAAATAGTTATGACAGAAATGATTAAATTGACAAATCAAGAAATTTAGTATATAATAAATATTTGTTGTAAAGTTAAAAGTAAAAGAGGAGAAAAGAAATGAATAACCCAAATATTAGAAATATAGCAATAATAGCACACGTAGACCATGGAAAAACTACACTTGTAGATGAACTTTTAAAACAAAGCCATGTATTTAGAGATAATGAGCAAGTTCAAGAAAGAGTTATGGACTCAAACGATTTAGAGAAGGAAAGAGGAATAACAATACTTGCTAAAAATACATCAGTTATGTATGATGGAGTAAAGATTAACATAGTTGATACTCCTGGACATGCTGACTTTGGAGGAGAAGTAGAAAGAGTATTAAAAACAGTTGATGGGGTTTTATTACTTGTAGATGCTTTTGAAGGAGCAATGCCTCAAACAAGAGAAGTATTAAAAAAATCACTAGCATTAAACTTAAAACCAATAGTTGTAATAAATAAAATAGATAGACCAGGTTCAAATCCTGCAAAAGTTGTAGATGAAGTTCTAGAATTATTTATAGAATTAAATGCAAACGACGATCAATTAGACTTCCCAGTAGTTTATACATCAGCAAAATTAGGAATTGCAAAACTTAATATGAATGATAAAGACGAAGGAATGGACTGTCTATTTAAGACAATAATAAATACTATTTCCGCTCCAAATTGCGATGAAGATGGACCAACTCAAATGTTAGTTTCAAACATAGATTATGATGATTATGTAGGAAGAATAGCAGTAGGAAGAATAGAAAGAGGAAAGCTAAAACCAGGAATGCAAGTTACAGTTTGCAAGAAAGATGGAAAAACTTCAACAGGAAAAATTGCAAAAGTATATACACACCGCCGGACTAGATAAAATAGAAGTAGAAGAAGCAAAAGCAGGAGATATAGTTGAATTTTCTGGTATTGCTGATATCAATATTGGAGAAACAATTTGTGATCCAGAGCATGTAGAAAAAATTGATTTTGTTGATATAGATGAACCAACAGTAACAATGACATTTAGTGTAAACAATGGACCTTTTGCAGGACGTGAAGGGGAATTTGTAACATCAAGACATATTAGAGATAGATTATTTAAAGAACTAGAAAAGAACGTATCTTTACGTGTATCAGAAACAGCTACTCCTGATTCTTTTGAAGTTGCAGGACGTCGGAGAATTACATTTATCTGTATTAATAGAAACTATGAGAAGAGAAGGTTTTGAACTTTTAGTTTCTCGTCCAAAAGTTATAATAAAAGAAATAAATGGAGAAAAATGCGAACCAATCGAGAGATTAGTTGTAAATGTACCAGATGAATTTGTTGGTACTGTTATAGAGAAACTAGGAAAAAGAAAAGCAGAAATGATAAACATGGAACCAGCAGAAGATGGACATACAAAAATAGAGTTCAAGATACCAGCAAGAGGTTTAATTGGTTATCGTTCAGAATTTATGACAGATACAAAAGGAAATGGAACAATGAACCACATATTTGATTGCTATGAGCCATATAAAGGAGAAATAACAGCAAGATCAAGAGGAACAATAGTTGCTTTTGAGCAAGGAAAAGCCGTAACTTATGGATTATATAATGCACAAGATAAAGGTGATTTATTTATTGGACCTGGAACAGAAGTATATGAAGGAATGATAGTAGGACTAAATTCAAGAGGAGAAGATTTAAGTATAAATGTTTGCAAAGAAAAACACTTAACAAATACAAGAGCTTCTGGATCAGATGATGCACTTCATTTAGTTCCACCAATTCAAATGTCTCTAGAAAAAGCTATCGAATTTATACAAGATGATGAACTAGTAGAAGTAACTCCACAAAGCTTACGTTTAAGAAAGAAAATTCTAGATAGTAAAGAAAGAGAAAGAGCAAATAGAAGTAAACAACAAGATTAAATTTTATTATGAGTATTAGTATAAATTAAATTGATATATTGTTTTTATTTAATGAAACTTTGCAGTCGCAACTTCCAATTAAAAAATAATATGTAAGTTGCTCCATTTCGCACTTCGCTTACGCTTCGTTTGGTCGCTTACGCAGTTTCATTAAATAAAAACAATATATCAATTTTAAATATAATAATAGTAGTATTCGATATAATGTTTTTATTTTAAAAGCTTTGCAGTCGCAACTTACAAATAAAATTTATATATGTAAGTTGCTCCATATCGCACTTCGCTTACGTAGCTTTAAAATAAAAACATTATATCGATTTAAAATATATGCTGAATAATTTTTGAAAGGAAAATCATATATGAATAAAATAAAATTAGAAGAAATTAAAAATAGAGCTTTAGATGAGCATATTCCAATTATAATGGATGAGACTTTAGAATTTTTAGATGATATATTAAAAGAAAAAAGTATTGAAAGCATCCTAGAAATTGGAACTGCTGTGCGGATATTCTTCAATATGCTTTTCAAAATATTTAAAAGAAAATGGTAAAATAGATACAATAGAAAGAGACGAAGAAAGAGCAAAAGAAGCTTTAGAAAACATAAAACAAATGGAATTATCTGATAAGATAGAAGTATTTATAGGAGATGCTGTAGAAATTTTACCTAAATTTAATAAAAAGTATGATGTCATATTTATAGATGCAGCAAAAGGAAAATATCCATTTTTCTTGCAAGAAGCTATAAGAATGTCAAAAAAAGACACTTTAATCGTTGCAGATAACATACTATATAAAGGATATGTTATGAGTGATTATAACAAACATAAACAAAGAACAGCAGTTAGAAATTTACGTGAATATATAAAAGAAGCTTCGGAAGATCCAAAGCTTGAAACAGAAATTTTTGAAATCGGTGATGGAATAAGTATAAGTAAAGTTCTATCCTAAATTAAAAACCCCAAGATACATAAATGTTGCTACAAAAGTATCAATAATCATAATTGCTAAACAAGAATTTATAAAAACTTTTTGAACTTTCGTAGGTATTTTTTTCAAAATTTTTCCGAATAATTTTGGTGATAAAAGGATGCAATATTTTAATAAATATTAAGCCTCCTAATCCCCAAACTATGCTAAAACTCAATGTAATTCTTCCATTCAAATTAAGAAACTCTCCTGTATAATCCCACCATTTTGTACCAAATAATGCTTGTAAGAAGAAGTCTGTTATATATTCAAAAAGACTAAAGAAAATGGCAGACAAAAAGAAAAGCTTTATAGGCTTGTTTTTGTAATTTTTAAAACAAAGTATCAAAATGATTGCACCATATCCATATATAGGACAAATCGGACCTAGTAAAAATCCTCTCTTTACAAATGTATGTAGTACTGCTAAAGCATAAAGTTCTTCACATACCCAACCAATAAAGGCATAAACGAAGAAGTAAAGAGCAATCTTCTGAAATTTAGTTATATTTTTAGCTTTTGTTTTTGCCATAATTTTCCCCTTAAATTTTATTTATTCTATATTAAATAATACCAAAAAATAGAAAAAAAGTAAAGATATATATTTTAATAAGACTTTTTCTTTATATTGAAATTTAGCATAATATGTAATATAATAAATAAATAACATATATAAAAAACATATAAAAATAAAATAAAGTAAACAAAAATTACATAGTAAATAAAATTATATTAAAATAGGAGAAAAAATATGAATAAACCTGAATTATTAGCACCAGCAGGCTCATTCGAAAAAGCAAAAATAGCATTTCTTTATGGAGCAGATGCAGTATATTGTGGAACCGCTTCTCTCTCACTTAGAAGTAGGGCAGAAGTTGATGATGATGATTTAAGCAAAACAATTCTTTATGCACATGAAATAGGAAAAAAAGTATATGCAGCTGTAAATATATATGCATTAGATGAAAATTATGAAGAAATAAGAAAACAAGCAAGAATGTTAAATGAACTAAAAGTTGATGGAGTAATTGTATCAGATGGTGGAGTATTAGAAATTATGAAAGAAGAAGCTCCTGATGTTGATATACATATTAGTACACAAGCGAATATAGTAAGCGCACATTCAGCTAACTTTTGGTATAATAACGGAGCAAAAAGAGTAATACTTGGAAGAGAACTAAGTAAAGAACAAATAAAAAATATAGTTGATAAAACTCCAATGAAACTAGAAACAGAAATATTTATACATGGAGCCTTATGCTTTGGATACTCAGGAAGATGCTTTTTAAGCGACTTTTTAGCTAGCCGTAGTGCAAATCTTGGAGACTGTGCACAAAGCTGTAGATGGGCATATAATGTGTATGTTGAAGAAAATAATAACCCAGGAAATCTTATGCCAGTTGAATATGATGAAAAAGGAACATATATTTTTTCTTCAAAAGATTTATGCTTAGTAAAAGAAATACCAGAAATAATAGAAATGGGAGTAGATAGCTTAAAAATAGAAGGAAGGCTAAAAACAGAATATTATTTAGCAAGTATAGTAAATGCTTATAGAAATGCCATAGATGACTATATGAAAGCACCTACCAAGTATGACTATACTACATATTTAAAAGAAATAGAAAAAGTAAAAACAAGAAGTTTAACAACATTTTACTTTAATGATAGAAATAATAAAGATTTCCAAGAATTCGAAGGAAAACAATATAATCCTGACTATGAATTTGGAGGAAAGATAGTAGAATATAACCAAGATAAATCAACAATAGAAATAAAAAACAAACTATTTGTAGGAGATATTTTAGAAATAATAATACCTGGAACAATTAGACCTTTTGAATTTGCTATAAATAGATTGTGGGATGCTGAGACGGAAGAAGAGATAGAAAGTATTAGCCCAGGCAGAAAGGGGCAACTTGTAAAATTACATCTTCCAATTAAATGTGAAGAAAATTGGATTATAAGAAGGAAAAAGTAAGGTAATATATTGATAAAAAGCCAATTTTATGTTATTATATTTATATACCCTTGTAGCAAAAATCCTATGCAATGAGCAAGTTATTTATTAACAACATTATGAAAGGATGATTAGTGTATGACAACAACAGGTTGGATTCTCTTGGCAGTAGGACTAACAGCGCTGATAGCTCTTGCCATTGTGGCTTTTTTTGCCATCCTGATGATATCAATCTCGTAGGCGAGCTTATCTTGGAATCCAAAACGCACAAACAAACTTAGTGGCAAATATAAAAGCCATGGTTCCTAACTCAGGAACCATGGCTTTTATATAAAGAAAAAACACGGCAAGGCTGTAAATAACAAGCCTTGCCGTGAAATGCTTAAGTTTTAATTTTAATCACCTCTGAAATATACTGTACAATCATTTTCAGCACACCATTTTTCGAAATCTAGGAGTTCGTCTTTTTTAAATTCGTCATAGCTTTTGTCTTTTATCGACTCATAGTCAAAAGATTTATAGATTTTGGCTTCGTAAATTTCGTACAAATCTTCAGCTTTGTATTGACGAACACTAAAAGCATCAAAAGCCCACCCGTTATTGATATATAAGACATGAGCAGTGAAATATTTTCCTTCATTAGTCTTTTCTTTGCTACATTGAAGCCATTTAGCAGCAATAAATACCATTCTACCTTTTTTTAAAGCTTTCAATATTTCAAAACAAGTTCCATAACAAAGGCCACTACATTTCTGTGTTTCGATGTATTCGAATTGTTTTGAGTTTACCTCCTTTATAGTCTTAAAATCCTTTTTAGAAATCGCTTTTCCTTTTTTAGTACATAACAGGAAATATGATCTTTTCCATAATGAGAATATAAAATTCTGATATGCATCTTTAAATACTTGTGCAAATACTGCTGAAGCGATGATATGAATAATTAAAAATGCCGTGATTAGTATGTCCGCCAGATTGGAAACTTCTAGATTTTTCCCTCCAAAAAAGCTTATTATTAACATAGGTATAATAGGGAGCATAATGTAAATAGTCAAAAACTGATAACATATAAAATAGAGTGTCCAGTAGGGTTTTAATAGCTTTATAAGAGCATCTTGCGTTTTAGGGTCTATTCCTTTGTAGATTATTTTCCGCATAATATACTTAATCATTTTTTATTACCTTCCTATTTTTTAAATTAGGTTACATAATATAATTATATCATATTATTGTCATTTGTCAAATTATAGTAATAAACGTTAGTATATAACAAATAATAATATCTAAAAAACAATATAATTGAGATAAATCTTAATAAAATCTTAATTGACATAGATTCTATAAGAAATATATAATTTAATTATAGATTTTTATATAAATATAGGAGAAACTATATGAAAATAATAAATGATTTAGGAATTAGATATATATTAAAAAATAAAAGAAAATCTATGTCAATTATTTTTGGTATAGTAATTGTTACCATACTTCTTACTACAATTATCACTCTTATTTCAAGTTATCAGCAATATCTAGTTCAAAGCGTGAGAAGTGATAAAAATTGGGAAATAGAACTTACAAATATTGCATATAAAGATGCTTTAAAATCCTTAGAAAATAGCAATATAAAAGAAAAATCTTTTACATATAAACTAGGAATATCAGAAGAAAATTTTGGAAAAGTTTTTATTAATAGGCTAAATGTACAAGCTTTTGACGATAATTCTATAAAAAATAATAATTTAAAAATCACAGAGGGCAGACTTCCAGAGAATTCTAACGAATTAGTTGTAAGTGAGGCAAGAGATATAATAAACAATGGTAAAAATGAAAGCCCTACTACGATAAAAGTAGGAGATAATATACAAGTTACATTAAATGGAAATAAAAAAGATTTCTTAGTAGTTGGAAGAGTAGAAAACTTAGATTTTGACAAAAACTATTTTGACTTAAGTTCTGATATTGGTGCAATTACTTATCTTGATAAAAGTAATTTAAAAAATGAAAGTTTAGTGGATGTAACAATTCTTACTAAAAATATTCAAAAAGTATATGAAACAGGAGAAACACTAAAAAAGGAATTAAATATAAATGCAAATACTCAAAATAACGAAATATCAGAAAGCGAAATGCTTCAAAATATACTTACTGGTGCTAACAAAAATCAAGAGGATGAAACCCCTTCAATAAAATATAATGAAAAGCTTTTAAAGTACGAGTGTGTACTTAATCGGAAATAATACTTTCGCTAAAATTTTAATTATTATTTCTAGCTTTATCATACTTATATTAAGCGCAGTATCTATTACTATGATAAAAACATCATTTAGTATAAGCTATTCTGATAGAATTAAAGAATTAGGAATGCTTACTTCAATTGGTATGAATAATAAGCAAAGAAACAAAATGATAAAAGTAGAAACAATAATCATTGCGATAATTGCAATAACAATAGGTTTAATATTAGGAACAATTTTAAGCTTAGCAATCCTACAAATTTTAAATAACTATATTTCTCACATAGATACAGGATCAATTATTAAGGTAGATAGAAATTTAAATTTAACCTTAAAAGTACCATATATGCTACTTATTTTAGTTGTAATAATTGTTTGGATAATTATAAGAATCTCAAGTATTTTATCAATAAGAAAAATAGATAAAATAACTCCAATGGAAGCAATAAGAGATAATATAAATTTGAAAATTGATAAAAAGCAAATAAAAATACCTTGGTTAATAAAGAAATTGTTTAAAGAAGAAGGAAAGCTTGCTTATAAAAATATAAAAAGAAATAAGTCAAGATATAATACAGTTACAACATCTCTAACAATAAGTTTAATCTTATTTTTGAGTATAAATGGTATAATACTAAATGTAAGTAAGAAAATTGAAAGTGCAAGAGATAGTGTTTATGATGATTACATAATAGAAATTTCAGAAGCTTCAAATAGCAATGGAATAATAGATATAGAAAAAACAGAAAAGATATCTAAATATTTACAGGACAATAAACTAGCCTATGATTCATATGGAAGTATGCTCTCTTTTAATAATTCTAATCTAGAGCTTAAAAAGAGTCAAGTTTCTGAGATGTTAGATAGTATGATAATGAATCAGATAATATCTTTACCAAGAGATATAGTAACAGGAGCTATTCAAATAGAACTACAGCACTTTTGGGCTTTTGGAAAAGCTTATGATGAAATATTGAAAAAAGCGGGAGTAAGCGAACTAAAAGAAAATGAAGTCATCATAACAAATAGTATAACAGAAGAAACAAAATTTGGAGATAAAATAAATATTACAAATTTTAAAGTAGGAGATACCTATACGCTAGATATGGGAATAGCTTCAGGTAAAAAAGAAAGTAGCAATGAAACTTTTAAAATAGCACGGAATAGTTGATGATTTTGAACCATATATAAATAGCAATTATACTGGTCAAATTAAGATATATCAATTAATTAGCCCCGAATGTGCAAATAATCTAATAAAGAAATATGGCTTTGCATCACTTGCAAGGATAAACATAGAAACTGACGAAGAAAAAGCAAAAAAAATAGACCAAAATATGAGTGAAATAAAGAAATTATATGGGGAAGATGCTGTGGTAATTGGAGATAATAGATTACCTACTGATTTTTCAAAGAAAAACAATGTAACAACAGCAGATGATTTAACTAGAATTAGCACAGAAAAAGTTTCAGGACAAAATGAAATAAAATTAATAAAAACTTTGCTATATTCATTTATTGGGGTAGTTTCTATAATTTCAATTATTACGATATTCAATATAATACATTATAGTTTATTATTAAGAAAAAGAGAAATTGCTTCATTAAAATCTATGGGGATGAGTAATAAGCAAGTAAGAAAAATGAACTTTTTAGAAAGTATCTTTTATGGCTTAAGCAGTAGTATAGCAGGAGGATTGGTAAGCTTGGTACTTTTATATGTAGTTCATATAGTAATGTTTGATTTTAGAGTATACAAATTCGAAATACCAATACTAAGCATAGTTTGTGCAATTTTAGTAATGTATGTAGTTATAATATTAGGTATGATTCTTGCAAGGAGAGAATTAAAAAACAGAAATATTATAGATGAGATAAGAAATGAGAATATATAGTAGTATAAATATTTTATAACAAAGACATAAAAAAATGAAGAGTATGATATCATTAGAATAATTTATAAGAAATACATCTCTAACGGTTAGCTAGAAATGTATTTCTTTTGCTTATTTAGTTATTTATTCTCAGTCTTTCTCCTGCAAAAATTAGGTTTGGATTTCTAATACCATTTAATCGCACAATACTATTAATTGTAACATCAAACATTCTTGCTATTTGAGTTAAAGTATTTCCGCTTCTTTATTGTATAAATAATATGATTTGAATCATAAGATATATCAGTTATTTGAGTAAGGTTTCTAGTAGTATCAATTTTTAAAACCTCTCCTGGAAATATTAGATTAGGATTTCTTATTCCGGTTCAATCCTGCAATTTCATTAACAGTTGTTCCAAATTTTAAAGCTATACCACTTAAAGTATTATTTCTTTGAACAGTATAAGTTTCAAATGTATTTGTAGTATTTTTAGAAGTAGTTATTACATCATTTGTACTTAAAAAAATATTATCAGTAAATTTATCTCTATCAACAAAGCCTCTAATTCCACTTATTATTCCTCTATCACTGAATTGAAATCCGAGTCCATACATTCCAATTTACATCATTACTTGGAGTTTCTACATCATATTCTGCAATCCATAAAGGATAGGTATTTGCAAGACTTCTAGAAAAAGTATCTCTTGCATTAAAAGCATCAGTATATATAATTAATTCTTTTCCTGTTAATTCTCTGACTTTTTCTAAAAATACACTTGAAATTTCATTTATTTGTTCCAAAGTTAAGTTACCGAAATTTTCAAAATCCATTGCTAATTTGCAATCTGGAGACGTACCAGAAATTACAGAGCAAAAATATTCCGCTTCTTTTATAGCTTCAGCTGTGTTTCGTGCAGTTAAAAAATGATAAAAACCTACATATAATCCATTATCCTTTGCATTTTGATAATTTGTCATAAAATATGGGTCAGTAATGTTTGAACCCTGACTTGATTTTATATATACGACCTGTATGCCACTATTTTTAACTTCATTATAATTAATGAAACCTTGCCAGTTACTTACATCAATTCCTTCATAGATAGAGTCAGAAGAGGGGGATAGAGCAAAAGAATATGTAAAATAAAAAAGTGAAAAAACAAATACAGTAGCAATTGTAAACATAAATTTTTTTATCATAAATATCCTCCTTAGGCTAAGACTCACTTTTAATCTTGAAACTCTTTACTTAACTTCTTTATAGCCTTAGTTTCAATCCTAGACACATAACTACGACTAATTCCGAAGCATTTTAGCAATTTCATTTTGAGTCTTAGGAGCTTTGCCATTTAAACCAAAGCGCAGCTCAATGATAGTTTTTTCTCTATCCTTTAAAACTTCTTTCATCTTTTCAAATAACCTTTTAGTTTTAAATTTTAAGTCTATTTCATCCTCAATATTTCTCTCATCATTTTCTAAAATCTCTAAAAGAGTGATTTCGTTATCATCTTTATCTTTTCCGTATAGGTTCGTTTAAATAAACTTCAGATTTAGTTTTTTTAGATGTCCTTAAAAACATCAAAATTTCATTTTCTATGCATCTTGCGACATAAGTAGCAAGTCTAATATTTTTATCCATATTAAAACTATTTATGCCTTTAATTAGACCTATTGTTCCTATTGAAATTAAATCATCTTGATCTATGTTAGTAGACGCATATTTTTTTGAAACATGAGCAACAAGTCTTAAATTTCTTTCTATTAAAATATTCCTTGCTTCTTCATCACCATTTTTAAATCTTATTAAAACTTCTTTTTCTTCCTCAGAACTCAAAGGCTCTGGAAAAAGATTAGAACTTTGTATGTATCCTACAACAAAAATTGCAGATTTTAAGAAGGCAAAAAAGCCAGATAAAGTCAAAGCACCTAGCATAATATTTTAAGCACCTCCATTTTTCACATAGTTAATTATATGAAAAAGATTAAAATAAGTGCCTGACCCAAATAAGTATTTATTTAAGGACATTTTTCTTTCACTTGCAATATTTATAAATATCTAATATAATAGAAAAAAGCAAGGAGGGTTTAAAAATTGATAGACCTTGAAGAAAATAAAAGAAAATTACAAGACTTAAAAACACGCTTTACAAATTTAGAAAATGCAATAGGTAAAATAGAAGATTTAGGGAAAAAACTAAATGAATTAGAAGAGAAAACACTTTCACAAGACTTTTGGAACGATACTAAAAATTCAAATATTATACTTAAAGAAATAAAAGAAGTAAAAAATAAATATACATCATTAAAAAATATAGAACAAACTATTTCAAATTTAATAGAGATGAATAGTTTTCTTTTAACAGATAATGATGAAGAGCTATCAGAAGAACTTGTAAAAAATACTTTCGCATTAGAAAAGAATCTAGAAAAACTAGAAATAAAAATGTACCTTTCTGGAAAGTATGATAAAAATAACGCAATAATAACTCTTCACCCAGGAGCAGGAGGTACAGAGTCACAAGATTGGGTACAAATGCTTTATAGAATGTATTCTAGATGGGCAGAGAATAATGGATACGAAATAAAAGAAACAGAATACTTAGATGGAGACGAAGCGGGAATAAAAAGTGTAACAGCACTTATAATTGGAGAAAATGCTTATGGATATCTAAAAGGGGAGATGGGAGTGCATAGACTTGTTAGAATTTCTCCTTTTGATGCAGGAGGGAGGAGGCATACTTCTTTTGCATCAGTAGAAGTCTTACCAGAAATAACAGATGATATAGAAATAGAAATAAACCCTGATGATTTACGAATAGATACTTATCGTTCGTCAGGAGCCGGAGGACAACACATAAATAAAACATCTTCTGCAGTTAGAATTACTCATATTCCTACAAATATTGTTACTACTTGTCAGTCAGAAAGATCTCAGCTTCAAAATAAAGAAACAGCTATGAGAATGTTAAAATCAAAGTTAATGGATTTAAAGGAAAAAGAAAATAAAGATACAATAGATGATTTAAAGGGTGTTCAAAAAGATATAGCATGGGGAAGTCAGATAAGGTCTTATGTATTTTGCCCATATACGCTTGTAAAAGACCACAGAACGAATTTTGAGGTAGGAAATGTAGAAGCGGTAATGAACGGAGAAATAGATGGCTTTATAGAGGCATATTTGAAAAGCAACGTAAAACAATAAATATAAAGCAATAAATATAAAACAATAAATATAAAGCAATATAAAGCAATATAAAAAAATTTAAAACAGAATATATATAATTTTGTATAAGTATTATTTATAGATAAATTGTATATATTCTGTTTTTTCTATGCAAAGAACAAGTTTTATGTTCTAAATAGCTAAAAAACTGAATATATATATTTATATAACTTATGAAAGGAGAAAATAAACCTATGACACTTGAAGAAAGAAGAAATATATCTCAAACGGTAGTTCAAAATTTAATACTAGAAAATAGAGAAAAGCTTAGCATCTCAGGAGTACTTGATGTACTTAGCTTTGATGACCAAGTAGTTATGGTAGAAACAGAACTACGGACTTTTGACTGTAAAAGGAGAAAACCTAAGAATAAATAAACTAAGTATAGATACATCAGAAGTAATTGTAGAAGGCGATATAAACAGTCTAAGTTATAGTGAGAAAGACTTAAATAAAGATAAAAATGGAAGCTTTTTAAGCAAATTATTTAAATAAAAAGTAAAGGTGAGTTAGAAATTGGATACAGGTATAACTAATCAAGCATATCTTTTCTTAATATTCATAATAAATGGAATATTAATAGGAATTGTGTTTGACATATTTAGAATATTAAGAAAAAGTTTTAATACATCTAATTATGTAACTTATATAGAAGATATTTTATTTTGGATAATTTCAGCAATAATTGTTATGTACTCATTATTCACTTTCAATAATGGAAGTTTCAGAGCCTATATGTTTATAGGAATCTTCTTAGGGATAGCAGTATATATGTTATTTTTCAGTAAAATAATAATCAATATTTCTGTAAAAATTATATCATTTTTTAAAAAAATATTTTCATATATTTTCAAAGTAATAGAATATCCAATTAAGCTCATATACAGCTTATTGATAATTCCTATTATCCATATTTTTACAAAATTTTACAAAACCTTTGCAAAATTCGTAAAAACGTGTTATAATAATAAAGGTAAAAACAAAAAAGGCAAAATATTACAGAATAAAGAAGGATTTTAAGCATTTATGTAGAAATATATATATGTTAAGAAAATTCTATCATGCGTAAGAGAAATTCAAAGAAAGAGAATACATATGAAGATAAATATAAAAAAATTATTTAAAAAAATGTTAATATTAGCTTGTATACTCTATGTTACGATCATATTGATAAATCAACAAAAAACTTTAAATTCATATAAAGATAATATTGTGTCAGTTGAAAAACAGATTGAAAAAGCTACGGAATACAAAGATTCATTAATTTCTATGAAAGAAAATGCCAATTCTTTAGAATATATAGAGCAAATCGCAAGAGAAAAACTTAATATGTATATGCCTGATGAGAAAGTTTATATGGAACCTAAGTAGAAGTTTGTAGATATATTATAGCTAAAATTCATAAACTTACAATAGTTTTATGAATTTTTAAAGTATTTTTAAATCTTATTTTTTTCCAATTTGTAATTAATTAAAATTATATAAATATTTATTTTGGGGGTTATGATTATATGGATAATAGCATGCAATTAGCTGAATTGCGTCAACTAGCAAAGGACAAGGGTTTAAAAAACATAAGCAAATTAAAAAAGAACGAATTAATTGAATTATTAGAAAAAAATGAAAAAGAAGAAGCAAAACCTATTGTAGAAAAAAATGAAGAAACTATTGAAAATCAAGAAGGACAAGTACAAAATGGTGGATATAAAATTACAAACGAGGATGATGATATAGTAGAAGGTATACTTGAAGTATTACCTGATGGATACGGATTTTTAAGAGGCGAAAACTATTTATCTAGTCCGAAAGATGTGTATATTTCACCTGTACAAATAAAAAGATTTAGACTTAATACAGGAGATAAAATAAAAGGAATTGCAAGATTTCCAAAAGAAGGAGAAAAGTTTCCTGCATTAATTTTCGTTGGAGACGTAAATGGAGACTCTCCTGATGTTGCCATGAAAAGAAAAAGTTTTGATGAACTTATACCTATACATCCAGAAGAAAAATTGAAACTTGAGACAGTACCAGGAGAAGTTGCAATGCGTTTAATTGATCTAATTTCTCCAATAGGAAAAGGACAAAGAGGTATGATAGTTGCTCCTCCAAAAGTTGGAAAAACTACACTTCTTAAAAAAATTGCAAATAGTATTACAACAAATAACCCAGAAGTTGAATTAATTGTATTATTAATAGACGAAAGACCAGAGGAAGTTACAGACATGAAGAGATCAATTAAAGGAGATGTAATATATTCTACATTTGATGAGCTTCCTGAGCATCACGTAAAGGTTGCTGAAATGGTACTAGAAAGAGCTAAAAGACTAACAGAGCAGAAAAAAGATGTAGTAATATTATTAGATAGTATAACAAGACTTGCAAGAGCATATAACTTAGTAGTTCCTGCTTCTGGAAAAACATTATCAGGAGGATTAGATCCTACAGCTCTTCATAAACCAAAAAGATTCTTTGGTGCTGCTAGAAATATTGAATTTGGAGGAAGCTTGACAATACTTGCAACAGCTCTAATTGAAACAGGTAGTAAAATGGATGACATTATATTTGAGGAATTTAAAGGAACTGGTAATATGGAAGTTCATCTTGATAAAAAGCTTTCAGAAAAAAGAATATTCCCAGCAATAGATATAAACAAATCTGGAACAAGAAGAGAAGAAAAATTATTAACTCAAAAAGAACTAGAAACAGTATTTGCATTAAGAAAAGCTTTATCGAGCCTACCAACAGCAGATGTTACAGAACAATTGCTAAATCAAATGGTATCAAGCAAAAACAATGAGGAATTTTTGGACAAGATGGATGCATTTTTGAGAAACTATAAATAATCATATCTTAGTTAAAAAGTAAAAAAAGATAAATATTGAAAAAAAATACCACTATATGTTAATATGTAGTGGTATTTTTTTATCTTTTTGATATAATATAACTTAGGAGAAGAATATAAATGAAAGTTTTAAACACTATAAATAATTTTTTAAAAAGATTAAACAATGATCATATTGGCGAATATACAGCACAATGTGCTTACTTTTCATTTTTATCTTTTATTCCATTTATACTCGTATTGTTAAGCCTTATAAAATACATGAACATAAGTACAGAAACACTTACATTTATTCTAGATGCAATATTACCAAGTGCAACTACAAGTACGATATTCAATATAATACAAGAAATCTATTCAAAATCATTTCAGGTAATTTCGATTTCAGCTATATTTACTCTATGGTCTGCAGCAAATAGTTTTTATTCTTTAAGTTTAGGACTTTCTGCAATATATAAAACAGAAAAAGAAAATAATCATATTTTACTTAGAATAAAAGGAATTATTGGAACAATAGTTATAATATTTTCAATTATTATGGCATTAGTATTATTAGTATTTGGAAATACATTAAAAGAAATAATAGAAGAAAGATTTCAAATATTAAGTGGTATTGCTCCGTTTATTTTAAAGATGAGAACTATTATTGTAATTATTGCTTTGTTTTTTGTCTTTTTACTTTTGTATAGATTTGTACCAGGGAAAAAGCGGAAATACACTAAAAAATCAATCAATTGGAGCAATATTTACAGCTATTAGTTGGGTTATAGTTTCATATTTTTTCTCAATCTATGTAGACATATTTACAAATTTTTCCTTTATTTATGGAAGCCTTGCAACGATTATTTTAATTATGATGTGGCTATATGTAATAGTATATATAATTTTTCTAGGTGCAGAGTTTAACATGATTTACCAAGAAATGGTAAAAAAAAGTAAAAAAAATCAATAATTACTTGTTTTATTATGTAAACTGTGATATTATATTCTTAACTTAACATAAGTTAGAACGGAGGTATGTTATGGTTAAGAATAAGTTATTAGAGGATTATTATCTTTCTCTGAAATACAATTATCTGGCAAAAACAACAATGAAAAATTATATTGCAACTGTAAAAATATTCTTTGAATTCATTATAGACTATTATAGATGGAATATAACGGTGGAAGAAATTAATGTTTTCTTTTTAACAAGGGTAGAAGGAGAAGCAATTATAACTTTTCTATCATATTTAAAATTCACAAGAAAAATAAAATTAAAATCTGTTAGCACGTATGTTAGTGCAATAAAATCTTTTTTCAAGTGGTTATATCAAAAATATAAATCAATATTAAATAACCAAGAAGATCCAACTATTGCTCTTCAAGATTTTAGAGTAAGAACCCAAAGATTACCTAAATACATAAAATTAGAAGATGCACTTAAGCTTCAAAATATTTATAATCCAGAAAATTCAAGAAATTATCTAAGAAATAATGCCATAATTACTTTATTCTTAAACACAGGAATACGTTTATCAGAACTTGTTGGTCTTGACATTTCTGATATAGATTTTGATACAAAATCTATGGAAATTTTAGGAAAAGGAAACAAGAGAAGGACAGTATTTTTAACAGATAAAGCTATACGCAAAATACAATTATATTTAAAGACAAGAGATGATAACATAGAAGCACTATTTATAAGTTCTAGAAACCAAAGAATAAGCAATAAAGATGTACAGGATTTATGTTCTAAAGCTTATGAATTAGCAGGATTAAGCGAAGAAAAATATACAGTACATACACTTAGGCATACAGCTGCAACATATATGTATAGAGAAACAAAAGATATATTAATAGTAAAAGAGTTTTTGCGGGCACAGCGCTATTAATGCCACTGAAATATACGTGCACTTGTTTGATGAAAACTTAAAAAAAGCCGTTGATAGCAACCCATTAAATGATTTTGAAATAGGGAGGGAGGAGACTCTATGCAATTAGATAAGCTAGATATTAGGTTATTAGACTACGAAGTAGACATAATTTTAGATGCATTATTAGAATATTGTGAAATCAATAATCAAAAATATAATTACAGAAAATTATCAAAAACTGAAAATGAAACGAATGAAAAATTTTTAATTAGAAATACATATGAACATATAAATAATTGTAAAGCTAGAAAAAATCAAGCTATTAGAAACGAAAGGTTAGAATTAATTGCTGAAGAAAAAGTTATTTAATAATTGATGAAAATATTGCTGATTGCGTGTAATAAAGTATGATAGGGATAAGAGGGGTAAAACCCATTTTATTTTGACATATTTTATTGCACAAAATCAAAGTTTTGTGCAATTATTTAACAGGAAGAAAAAATAATGCTATTTTTTAGATATAAAACTATATGTCAATTTTATTAAAATGTCTTAAAAACGAAATATGAGTCTCATTAGATAAATATTTTTTCATCTATCTTATTTATATCATAAGTAATTTTTATTTGCAAGTCTTTTTTCGAATTTTTCGATAAAAGATTCCAAGTTGTTCAACAGGTAAAGTAAATTTTTGCGATTTTTCAGTAAATCTAAAATACAAACAAGGTTTATAATTATTATAATGAACAATAAATTTTTCCAAAATTATATTATTACAATAATAATAATGATTATTAGAACTATAACAATAATGTGCAAGTTCTTCACCCTCATAAAAAGCCCCATACTTACAGATATAAAACTTAGGAAAAGACACAATAGTTTTTGTTTTAGCCATATTAACACCCCCACTCCCTATTTGATTTTTTCATAAATTTTGTACAATATTACAATTAATTCGCCTTGTTAGAATAGGCGAATTAGTTTCATGTAAGTTAAGTTATAATATTTTACTAAGCAACCTCCTTTTTTTCAAGTTCTAATACTTACAGTAACATATTTTTTATGTATAAAATCAAGGTCATAAACCTATAAAGCATTGTTTGATTTTTTAAAAAATATGTTTTATACACAGAAAAAGAACATTGAAAATTTAATAAAGGAGGTGTATAAAATGAAAGATAAAATACTAAAACTTAACCAAATACTAGCAGAAAACTTCATAGGCAACAATATTCAAATAGCATACAGCTGTATTAAAGGAAATTTCTACATAGCTAAAAAAGAAGAAAAAATCAAAGAAAACTTAACAGCAAAACAAGCAATTGAATATATAGAATTCATGCTAGATGCTTTAGAAATAGAGAGATAAATCTCTCTATTTTTATTCGTTCAATCGCCACTAGGCTCACAAGTAGCAGTTACCAATACGTACTCCTCAGTTCGTTCAATCGCCACTAGGCTCACAAGTAG
>CANQCU010000005.1 GCA_947590905.1 uncultured Clostridia bacterium | reverse complement strand
TACCAAAAATCTCGTGAGTCCGCCGTGGATCACATGTTATTAATGTCACTTTTCTAATATTGTCTGTATTTTGTGCATAAGTTCAGTATTTTCAGGCAAAAAAAGAAAGCACCCTATTTTTTTAGGGTGCTTTTTTATATTCTCATTAAATATATATTTCTAAATATGAAATTAGCAAATATGCTACATAATATATTGCCTCTATTATTACAAATGTTTTTAGGAATTTTGTTTCATTCTTTTCTCCAAATAAAGCTTTTATTGCATAGAATAGAAATACAATGCTAAGTACTGAGCAAAATGATGATACTGGAGTTAATAGTTTTGTTATATTTGAGCTTATTAATCTTAGTATTCCTAATATACTTGCAACTATTGTTGGTATGTGAGCAGATGTTATTGCAGTAAGTGTCGTTACAAATGACTTTTTATTTTCTTTATTCATTAAAAATACTATTGCAGACATTATTATAATTCCAACTACTGGAGCTACTACTATTTTTACTAAGCTTAAAATATTTTTTACAAAGTTATATTGAAAGAATGTTTTTATTGAATAATAATTTGATAGATAAACTATTCCTAAAGATATTATCCAAACAATAATAAGAAGTATAGCATATTTAAAATCTTTATGATTTTTTTCTTCTGCTATTTCTTGTAATCTTACAAGTGGTCTTTTTACCATTTCAACTATAAAATTTGTTGTTGCTTTTGCGTCCTTCTTTATGTCTACATTTTTAATTGTTTCTTTAACTTCTTTTGCTGTTTTAACTGTTTCTTCTTTGATTTTCTCTTTGTTAACTGCTTCTTTGTTTTCTTCTTTAACTTCTTTTTCGTTAACTGCTTCTTTGTTTTCTTCCTTAGCTTCCTCTTCGTTAACTACATTCTCATTTTCTTCCTTATTTTCTTCCATTGTTTTCCTCCTTTTATTACCTTTATATAATTTATATAGTGATTATACTACAAATATTCCATTTTGTCATTTATTTTTTATAAAAATTATAAAATAAGAAAAGTGGCTTTGCCAAATGTGCGGATTTGCTTTGCAAACTGCACGAATAAAGGTAGCTTAACCTCATTGTTTCTGAAATTTCTGTGAAATTTCCTATGCAATAAAAAAATCCAGGTATTCCCGGACTTTTTATTTTAACTGATTCCATATTTTTTTCTAAATTTCTCAGCTCTACCACCTGTTGTGCTTTGTTTTAAGTTACCTGTCCAATAAGGATGGCATTTTGAACAAATATCAACTGTCATAGCTTTTTTTGTTGATTTCGTTTCTATTACGTTTCCACATGCACATGTTATTTTTGAGTCTGTAAATTCTGGATGTATACCTTCTTTCATTATGTAATTCACCTCTTTCTTTATTCTTTATCTATAAGAAATTAATTTTCTTCTTCCTCTTGATTGTCTGACACATATTGTGCAGATTCCTTTAATTGATCAATATATGGTACTTTTGCGACTAATTTTGCCACTATATTAAATAAACATGCTATTATTATTATTAGCATTCCTATTTTTCTCCAATATTTTGCTAGCATAAATAATCACCTCTTATATACCTTTCGTTTTACCGTATTATTTATTATACATTCTTTTTATTTATTTGTCAATGCATTTCGATTATAAAAATATTCAAAATCTAGCTTAATTAATAGTATACCACAAAATTTTTAAATTTAATAGTCTAAAACTATATTTTAAGTGTTTTGTCACAATATTCATCCTACATGTATATGATATTATTAGAAAACTTAACTTTTAAACTTTGGGGGTTACACAAGATATGATTAGTTTATATGATTTGCCTATGGATAAAGAAGGCATTGTTGAAGATTTAAAATGCAAAGGTTCTCTTAAAAGAAGACTTTTAGATTTAGGAATTGTTAAAGGTACTTTAATAACTCCTATTTTAAAAAGCCCCTCAGGAGACCCTACTGCTTTTGAAATACGTGGTACTTTAATTGCTCTTAGAAAAGAAGATTCTGCTTTTATAGAAATAAAAATGAGGTGATTTTTTTATGGGTCTTACATCTAGTTCAACAGGTAGTAAGATTATGGAACAAGATGTTTTTGAAAAAGCTATAGGATGTGATTACACTATTTGTTTTGCAGGAAACCCTAATGTTGGAAAAACAAGTATTTTTAATAATCTGACCGGTATGCATCAGCATACTGGTAATTGGCCGGGAAAAACTGTTGCAAATGCTTATGGTATGTGTAATTATGATAATAAAAATTTTTTGTTGGTTGATTTACCTGGTACATATTCTTTAATGTCTAATTCTACTGAAGAAGAAATTGCTAGAAATTATATTTGTTTTGGAAATTCAGACATTACCGTTGTTGTTGCAGATGCAACATGTTTGGAAAGGAACCTAAATTTAATATTTCAAGTATTAGAAATGACGCCTAATGTTATCGTTTGCGTAAATCTATTAGATGAAGCTAAGAAAAAGTCAATTCAAATTGACTTAGATAAGCTTTCTGAATTACTTAAGGTTCCTGTTGTTCGGAACTATTGCAAACAAACCTAAAACTTTAAAAAATCTTTTACATGTTATTTATTCTACTCTTTCAAATAGTGATAATAAATCTTCTATTTCATATCCTATTACTTACAATTCTAATGTTGAAAATTGTATAAATGATATTGAAGATGATATTAAAAATCTCCTTCCAGATAATAAACAATATTTGTCTAGATGGATTTCTTTAAAATTGTTAGACGAAAATACTTCTATTAATAATGCACTAAAAACAAATTTAAATATTGATATTGAAAATAATACTGTTATACAGTCTAAAATTTCTAAAATCAAAGCTGATTTAAAAGAAAATCGGGTTGGAGTTGGCATCTTTACGTGATAGTATTGTGTCAAGTATTATCTCTAAGGCTGAAGAAGTTAGAAAAGAAACTTGCACCTTTGCTGATTCTAAATATAATTCAAAAACTAGAAAAATAGATAAAATTTTGACTTCAAAGAAATTTGGTATTCCAATAATGTTACTTTTTTTTGCCTTAATTTTTTGGATTACGATAACTGGTGCAAACTATCCTTCTAAACTTTTATCTACTTTTTTTGGAAATATACAAGATAAATTGCTAATCCTTTTTAGTAATTTACATATTCCTGAGTTTTTGACTAATCTCTTAATATATCGGTATGTATCAAACTGTAACATGGGTTGTATCTGTTATGCTACCTCCTATGGCTATTTTCTTTCCTTTGTTTACTTTGCTTGAAGATTTAGGGTATTTGCCAAGAATTGCTTTTAACTTGGATAATTATTTTAAAAAAGCATGTTCTACTGGCAAACAGGCTCTAACCATGTGCATGGGAGTGACAAAATTGGTTATTTTTATAATCAGTCTTTTGGTTTTGCCCTAAATGACTGATTTTGCTAAAATTTTGAGGAATACCATATTCTATGATTTTATCCCCTGATAATATGATTTTTAATTCGATATTTGCACTCTTTTGTTTTTGAATATTACTAATTTCTATATTACTTTTTTTTGATTTTTCTTCTGCTGCTTTTTCTATTACAATAATCTTATCTAGTAACTCCTCTATGTAATTTTCTAAATTATCTCTTGTGATAACTAGGTGTTTTAAAATATTTGTCTTTAAGCTTTCATAATTTGTTTCTTGTTCTTCTATATAATTTTTCTTACCTTCTAATTCTTTTAATTTTGACTTTATTTGAGAAATTTGTTCTTCAAGACTTAGTTTCTTTTTTCTTAAATCTTCTTTGCTTAAAAAGCCATCTAGAGCCAAATCCAACAACTTATCTTTTTTCTTTTCAAGTAAATTTAATTCATTTTGTAATGTTGTTTGTTGTTTCGTTTTTTCTTCTTCCTTTGAAATCTCTTTATAGAGTGAAATTAATTCTTCACAAATTTCTTCTTTGTAAGCTTCATAAGTTTTAAATACAGATAACAGAATATCATACAAATCATCTTCTTTAAGACACGCGCCTAGGCAATTTCTTCTACCGGTTTTATGAAAGTCTGAACAATACCAAAATATTGTATCTGGTTTATTTATATAATGTCTAATTTTTCTAACATATCCACATTTGTGTTCTTGACAATATAATTTGCCAGACAATGGGTATTTTGTTTGATGCTTTTGATACATTTTAGCCTGTTTGCTTCTTTCTCCGTAATTTTTTGTTTGCCTTTTCCCATAACTCCTCTGTTACTATTGGTGGCACTTTTTCATAATCTTTATATATCTTCCATTTATCTTGCTCATTGAAATTTCTTTTTTTACTTCTGTAATCTACTACTGTTGATAGCCCTCCCGTATAGTAACCTTTATATTTGGGGTTTTGTATAATTCTTTTTAGTGTATTTTGATGAATTAGATTACCGATTTCGGTTGTAATAGCCTTTTTCTTGTAATATAGTTGATAGCTTTTTTAGTCCTATTTTGTTATCACTTGCATATATTTCAAAAATCTCTCGTACTAATTTTGCTTCCTCTTCATCTATCACAAGTTTTCCTTTATCTTTTCTATATCCCCATATATTATCTGTTCCCAAAACTGTCCCTTTTTCAACTGCTCTTTTAAAGCCAAACTTCGTCCTCTCTGATATTTTGCGAACTTCATCTTGTGCCATACTGGACATTATAGTTAGTCTTAATTCTCCGGTCATTTGATGCAGTAATAATATTGTCTGACAAAAAATAAACACATACATCATATTCTAATAGTTTTCTTGTATAGAGCAAGCTGTCTATTGTATCACGTGAAAATCTTGATACTTCCTTTGTAACAATTAAGTCAAATTTCTTATTCTTTCCGATCTTCAATCATTCTCATAAAGTTTTCTCTTTTTAACGATGTGGTTCCGTGTTATTCCTTCATCTACATATCCTGGAACAAAAGTCCAATTTGTGTTTTTCTTGATATAATCTTCAAAAAAAGCTACTTGATTTTCTAAGGAATTAATTTGTTCTTCTTTTTCACTAGAAACTCTTGCATAGTATGTAACAAGTAAACATAAATCAAATATTGTTTTTCCGACTCAAAAAAGAGTTTCTCATTTCATATAAGGTCAATTAGTTATCCTCCTTTCCAAATTTACCTTATACAATTAATACTTCTTTTATTGTATTAAAATAAGATAATTTAAGTCAAGGGTGAAGAAGAACTTTTTTTGTTTTCCTCAAATAACAATTTTTCAAGTCTTTTGGATACTCTTTCATATTCTCTTTTATCAATTACATTTTCAATATATAACGCTTTATTAACAAGCGCTTCAATTTTTAACATCGTATATCTATCTATCATAAGCTTCTCCTATATATATTTATTAGAAAATAACTTGTATTATTCCACCAAGTCCCTCTAATATATATACATAGTTTATCTTCAAAAAATTCTACCGAAATTGTTCACAAATAGATAAATTTTTGTAAGGATACCATACCTTACGGTATCGCATCCTTACCTCCACTTGTTAAAATATGGCATTAAGGTTTCAAACCTGTTCTCGCTGTATGTTTTGTAAAATTCACTACCTATGGCATTTTGATTAATTAAAAATACTAGACTTTTGCCATATTTTTGTGTACTGAAAAAGCATAATTGGTTAATTTAAATAATAATTTTTATTATATTTCACGCTTTTTATTATAAAAATATGTAACAATACCTTTGACTATTATCATAATAATTAGAATATAAAATGTGTGTTTGATTATATTACTATATTTTTCTTCTAAATTTTCACCATTTTCTTCAATATACTCTTTTAAATTTTCATGACTTTCTATACAAATTTTTTCAGATTGTTTTTTATTATTAACATCTTTATAATATATTGTATAACAACGTCCATCTGGAATAACTACTGACATTGTTACTTTTATAATTTCCTTACTATCCTTTAACTTAATTTCATTTCTTCTCATAAAGTTCTGTAGCTCATTTTTAGGGATATCTTCATAATTAATGGTGTAACTAGGTCCAATCAGTTTAACGATAGAAAATATAATTATGCAAATTAAAATAATAATTAAAATGTTTGATGCAATTTTAAAAATTTTCATCATAAAATTCCTCACAATCTACTTTATTAATGTCCTCTTACATCTGTTTCTTGTAAAAAGTTATTTTTTGATACTCCCCAAGAATAAATCATATAATATTTTTCTTTCTCTGCATTATTTAATGGATTATATTTATTAAATTTATAATTTCCATGTTCTATTACTTCTATTTTGCTGCTTTTTTGTGCTACTATTATATAGCTCCATTCATTTTCTCTAAATTGATTATAATATTCATCTAAATCGTTCTTTGATAAATCTGTTTTTATCAAAATAGCTCCAAAATATTGCATTCCATTTCCATTGCCTGTTAATTTTCCAGAAACTGATATTGAATCTATTATTTCTGTATTGTTAGGCAAGTCAGTACTTAATAGTTTTTTTTCTAATTTTTTTGCTATTTCATCATTTGATATGTTTATATATAAATACATGACTATAATACCTATAAATATTAAAAATACAAATATTATTATTTTTTTCAAAATAATCTTCCTCCAAATTATTTATTTAATTAAATATTATCATTAAAATGGTAATTTAGCAATAAATATTCAATATTTACTATTAGCTAACTACGTTTATACCATTAAACAAATATATATTATATTTTAACATACTTAAACCTTAAACTCTTTAATTTATATGATTTTTAACATAATTACATTTTTCTATAATATATAGAAAAATAACATTTGTAAAAAATATAATTTTTACATATTTTATATTATTGAAAATAATTAAATTTTTCACATTATTTGCGAACATTTGATTGACTTTTTGAAGATTATAATATATAATAGGCAAAGAGAATGAGCAAAGCAGGATGTGGCGTGTCGTCTTTACCGAAAGGAGGGCGATGCGTATGCTAGAACAAATATATATTTTCTTCATATACATACTTCTTATTGAACTTACACTTGTTACTGTATTAGTTGTTGCATTATTTGTTACTTTAGTTATAACTTTAAGAAAACTAGACAACAAAAAAAGTACATCTCTGCTTGACCGTTAGAGATGCACTTTTTTATTTAAACTACTAAATAACGGCACGCCACATTTCTGTGGTTGCTCATTTTCTATAATTATTATACTAAAATATATTGTGAATGTCAATTATTTTCGTATTAATTGTATAAGGACAAATTTTATACTCTAAAATATACATCAAATTTTACATCATACTTTCTTTTAGTTCCACATTTATCAATGCTTTCAAAAACTACCCTGTTGTTACTACTATGTGCATGGGTTTTGGATGTAATGCCGCTGGTGTTATTGGGTGCAGAATTATAGATTCACCTCGTGAAAAGATTATTGCTATTGTTACAAACGCATTCGTTCCTTGTAATGGACGTTTCCCTTTTTTGATAACTGTTTCAACTATCTTTATTGGTTGTTATTTTACAGGTATACTTTCATCTGTAATGTCAACACTTGCAGTTATTCTAGTTATTTTAATTGGAATATTTTTAACGCTTGCAATTTCAAGAATATTATCAAAAACTTTATTAAAAGGAACTTCCTCTTCATTTATACTAGAACTTCCACCTTACAGAAAACCTCAAATTGGAAAAATTATTGTAAGATCTTTATTTGACAGAACTTTATTTGTTTTAGGAAGGGCTATTTCTGTTGCTGCTCCTATTGGAATTGTTATTTGGCTATTTGCCAATGTCTCTGTTGGAGGAATGAGTCTTCTTACTTATGTTGCTAATTTCTTAGATCCTTTTGCAAGGCTTATGGGGTTAGATGGGTATATTTTAACTGCATTCATCTTAGGCATTCCTGCTAATGAAATTGTACTTCCTATTATTTTAATGTGCTACATGTCTGCAAGTTCATTAATTGATTTAAATGATACTTTTGCAATAAAAGAAATTCTTATTCAAAATGGCTGGACTTTAATTACTGGAATTAATGTAATGCTATTTACTCTTTTACATTTTCCATGCAGTACTACTTTGATTACTGTGTTCAAAGAAACTAAAAGTTTTAAATGGACTATTCTTGCATTTGCGCTTCCAACTATCTGTGGGGTTATACTTTGCTTGATTACAAATGGCATTTGGAATCTTGTATTTTAAATAAAGAAATGTATAACTGCTAAATTTTTTATGAAAATAAGAAAAACGGCTTCGCCACATGTGCGGATTTGCTTTGCAAACCGCACGAATAAAGGTAGCTTAACCTTTTTGCTCCGGAAATTTCTGCGAAATTTCCTATGCAATAAGAAAAGTAAAAACTTCGCTACATGTGCATTTTGCTTTGCAAATATGCACAGCCCAAGGTAACTTAATCTTGTTGTATATTGAAAAATCTTAAATAGGGTCAAGATAAAAGATGATTTTCCTATACAAGAACAAAGCGCCTAGGCGCTCTTTGTTCGTGCCCGATTTAAGTTTCGAGCCTAAAGGCGAGAAAGCTTAAAGGGCAACGCTAAAGCTTTTTATCTAATAGGAATTTCGGAGAAATTTCCTATTAGATAAAAAAATTCTGCCAAAATTATTCACAAATGGATAAATTTTGGCAGTTATATGTTCTTTAAATATTAATCTAATTCTCTAAATGATTTTAAAATATTACCATTTTCTGCATTAATATAATACTCATATTCATATTGTTGATAATTAAAGTTGACTTCATATACTGTTTGATTATATTTATAATCTAGTTCAACTTCAATATCACGAATATCTTGTTGATATATTTTTGCATCTTCTAATGCTATTTTTAAAGCATTTTCTTTAGATATATAATTTTGATTAATATTATTATCGCTATTATTGTTATTCGTTATACTAGAATTATTTATTGTGCTAGAACTATTATTATTTGCATTAAATGCACCGTTATTATTCATTGTATTATAATTATTACCGCTGTTATTATAGATTCTAGTATCATAATCATATAAGTCTCTAATTTCTTCTCTTTCTTCTATAAATTCTCCTATAAAAAATACAATGAAGCCTAACAATAAAATAATTATTAATACTAATAGCACAATAACAATTTTTAAGCTATTTTTATTTTTTTCCATTATAGCATTGCCTCTCTTTTAATAAAATATTTATTTTATTCTTATTAGTGTAACGGCACTTTCGATAATATTAATTGCTTCTGAAATTGCAACATAAATTCCTAGTGTTCTTGTGGCTATAATTGCTGAAGAAAATGGATTAAAAATAATAATTAAGCCTAAAATAAATGTCAAAATTGATAAAGCAAGTAGCCAACCCCATCCGCTCTCAGGTATAGTTCTTAAATTTATAGCATTTTGAAAATGGAAAATACTTTTTACTAAAATCCAAACAGCAAACATAATTGGGAAAAATCCTACTAAAACATTTGAACTTATTGCAATTATGATTCCTGCTATAATAGATAAAATACCTTCAACTAATCCTAAGCTCATTATTCTAGCTTCTGCTTCAGTTTTGCAATAGTCTATTATGTGCATGATTCCGTCTACAATTAAAATAATTCCGAATATCATAATAAATGTACTAATTGAACCTATAGGATTGACAATTAAACTTATAGCCAATATAAGCATTAAGATAGATCCTATTAGTGACCATCTTTCATATGTTTTTATGTACTCTCCAAACATTTCTTTTCCTCCTTATTATTTTAGTAATTTTGCTTATCATTAAGCAATTAAATTATACTCCTTTTATATTTTTAATGCAATATTTTATTACTTAAAGTTCAATATTATATTATGTAAAGTTTAAGCTTATATTATTACTTACATTTTAAACTGTGAAATGAGAATTTACGATTAAATTTTATGAAAAATTTTTAGACTTCTTAAAGTTTATATATATAAAATGAACCTTATTTTTATAAGGTTCATAAATATTTTTATAACAAATACTTGGTTTTTAAGCTTTTATTCTCCCTCTTTTATAATATTCTTTCCACCTAAGTATGTAGCAATAAAATACGAGCCGTATATTACCCCAATAACAACTACTGTTACTATAATAGATGGTAGTAAATCATCTTTTTTTGCTAAACCTGACATTATTGTTATTGCAAATTGTATTCCAAAAATTGAATGTATAATTGCTAATACAAGTGGCATACCAAAGAATATTCCTATTTGTCTAAATAGTGCTCTATTTATCATTTTTTCGTCTGCACCTATTTTTCTTAAAATAGTATATCTTTGTTTATTGTCAGAGCTTTCTGTTAATTGTTTTAATGCAAGTATTGCTGAACTTGCAATTAAAAATATTATTCCTAAATAAATTGCTATAAATATTATAATCGTTGTTAGTCCTATACTAGCTTCCCTTAAACTAATTTTGGTAAATCCATCTATTTCTATTCCATTGTCACTTAATGATTTTATAAGATTTGAAGAATTTTTATTACCTACAAAAATTTTTTCTATTTCTTCTTTTTCTTCTTCTGTTTCAGCATTATAATTTGCTACTAACAAATATTCTTCTTTCATGTCATCTGTTAAATTGCAATTATCTGGGACTAAAATAATTCCTGTGTTTGTATGGCTCGTTGACATTGTAATAAAGCCTTCCTTACATTCATTATATTTTGATTTATATTCTCTGCCTGCAATTTCTAACGGATAATTTCCTTTTGATAATACCCTATTTCTTATTTCTGTTTGACTGTCAAAATCACAAAGTACAATGTACTCATCTTCATTTAAACTATATTCTTTTATGCCATAAACTCTCGCAATTTTGTTATAATCTGATACTTTTACTATTTCTTCTGTTATGTCATATTTTAGTCCTGGAAACTGCTTTTTTATTTCACTGAAACTATCTCCAAAAAAAGTTTCCCAAGTTAAATTTTTGTCGCAATATATTTCTATTTCGGTAATATCTTTTAGTACATTCATATCTAGCCCGTTATTTATCAAGGTTTCTTTAATAGGATGTCTTGAATCTTCCCTTTGTTTCTCATTTGTTATTCTATTCTCTACTCCGTATTTCATATAACTTTCTGATAAATTAGCAGTTTTGTATAAATTCAAATCTACTGGCGTCATCTCTACTAACTCTCTTTGCATAGTATTTCTTAAAGCTAAACTAGATGATAAAATACTAATTGTCATAAATAGCATTATACAGATTACGCTCATACTTACAACTGTTGTATTTATCTTGTTATTAATTTGTCTTAATACAAACATATTTGTATCCCTCAAATATGTTTTTTTCATCATTTGTATTATTTGTAATATAAAACCAGATAAAGACCAAAATACTAATACCGTGCCTATAATTCCCATTAATATTGGAGGTAGTAACTTATCGGCTGTACTCATTTGAGTAACTTCATTTGTTACTTTATAGTAAGCATCTCCAAGTGTAACACTTCCTAAGATAAATACTAATACTGCTAAAAAAGGATTCTTCATTTTTACAGTTTCATTTTTCTTTGTAGCATTTAATAGATTAATTAGTTTATATTTTGAAATTGTATAAGTATTAAATAACATTACCGCAAGATACATTACTGCAAAGTATATACATGTTTTGGCGCAAGCGTCATTTGAAAATACAAATTTATATTCACTCATATCCGCTTCAAACATTTTTGCAACTAATATAGATGTAAATTGTGACACAAATACACCTACAATAAGTCCAATTATTAAAGACATTATTCCAACAACTATAGTCTCTAGTAAAATAATTTTTGATATTTGCCTTTTTCCCATTCCAAGTGTCATGTATATTCCAAATTCTTTTTTCCTTCGATTTATTAGGAAATTGTTAGCATACACTATAAGTAGTCCTAATACTACTGAGACAAAAACAGATACTATTCCTAACATACTTATTAATAGTTCTATTATAGCCTTTGTAGAATTAGATACTTCAAGCATTGCCTGTTGACTTTCTAGTGAGTTAAATACATAAAATATTGCAACTCCCAATACTAATGTTAAAAAATATATTGCATAATCTTTTATACTTTTAGTTATATTTTTTAATGATAATTTTAATACCAAGCTACCACTATGATTTTCACTAGCACTCTTTCTATTATATTCTTCTTTATCAAAGTACATCGTTTAAGTCACCTCCAAGAAGTGTTTGCACTTCAATTATTTTTTCGAAAAACTCTTTTCTTGTATCTGTTCCCTTTATTAATTCATTAAAAATCTTTCCGATCTTTTATAAATAAAATTCTATTTGCATAAGACGCTGTAAAAGCATCATGTGTAACCATAATTATTGTTGCTTGTAACTTTTGGTTTAAATATTCAAAGCTTTCTAGTAGCTGTCTAGATGATTTTGAATCTAGACTACCGTGTTGGTTCATCTGCAAGTATTAATTTTGGGTTTGTAATAATGGCTCTTGCTGATGCAACTCTTTGTTTTTGTCCGACCTGATACTTGGTAAGGATATTTATTTAGTATTTGTTTTATATCTAATTTTTCCGCTATTTCATTTACTCTTCTATCAATTTCTTTTGCATTTATTCTTTGAATTGTTAAAGCAAGAGCTATGTTTTCATAACAAGTTAAAGTATCTAATAAATTAAAATCCTGAAATATAAATCCTAGCTTTTCTCTTCTAAATTGATTTAGCTTGTTTCCTTTTAGTTTTGTTATATCCTCATTATTCATAATTATATGTCCTGCTGTTACTCTATCTATTGTAGATATACAATTTAAAAGAGTTGTCTTTCCGAGAACCAGATGCTCCCATAATTCCTACAAATTCTCCCTTGTTAATACTAAAACTAATGTTGTCTATTGCTTTTGTTAAGTTTGATTTGTTTCCATAGTATTTTTCTATTTGTTTTACTTCTAAAATCTTATCCATATAAAAACTCCTTTCCACTTAGCTCAGATTATACTAGGTTTTAGAATTTGTTGCCATCGATTTAGCTTAAAATAATCTTACATTTTTGTAAGAATTTTTCTAAAAAATATGAGATTTTAAAATGAGTTATAAAACTTTATTTTTTATAGCTACGTAAACGATCAACCGAAGCGTAAGCGAAGGGCGAAATGGAGCAATCTACATGTAAGAAATTTGATTTGTAGATTGCGACAGCAAAACTATAAAAAATAAAATATTATAACTTATTCTTACATCATATCTATATAACTGCTATTTGGAAATATAAGTTTTACTTCCGTTCCTTCATCTTGAACAGATTCTAGTTCTATTCCAATTCCTAATTTATCACATAATTTTTTGCACAAATATAATCCTATTCCAGTTGATTTTTTATTTGACTTTCTCCCATTTGTTCCTGTAAATCCTTTTTCAAATACCCTTGTTTCTTCTCCTTTTTTTATTCCAATTCCGTTATCTCTTATGTATAAACTAGCATTTTCTTTTCCTTTTTTTGCATAGATTTCTATTTCTGATTGCTTGTCTAATTTTCTATATTTTATACTATTTTGTACTATTTGATTTAGAATAAATATTATCCATTTGCTATCTGTATTAACATAGATATCTAAGTTATGAGTGTTAATCGATATTTTTTCCCCAATTAATACTGTTTTATTTTTACGAATAACTTCATTTACAATTTCTTTTAAATTCCATTTTTTTATATAATAATCTTTTTCCACTGTATTACTGCGTGCATAAAACAATGCTTGTTCTATATAATTTTCTATTTTTTCTAATTCTTCATCTATACTTTTAGTTGCTTCTGTTTTGTTGTTTTCTATTATCATTTTACTAGTTGATATTGGTATTTTTATTTCATGAATCCACATTTCTATATATTCTTTATAATCCTCAGTCATATATTTATATTTATTTACATTTTCAATCATTGACTTATTCGTTTCTTGTATGATTTCTTTTAGTACTTTTGCATCTGAAAAATTAGGCTTGTCTATTATTTCTGTAACTAAATATTTTTCTTGTAACTTTTCTAACATTTTGTAAATATTTTTATAATACATATTTTTTTGTAGGTATTCTATTAAAATAGAAATAGAATATAAAGTTAAGATAATTATTGGAATATATATTTTTATAAAACTTCCAACTGGGTAAGCAAGTAAAAATATTTCTATTGTTGCAATTCCAAACAATAAAAAACTTATCTGTAATATTTTGTCTTTAATAAAACTTTTAAAATTCATGTTTTCCTCCTATTTTAATATATATCCTTGTCCTCTTTTGGTTTCTATTATTTCTTTTAAGCCCAATTCTTCTAATTTATTTCTCAGTCTAGTTATATTTACAGATAAAGTATTATCGTCTATAAAACTTTCGCTTTCCCATAAGTAATCCATAATCTCTTCCCTTGAAACAATTTTGTTTTGATGTTCTACTAAATATTTTAGTATTTTAAATTCATTTTTTGTTAATTCTATTTCTTTATATTCATTTTCTATTGTGCTTTTGGATATATTCAGAGTAAATCCTTGTACTACAATTTTTTCTTGACTAATCCCCATTTTGGTTCTTCTTAATAGTGAACTTATTTTAGCAAGTAGTATTTGTATATTAAAAGGCTTTGTAATATATTGATCTGCTCCATAATTTAAAGATAGTAATTCATCTATTTCATTATCTCTACTGGTTACCATAATAATTGGTACATTAGATTGTTTTCTTATTTCTTTGCAAACAAACTCTCCATCTGCTCCAGGTAAATTTATATCTAGCAATATTAAATCTGAATCTAAATTAAGGATATCCTGAATCGTATTATCAAATTTTTTTAGTATTTCTGTCAGATATCCATTATGACTTAAAAATATTTCTAATTCATTTCTTAATTTTTCATCGTCTTCTACTATTAATATTTTTGGCATTATTTTGACCTCCAAATTTATTATATCATATTATTTATAGAAATTATCTTACATTTTTGTAAGGTAAAATATAGTAAAAGAGTATAGAAATTATTATTCCTATACTCTTAATTTATATAAACTTTTATAATTATTTTTTTATTTTTTCAAAATAATTTTTATCTAATATATATTTTATAGCTATGTTAAATCTACTATATATTCATTTAAAATATCTATATCAATTACATAATTATTCCTATTATTTTTGTCTAAATATACAGGAAATTGCTTTATGTTTTTTTCTAATATTATGCTTTCTGGGTTTATCCAGATATTTTTACTTTTAAACATATATGTTTTGTTGTCAATAGGGTTATTCCACTTACAAATTATTATATAAGGACATCTGTCATTTACAGTATATGATGTATTAATATTAGTTTCTACATAATCAGCATAGATTCTTTCTCCTGTTTCTTTTAATTTTCTTTCACTCATCTTGCCCTTTATTTTTATAGCAATTCCTGTTCCACCAATTATTAAAAAAAGCAATCCACATCCAGGAAAAATTAAAAATATTAAATCCAAAGATTTTGATCCTATTTTATTTGGATTATCTTTATCGTAATAAATCTCTATTTCTTTTCCTTCATAAAAGCTTGAAGAATAGGTATTTAATTCTGATTCATATTCTTTTCCATTTACATTATATGAAACATATACACTGTATTTTCTATCTCCATCACTATCTTTATATGATGAAATGTCTGTTATTATCCCTGTTGTTTCTATTTTATTATTATAATTAAATATGTTTATACACACAACTGTACCTATTAAAACAAATATTGCTCCAATTCCCGCGAATATAATCCATACTAAATTTTCTATTTTATTTTCTTTCATTTTTTTCACTCCTATAATTTCTATATTTTTTCTATTTATAATTATTACCTTAATAACATAAAACTTTTTTATTCATTATACATATTATTCTTCATAGTTTCGTATACTTGCTCTTTTAGTTTTTCTACACTGTCCTTACTGTTATCTTCATCATTTATATATTTTATTGGTTCTAAGATTTTTAATGTAACATCTTTTTTCTTTTTAAATAATTTTCTTACTCCTCTTGGATTTCTAAAAGTAATTACCATTGGAATAACTGGGACATCATTTCTTATTGCAAAATTAAATGCTCCATTTTTGAAATTTCTTAATTTTTCATAATAAGGCCATAAAGCTTGTTCTGGGTAAAAGTGTATTATTCTTCCATTTTGTATTTCTTTATCTAATGCTTTGGTAAAATGTACCTTGTTTGTTACTTTTGTAGGAATTGGTATTGCTCTTAATAGTTTTATTAATTTTCTTACAAACGGAATTTTAAAACTTCCTTCTCTTGTTGTAAAATATAACTTCTTTAAGCCAAATGCTAAGCCTACCATAGAGCAGTCTAAAATCAAAACATGATTTGATACACTTATTGCTCCTGTTTTCAAATTTTTAATATTTTCTTTTCCTTCTATTTTTAAATCGTATACCAACTTATTTAAAACTGTTAAAATTGGAAAAGCTATTCCATAATATAACAAGTTAGAAAAGAATAAAAATATTTTTTCATTTTTTATATATTCATAATTTTCATCTATTTCGAAGTCTAAAGGTTCACATATATGAATTATATCTTCATTTTGTATTGAGTCTAAAGATTGTTCTAAATATTCTTTATATTCTTTTTTCAAGTATTCCGTCTCTATGTATTCTTCTTCTAAATATTCTCTTTCTAAATCCTCTTCTGTTAAATCTTTTTCCACTTTATATTACCTCTTATTTAACTCTTTTATAACAATTTCTACTATTTTTTCGCAAGTATCTACTGATATATATTTCTTTTGATTTTCCACCATCTCTTTTTGTAATGTTTTATCTTTTATTAACTTTTTTGTATTATTTATTACTTCATCTATGTTATCACATTTTATTGACATTTGTCTTTCTGTGAAAAACTTTGCATTGTAATTTTCACACCCGGGTATTGGCATTATATGAATTAAAGGCTTTCTCATTGTTGCTATCTCAGTAGTTGTTAGTCCTCCTGGCTTGCTTAATATAATATCACTACTTGCCATGTACTTACTTAATTGATTAGTATATGGAAGAACTATTATTCTTTTATTATCTTTGTATTCATCTTTTAAAATTTTAAAAAGCTTATCATTATTTCCACAAGAAATAATAAAAATAACATCTTCAATATTTTCTAATAGTCTTTTTGATATTTCTTTTACATTGCCAAATCCCATACTTCCATTTAATATTAAAATATATTTTTTATCAATTGCTAAATTTAGTTGTTTTTTTATTTTTTCTTTATTGTACTTTTCTCTGAATTGTTTCTTGACCGGTATTCCTAATGCAACTAATTTTCGTTTTTTTATACCTTTTACTATAAAATCGTCTTCCAATTCTTTGCTTGGAATAATAAAATAATCGGGGTTTGTTTCTTCCCAAAAAGGTATGCTTACATAGTCTGTAGCAACTTGCATAAAGTGAATATGATGTTCTTTTTTAACTGCTGTTAACGCTTGTGCTGCAAATAAATGTGTAGTTATAACAAAATCATACTTATTATCCTTTATGTATCTATATAATTTTTCTTTATTTAAACTATTAAGAAAGTATACTGGTGATGTTAGTTTAGTTTTCTCATATATTCTTCCCAAGCTATATACTTTTTTGAATAATTTTCCATTTCGATTTGTAGATTTTATATATAAATTATTAATTTCATCTTTTAATTTAGTATCAATTATTTCTAGATATTCTTTAAAATCTGTTTTAATATTTCTTGCAAGAAATTCTTCTTGTATTGCTTTAGCTGCTGTATTGTGTCCTCCACCTGTTCCGCATGATAGAATTAGAACTTTCTTGCAACTATTATTTGATTTTAATTGCTTTGTATATTTATTATCATTATTCATTTTTACCTCTTACTAATGGACCATTTACAATCATTCAAATATTTTTATAGTTTTCATATGTTTTAATTCTTTATGTGCAAAGAATATTTAGTGCTTTACTCTTAAAATTGTTATTATTTATATGCATAAATAATAACATAAATTTGATTTTTTATCAACAAATAAGAGATACTTTTTTTAAGTATCTCTTAACTGGATTTTTTGCTTTCGGGGTCCTATTTTAGGACACCCTCTTTATATTTTAGATTTAATTTTCAAAATTTTATTCAAATGTTACGCTTGTTGATGTATTTAAGTTTAACTGTTTTGTTCCTTTTAGGACATCATTAATATATACTTTTATTGTTACTGTTCCTACGCCTGAGATTGGTACTTTTATATCTGTCTCATTTTCTTTATGTGTCTCTTTATATACAGTATCATCATCTACTGTAACTTTTAAAGTTACCTTTTCTGGATCTACTGGAATTCTTGTAATTTCATTTGTTGTATTGCTTACATCTTCTTTATATTTAGGTTCATAATTTCTTAGTGACTTTAAGTTGATTCTTACTTCACCTGAAATTATTTGTTGTATTTTATTTACTGTTAATGTCATACTAGAGCCTTTTTCTACTGTATCTCCTGCATTTAAACTTTGTTTTAATACTGTTCCGTCTTCTTTTGTCTTATCTTCTTCAGTAAGTACTGTACTTACTGTAAGTCCTGCTGATGTTAATTCTGCTGTAGCATCCTCTTGTTTTTTACCAACAACATATGGAACTGTTGTCTCTTCTATTCCCTTACTTACTGTTATTGTTACTTGTCCTCCTGCTGCTACTTCTTGATTTGCATCTACATCTTGTTTTATTACTATTCCTTTTTCTACTTCCTTATTGTATTCTTCAACAACAATAGCTTCTAGCTCACTCTCTTCTAGCATTTTTACTGCATTTTCTTTTGTCTCTCCAATAACTTTTGGCACTGTTGTTAATTTTTGTCCTAAACTTACTACTAATTTTATTTGAGTATCTTCTTTTATTGTATAATCTTCTTTATATGGAGGCTCTTGCGATATTACAAGTCCTGCTTCTACTTCTGGGTCATATTTTTCTTCTATGACATAAGTTAATTTTGTGCCTTGCAAAGTAGCTTTAACCTCAGCTTCTGTTTTTGCTACTAAATTTGGTATTTGTACATCTTTTGATTTTGTTAAATCAAATACTAATATTGTTCCTCCTAAGCTTAATCCAAATAGCAATAGAAGTATTAATACTACTGTAAATATCCTATGTCTCATAAAGAAGTTTTCTTTTTTCTTTTTCTTCTTTTCGTTTTGTTCATCTTTTTCTTTTATTTTTTCTTGAATATTTTTTTGATCTATTGTAGGTATAACTTGTGTTGGGAAATCATCTTCCATAGGTGATGGTGCAACAAAATTTCCGTCAGGATTCTTTAATGCAAGTGTTAAATCTTTTAGCATTTCTGTTGCTGTTTGATATCTAAGATTTGGATCTTTTCTCATTGCTTTCATTACAATTTTGTTTACAGCTGTAGGTATACTTGGATTTATTTCGATTGGTTCTACTGGTCTTTCTTGCATATGTTTAAGTGCAACAGATACTGGTGTATCCGCATCAAATGGAACTTTTCCTGTTAGCATTTCATAAAGTACAACTCCTAAAGAATATAAATCTGACTTGGCATCTGTGAATCCTCCTCTAGCATGTTCTGGTGAGAAGTAATGTACTGAACCAAGTGTTGTTCCAAATGCTGTTATTGTTGAATTTGATACAGATTTTGCAATTCCAAAGTCTGTTACTTTTGCAATTCCATCTTCTGTAATTATTATGTTATGAGGTTTTATGTCTCTATGGATTATATTATTTTTATGAGCTGTCTCTAGTGCTGATGCTATTTGGATTGCTACATTTACACTCCATTTCCAGCTTAGAGCCCCATCTGCTACTATTATTTCTTTTAATGTCTTTCCTTGTATAAGTTCCATTACTATATAATATAGATCTCCTTCATGCCCTACATCATATACTGAAACTATGTTAGGATGAGTTAAACTTGCAACAGCTTGTGCTTCTGTATTAAATCTTCTTATAAATTCCTCATCTGTTGTAAATTCATCTTTCAAAATTTTTACAGCTACATATCTATTTAGCACATGACATTTTGCTCTATAAACTGTTGCCATGCCACCTATTCCAATTTTTTCTATTATTTCATATCTATTTCCTAATAATCTACCTTCTAAGTTCATAAATCACCACTCCCCTAATTTTTAATAATAACTACCGTTATGTTATCAATTCCTCCTGCTTGGTTTGCCAAATCAATTAACATTTGGTCACTACTATCAAAATTATTTGTTATAACTTCATATATTTTTGATTCCTCAACCATATTGGTAAGTCCATCAGATGTCATCACCAGTATATCATCTTTTTGAAAATTTTTAACAGATATATCTGGTTCCAATATTTCTGAGCATCCTAATGCCTTCATAAGCATATTCTTTTTTGGATGGTGTTTTGCTTCTTCTTTTGTAATAGTCCCATCCTTTACCAAAGTTTCAACGTAACTATGGTCTGTTGTTAATTTTCTAATAAAATCCTTTCTAATTCTATATATTCTACTATCTCCAATATGTCCAATATATGCTCTATTATTATATATTAAGCAAACTTCCAAAGTAGTACCCATACTTTTAAGTTCTTCAGAATCTTTTGCAATATCATATACTACTGTATTAGCATAATCCATTGCATCTTTTATCAGTTTCTGTAGACTTTCCTTATCATGCTGAATTTCTTCAAAATGAGTTTCAATGTATTTTCTTGCTGCATCTATTGCAAGTCTACTTGCAATTTCTCCTCCTTCATAGCCTCCCATACCATCTGCTAGCATATATAGACCTATTTTTTGATTTTCGTCAGATATGTAATAATAGTCTTCATTTTGATCTCTTATAAGTCCCTTATCTGATTTTGCTAGAACTCTCATTTTAATTTTTTTCACCTCTTTTTCTCCTTAGTTGCCCACAAGCTGCGTCTATGTCAGATCCTAATTCTCTTCTTATCGTTGCAACTATTCCTTTGCTATTTAAATAGTCTCTAAATTTTATTATATTTTCATTCGTACTCTTTGAAAACTTGCCATCTTGAATTTTATTAATTGGTATAAGATTTACATGACATAACATACCTTTTAATAATTTAACTAATTCTTCTGCATCCTTTTCATTGTCATTATTATCTTTTGCTAAAGCATATTCAAATGAAATTCTTTTATTTGTCTTTTCTATATAATATCTGCATGCTTTCATTAGCTCTTCTATATTATATCTATTATTTATAGGCATCATAGCGCTTCTTTTTTCATTATTAGCTTCATGAAGTGATATTGACAATGTACATTGCAAATCCATATCTGCTATTTCATAAATTTTAGGAACTATACCACAAGTTGATATGCTAATGTGTCTTGCCCCTATTTCTAAGCCTTTTGGATTATTTATTATTTCTACTGCTTTCATTACATTGTCAAAATTGTCTAGTGGTTCTCCAATTCCCATAAAAACTACATTAGATATTTTTATTCCTAAATTCTTTTCTACTGCCAAAAGTTGTTCTACTATTTCTCCACTGCTTAGGTTTCTTATAAATTCTATTCCTGTTGATGCGCAGAACTTACATCCCATCTTACAACCTACTTGAGATGATACGCATATTGTTCTACCATGTTTATATTCCATTATTACTGTTTCAATTGCATTTCCATCTAATATATCAAATAAGTATTTTATTGTTCCATCAAAAGATACTTGTTTTTCTAATATTTTATAGTTACATAAAGTAAATTCTGTTTTTAATTTTTCTCTTAATGCTAATGATAAATCTGTCATTTCATCAAAACTAGTTACATTTACTTTATATAACCATTTGAATATTTGCTCTGCTCTATATGGTTTTTCTCCGAAGTTTTGTAAGTTCTTCTTTTAATTCATTTAAATTATAGTCTTTGATATTTTTCATAAATTGCATGTCCTTTAGTTTGAAACTTGATTTGTATTTTGTGCCATATTTGATGTATTGGCTGTATTGGCATCTGCTCTATCTACTCTGTCAACTACATTATTAACTGCCTGTCCTTCTTCATCAGTAATTCCTCCTGGTCTTTCATCTGTTGGTTCTTCTGGTTCTTCAACTTTGTTGTATCCTAATCTTTCCTTCATTAAATCTATAAATTCTACTGCATTGTACTCTAATCCGTTGTAGAAAATATAGTAAGTTGTCTTTCCGTCAATTGTTCTAGAATATATAGATTCATATCTTATTTGTATAAGTTCATTTCCTCTAACATCTACTCCACCATATATATCACCTTTACGTACTATTACTGTTCCTGTATCTTTTATTGCTACTGCATTATTAATAGTAGAGTCTTTTAGATTTTTATTTATAAATCCAATATCATCATATTCATCTTCTATTATTTTTTGTCCTTTTGTATCTAATAGTATCCATTTTCCATTTATTTTAGCTGGTATTATCTCGTTTTCTAATATATATTGATTTTGAATATTATCTGCTGGAAATTGTGATGTATCTACTCCTATTTGATCATATTCTGTATGAATTACAGGACTTTCTGATGAATTTATAACTCCATATTTATTATTGCTCTTTACCAAATAAAGTCCTTTTGAGCTATCTAATACTTTTATTTCATCCCAAGAAACTGTTATTTTTGGGTTTCCTGTGATAAACGCTATACCAACTTTGTTGCTTGAGTTTGTTACTATAAATTCTTTAGAACTTTCAATAAATTCTATATTATTATATCTTGGGCTTAATATTTCTGTTCCTTGAGTATTTATTACTCCGAATTTCCCATCACTATCACGAGATGCAACTATTAATCCGTAAACTAATGCTTTTTGGGCATTAAAATTTTCACTTAATCTTGAGTAACCTTGTTTGCTACCAATTGTTTTAATTTCTTCTGAATATTTCTTTATTAAACTTGGTAATGTTTGTATTGTTATCATATTTGTTTGCTTATTATATTCAAATAGTGAATTAAATGCTATTATAAAACCTTTACTTGTTATATATAGCTTATTGTTTGAATCTTCCCTAAAAATAGCCTTATCAATTGTTATATTTTCATAATCATCATTTGAGTCTGGCGCTACTTTACTTATTATATCTGAATTTAAAAAGAAAGATGTCGTCTCTGTTCCATTAGCTGATTGTACATATAATTTGTTTGGATCTTCTATATCTATCTTATATTCTCCATTATGTGGCTCATAACCAACAAGTGGTGCAATATCTATTATTGATACATATATATCTCCATTGTCTTGAAAAATAAAAGTATCTTCTGAAACATTTACTTTTTTTCCATCAACGACAACTGTCAAACCTTTTCCTAACATGACTAGTATTGCATATAATATTCCTATAACTGCTACTATTGTTATAACTATTAATGCAATTATAATTTTAGTAGTTTTACCATCACTTGTTTTTTTATTGTCATTAAATACAATATTATTGTCTTGTTCTATTTGCATTTTTCTTTTCCTCCTCATTATTCTTTTGTATAACCATATTTTCTATAAAATTCGTCTCTAAAATTTAATAAATTATCATTTTCAATCTCTATTCTAACTCTTTCCATTAGTTTAGTCAAGAATCTTAAATTATGAATTGACAATAACCTTACTCCTAATATTTCGTTTGCTTTTATCAAATGTCTTATATATGCTCTTGTATAATTCTTACAAGTATAGCAATCACATTCTGGGTCTAATGGAGTAAAATCTCTTTCGTAAGTTGCATTACGAATAACTTTCTTTCCGCTTGAAGTCATTGCAGTTCCATTTCTTGCAATCCTTGTTGGAAGTACACAGTCACACATATCAATTCCTGCAAGTGCTGCTTCTATTAAATAATCAGGCGATCCAACTCCCATTAAATATCTAGGTTTATTTTCTGGCATTAATGGAGCTGTAAAGTAAAGCATCTCTAGAAATTTTTCTTTAGGTTCTCCTACACTAATTCCTCCTATTGCATATCCTGGGAAATCTAATTTAGTTAAATCTTTTGCTGATTTTTCTCTTAAATCTTTATAAAAGCCTCCCTGTATTATTCCAAATAGTGCTTGTTTTTCTGGACATTTATGTGCTTCTTTGCATCTTTCTGCCCATCTAGTAGTTCTTTCCATTGAAGCCTCTGTGTATTCATGACTTGCTGGATATTCTACACATTCATCAAATGACATTATTATATCTGCGCCAAGTGCATTTTCTATTTCCATTACTTTTTCAGGTGAGAAGAAATGTTTAGATCCATCTAGATGTGACTTAAATTCTACTCCTTCTTCTGATATTGTCCTTAAATCACTTAAACTAAATACTTGAAATCCTCCGCAGTCTGTAAGTATTGGTCTATCCCAATTCATAAATTTATGGAGTCCGTCCGAGCCTCTTCTACTAATTTATGTCCTGGTCTTAAATATAAATGATATGTATTTGAAAGTATTATTTGTGCTTTTACTTCTTCTTTTAATTCATCTGGTGTCATTGACTTAACTGTTGCTTGTGTTCCAACAGGCATAAATATTGGAGTCTGTATGTCTCCATGAGGAGTATGTACTATTCCTCTTCTTGCCCCTGAATTTTTATCAACATGCAAAAGCTCATATGTTACTGCTTGTTTTTCCATACTTCTTCCTTTCGATATTTGACTATATTATTATATAATAACTTGTTTTAAATTTTCAATAATTATGCAATAATTTCTCGTTTTTATATAAAATTTATTCTTATACATAAGAATAATAGTTTATTTTGCTTCTTCTATAGTATTTTCTGTTAAATCTGATGCACAATGTGCACATTTTACTGCTTTATATGGTATTTCTGATAAGCAATAAGGACATACTTTTGTGCTTGGTTCCACTTTTACTTCTTCTACTTGTTGTTCTACTTTTTCTTCCATTTTTCCTTCTGAATTTTTTTCTAATTGCTTTTTAGCCTTTTTTGCTTTCTTTGATATTTTGCTAATTGTTTCCTTATTTATTTCCTCTAGTTTTCTATTTAATTTATTGATATATTTTAAAGCTATAAATATTGAAAATGCTACTATTAAAAAGTTTATAACTGCGTTTATAAATGAACCTATTCCTATTTGTACTGCACCATTTCCAATTGATATAACCCATTCTGAATAATGTACACTTCCTGTAAATATTGCTGTAAATGGCATTATAACATCATTTACTAATGAGTTTACTATTTGTTGAAAAGCTCCTCCTATTACAACACCTACTGCTAATTCTATTACATTTCCTTTCATTGCAAATTCTTTAAATTCCTTTAATAATGACATGTTTTTTTCCTCCTATTTTTACTTTTACATTATTTTTCCGCCACCGAAGAACTACTCCTTCTTTATCATAAAATACTACTGATTGTCCTTTAGTTATCGCTCTTTGTGGCTCTTCAAATTTTACTTCTAATACATCTTTATCAAAAATTACTTCTGCTTTTGCTATGTTTGCTCTATATCTTATTTTGGCAAAAACTTCCTTGTCCCATTTTTCAAAATCAACTAAGAAATTCAACTCATTAGCCTTTAATTGTTTTTGATAAAGTTCTTCTTCTGTTCCAACTACTAACTCGTTTTTCTCTTTATCTAATTTTATTACATATATAGGCTTCTCATAAGAAATTCCAAGTCCTTTTCTTTGCCCTACTGTATAGTATATTAATCCTCTGTGTTTTCCAATTTTTGTTCCATCTGTTAGAACTACATTTCCTGATTTGATTTTTGTATCCATATTTTTTTCCAAAAAGCTACCATAATTATTATTTGGTATAAAACAAACTTCTTCACTATCTGGCTTTTTTGCAACTGCAAGTTCGTTTTCTTCTGCAATTTTTCTTATTTCTGATTTATCATTAAATTCTGCAAGTGGAAATAATATTTTAGGTAATAATTCTTTTTTTATACTATATAAAAAATAAGTTTGGTCTTTCTTTTCGGCATTTGATTTTTCTAGTACATATTCATCATATTTATTACTATATCCTATTTTTGCATAATGACCTGTTGCTATATAATCACATCCTAATTCTTGAGCTTTTTTATACATTAAATCAAACTTTATATACTTATTACATTCTATACAAGGATTTGGAGTTTTACATTCTTTGTAACAATTAATAAAATCATCTATGACGTATTTTTTGAATTCATCTTTAAAATTATATGTAAAATGAGGAATACCTAACTGATTACATATCTTTTTAGCGTCCATAATAGTATCTTGATTACAGCAACTACTTCCCCTATATAATTCTAAGGTTGTTCCTATTACTTCATATCCTTGTTTTTGTAGTAAAAGAGCTGAAGTAGAACTATCTACTCCTCCACTCATTCCCAATAATACTTTTTTCTTCACCTTATTTCTCCTTAAAAGCAAATACGCTAGAGCCTAATCAAAAGCCCTAGCGTTTCTTTTATTCTTCTGGGTAAACACTTACCTTCTTTTTGTCTTTTCCTAATTTTTCAAATTTAACAACACCATTTACTTTTGCATAAAGTGTGTCATCACTACCAATTCCAACATTAGTACCTGGATGTATTTTTGTTCCTCTTTGTCTCATTAAAATATTTCCTGCTAGAACAAATTGACCGTCGGCTCTTTTTACCCCAAGGCGTTTAGATTCACTATCTCTACCGTTTTTAACACTACCTTGACCTTTTTTATGTGCCATGGCAAATCTCTCCTTTCTAAAGTTTTATATGTTATTAGAAATTATTCTTCTTTTTTTGTAGCTGTTTTCTTTTCAGCTGGTTTTTTCTCTGCTGTCTTAGTTTCTGCTTTAGCTGATGTTTTTGTCTCTGTTTTAGCTTCTACTTTGCTTTCTGTTTCTTTTTTCTCAGCTCCTACTTTTACAGATGTAATTTCTACTTTTGTGTATGGTTGTCTGTGTCCTTGTTTTCTTCTATAATTCTTTTTAGCTTTATATTTGAAAACAACTATTTTTTTGCCTTTACCATGTGCAATTACTTTTCCTTCAACTTTAGCACCTTTAACATAAGGAGTTCCAACTTCTACTTTTCCATTATCTGATACAAGGATTACGTTATCAAATTTAACTTTTTTTCCTTCTTCAGCATCTAATTTTTCGAAGAATACTACATCTCCTTCAGATACTTTGTATTGCTTTCCACAAGTTTCGATTATAGCGTACATTATGAAAGCACCTCCCTTTTTCGTATACTCGCTAACCTTAAAATATAGGTACCCAAACTTAATTGGGCTTTATGTACCTTGACTTATGCGGTTACAGTTTAATATTTTAGCATAATATTACATAAATGTCAACAGTTAGGTGAGATTTTATTAAAAGTATTTATTAAATTTAATTATTGCTTAATAATGTAAATAATTTAATATTTATTAAGCTTTGCTGTCGCAATCTACAAATCAAAAAATTTATATGTAGATTGCTCCACTTCGCACTTCGCTTCGCTACGTTTGATCGCTTACGCAGCTTTATAAATATTAAATTATTTACATTATTATTCTTCTATAAATTATAATCTTTTACCTCTTAACTGCAATTAATGCTTTTATCTTTTTTCCTTCCTCTGTATACATTTTCTCATGTTCTGTTTCTATATTTACATCAAATATATTTTCTGCATGTAAATCGTATGTTTTAGAGATTACTTCAAAACCTGCTTCTTCAAAATATCTAAAGCTTTCATTAAATAGTCCGTCATCATCTGTTTTGAAATATATTTCTCCACCATCTTTTAGGAAAGTTCTATATAGCATAAGCTGTTTCGTATGTGTTAGTCTTTTCTTTTTATGTTTAGCCTTTGGCCATGGATTGCAGAAATTTATATATATTCTATCTACTACATCTTCTTCTGACATAAATAGTAATATTCTTTCAATATCATGCCTTGTTAAAATTATATTTTCTGGTTCTATTCCTAAGTCTTGATAAGCTTTTTCTATATTTCTTTTACTAAGTCCAAGCATTGCATCTACCATATCAACTGCAATATAGTTAATGTTTAGATTAGATGAAGCTAAGGCTGCAATAAATGCACCTTTACCACAACCTAGCTCCATATGTATTTTTCTTTTTTCTTTAAATGAATCATGCCATTTTCCTTTTAGCTCTTCTGGAATATCTACATAAAATTTGCATGCTTCAAGTTCTGGTCTTGCCCATTTTTTGTATCTAATTCTCATTTCTATTTTAGTTCCTTTATTATTGTTCTTCTTATTATTTTTTTAATTTTAAATAACAAATAATAATTAATCTAAGTTAAAGTTATACAAATAATTACTATCTTTTATTAGTACAACATTAACTTAGATTATTTTCAAATTTTTAAACTCTATAATAGTCTACACCTGACTCAAATAGCTTTTGATCTGGATTTCCTGGAATATTCTTTATTATTCCTGTATAGCTTCTTTCTGAGTGTCCCATCTTTCCAAGTATTCTACCATCTTTACTTGTTATTCCTTCTATCGCAAGTTTTGATCCATTAGGATTATATCTTATGTCATATGTTGCATTTCCATTTAAATCAACATACTGTGTTGCTATTTGTCCATTTTCTTCTAATTCTTTTAATACTTCATCACTTGCAACAAATCTTCCTTCTCCGTGTGATATTGGTATTACAAATTCTTCTCCAAGTTCTACTTTATTAAACCAAGGAGATAATTTTGATGTTACCTTTGTCGTTGTCATCATTGATTGGTGTCTTGCTATACTATTAAATGTAAGTGTAGGCATTTTGTCTGTCATGTCTAAAATTTCACCATAAGGCAATAGTCCTAATTTGACTAATGCTTGGAATCCATTACATATACCTAACATTAAGCCGTCTTTTTCTTTCAAATGCTTATGTATTAATTCTTTTAGTTTTGGATTCCTAAATACAGAAGCTATGAATTTTCCTGATCCATCAGGCTCATCTCCTGCACTAAATCCACCTGGTATCATTATTATTTGTGCTTCTTCTATTTGTTTTGCAAAAGCATTTATTGAGTCCTCTATGTCATGTGCCTTTAAGTTTTTAAATATTTCTACATTTGGAACTCCTCCTGCATCTTCGAAAGCCTTACTTAAATCATATTCACAGTTTGTTCCTGGGAAAACTGGTATAAATATTCTAGGTTTTGCAAATTTTGATTTTGCTACTATTGTGCATTTTTTATCACTTAAGATATTCTTGCATTCTTCTTTTATTTCTTTTGCTTTTGTTGGGAATACTTTTTCTAATGGTTTTTCCCATAAGCTTATTAGTTCGTCTAAATCTAATTCTACATTTCCTATTTTTATTTTTTCTTCTTTAATTGTTCTTCCTAAGACTTCTGCCTTTGGAACTTCTATATCTTCTGAAAGTTCTAGTATAAAACTTCCATACATTGGCTTAAATGAGTTTTCTTCTTTTTCAAATTTAAATCCTATTTTGTTTCCAAAGCACATCTTGCTTATGCTATCTGCTATTCCTCCATTTCTTACTGTTGAAGCAGAAAGCACTTTTTTATCTAATATTAATTTATGTATAATTTCGTAATTTTCTTTTAAGTCTTCAAAATCTGGAAGTAAATCTTTATCCATTTTTGTTTTTAATATTACTACTTTTGAATTTTTCTTTTTAAACTCTGTTGATGTAACAGAGTTTGTATCTACTGTTCCTACACAGAAAGAAACAAGTGTTGGTGGTACATCAAGTTCATTATATGATCCTGACATACTATCTTTTCCTCCTATTGCTGCTATTCCTAGTTTTTCTTGTGCATAATATGCTCCAAGTAGTGCTGAAAATGGTTTTCCCCATCTTAAGCTGTCTTCTCTAAGTCTCTCGAAAAATTCTTGAAGTGTAAGCCAAGCTTTTTTGTAGTCTCCACCTATTGCTACATATTTTGTTATTGATTCAACGATTGCATAAACTGCTCCATGGAATGGGCTCCAAACTGCTATTTCTGGGTTATATCCAAATGTCATAATTGTTCCTGTATTTGTATATCCTTTTAATGTAGGAATTCTTGCACACATTCCTTCTTGTGGTGAAAGTTGATATTTTCCACCATATGGCATTAGTACTGTTCCTGCTCCAATTGAACTATCGAATCTTTCTACTAGTCCTTTTTGTGAACATGAATTTAAATCTTGTAAAGTTTCTTTCCATGTTTTTTCTATATCTTTTATTTCTGTTTTTTTATCAAAATAGCTATTTGCATAGTCTGGTTTTTCTACAGTTACATTACTCTTTTTTACGTCTCCGTTTGTATTTAGGAAATCACGGCTTATATCAACTATAAGTTTTCCTCTCCAATACATTTTAACTCTTGGTTCTTCTTTAACTTCTGCAACTATTGTTGTTTCCAAATTTTCTTTTTCTGCTAATTTCATAAATTTTTCTGCATTTTCTTTTGCAACAACAACTGCCATTCTTTCTTGTGATTCTGATATTGCAAGCTCTGTTCCGTCAAGTCCTTCGTATTTCTTTGGAACTTTGTCTAAATCTATATCAAGTCCATCTGCAAGCTCTCCTATTGCAACTGATACTCCTCCTGCTCCAAAGTCATTGCATCTTTTTATTAATCTTGTGACTTCACTATTTCTAAATAATCTTTGAATTTTTCTTTCTTCTGGTGCATTTCCTTTTTGAACTTCTGCGCCACATGTTGTAAGTGAAGAACTATTATGTGCTTTTGATGATCCTGTTGCTCCTCCACAACCATCTCTACCTGTTCTTCCTCCTAGAAGTATTACTATATCTCCAGGAACTGGTCTTTCTCTAACTACGTTTTTTGCAGGTGCTGCTCCAACTAATGCTCCTATTTCTAGACGTTTTGCAACATATCCTGAGTGATATATTTCTGTTACTTCACCTGTTGCAAGTCCTATTTGATTACCATATGAGCTATAACCTCTTGCTGCTTCATTTGTTAGTTTTCTTTGTGGTAATTTGTTAGGAAGTGTTTCTGCAACGCTCTTTCTTGGGTCTCCACATCCTGTTACTCTCATTGCTTGATATACATATACTCTTCCTGAAAGTGGGTCTCTTATTGCTCCTCCAAGGCAAGTTGCAGCACCACCAAATGGCTCTATCTCTGTTGGATGGTTATGTGTTTCATTCTTGAACATTATTAAATATTCTTCTTCTTTTCCATCTACTAATATGTTTGCTTTTATACTACAAGCATTTATTTCTTCTGATTCGTCTAAATCTTTTAATAAACCTTTTTTCTTTAAATCTTTAACTGCTATTGTTGCAATGTCCATTAGGCATATATCTTTTGCTTTTTTGTTATCATAAACATATGCTCTTGATTTTTTGTAATCCTCAAATACTTTTTCAAGTAAATCCCATTTTATATCTATCACTTCAAATTTTGTCATAAAGGTTGTGTGTCTGCAGTGGTCTGACCAATATGTATCTATCATTTTCATTTCTGTCATTGTAGGGTCTCTTTTTTCTTCATCTCTAAAATATCTTTGGCAGAATTTAAGGTCTTCTATATCCATTGCAAAACCATATTTTTCATAAAATTCTTTTACGTTTTCATCTGTCATTTTTGTAAACCCAGTAACTATTTTTATATCTTCTGGCTCTTGCATTTTGTCTTTTACAGTTTCTAGCTTTTCAAGTGAACATTCTCTTGAATCTACAGAATTTATCAAATATGATTTTATTTTTTGTACTTCTTCCTTAGTCAATTTTCCTTTTAGTACATATATTTTAGCTGACTTAGCAGGTATTCTTTCTCCTCCTGTTATTATTTGTAAACATTCTGAAAGTGAATTTGCTCTTTGATCAAATTGTCCTGGTAAGAATTCTACACCGAATATGTTATCCTCAGGATCTACTTTATATTCCTCTTCATAGCATATATCAACTTGTGGTTCTGAAAAAATTGTATTTTTTGCTTCTTCAAAAACCTTATCACTTATTCCTTCTACATCATATCTATTAAGTATTATTACATCCTCTAAATTAGACATTTGTAAGTTATCTCTTAAATCTGCAAGTACTCCTTTTGCTTCTACATCATATCCTTCTTTTTTTTGTACAAAAATTCTTCTTACCATAACAACCTCCATTTGATTTTTTATTAAATCCTTATTTAAAAACAAAATATTTAATTTTGCTTTTAATAATTATCATAATGACCTAAAATATTATATCATACTTTTATTTTTATGTATACAAAATTCTTAGTTTTTATACAATTTTTTATTGAAAATATTGCTTTTCTACATACAGTTAATCGTACAAATTGCATTTACTTTACAGAATTGCATTTAACCTTTTACTTGACGATTTTTCATTAAAATAGTATATATTTCATTAAAATAACAAAAAATACTCTAATTTTTAAGACTAGAGTATTTTTATATTTACTTTTCATTTATCATTTGATCTGAATAATACATTTCATCATAGTCTGTGTATGTCTTATAATATTTTCCTAGGAAATATGGATTTCTTATCTCTTCTCCAAAATCATATTTAGTTTCACAAACCACATTTCCTTCGTCATCTATTACTCCCCATTTTCCGTTTTTCTTTACTCCTGCAAATCCAAAATTATTTAATTCTGTTACATATTCGTATTCGCAAGGAACTACTTTTTCTCCTTCTTTATTTTCAAAGCCCCATTTTCCATTTTCATATATTGCAAATAGTCTATTATATGTTAATACTTCTTTAGAGTTTTTTACTTCTCCTTCTGGTGTAATAAAGCAAGATAGTTCATCACCATATATTGTTATATATTCTCCTGTATCTTCTACATTAGCATTTTTTACTGATAATATTTTTTCCATCTTAGAATTATATATATCTATTCTTTTTTCATCTATATCCAATGCTCTTAAAAGCTTATAGTCTCCGATTTTATTTAGTACATCATATTCAAAATCAATTAATGTATTTCCGTTTTTATCTATTGCACCCAGTCCCCTACCATTTTTATATCCAATAAAGCAATTATCGAAAGCATATTCAATATATCTGTACTCAGGTTTTACAATTTCTTCTCCATCTTCGCCTATTATTCCATACATACTATCTGTATTAGATATTATAGACACATCCTGACTTGGAACTTCTATCAAAGTTGTTGTTCCATTTTCTATCTTTTCACCTTTTTTATTAAAATAAACTTCTCCTGTATATGAAGTACAAACTATATATAGTCCATTAAAATGTATATCTTTATATTGTTCTTCTATTATAGTTTTACCATTTCTATTTAATACTCCATATTGTCCATTTTTTTGTACTAGATAAACTTCTACATCTCTATTATATATTATTGATTGATATTCAAAGTTTATCTCAACTTCTTTATTTTTTGTAACACCATATCTTCCATCTTTTGCCACAATTAGATATACATCTTTACTATTTATATCTAATATTCTACTTATATCTGTATATTCTGGTTCTAAAACAGTTTCCCATTTATTATTTATATAGCCATAACTATATCCATCTTTTCCTTTTACTCTTACTATATATCCAGACTTTTCGTAATTTTGATCATAGTATTTATCTGCCTCGATTTGGTCATATTTAAAAGGTACTAGCTCTACTCCTTTGTTGTTTAATACTCCATATTTTCCGTCTTTTTTGGCGTATATTTCACCTTCCTTATATTTTACTGATGATATTTCTTCATATACTGCATTTGTTATTTTATTACCTGAAAAATCTATTAAACCAAATTTTCCGATTTTCTTCGTATTTTAATACGCTCTTTTCATATGGAAAATTAGTTAATATTTCGTTTAGTCTTATTGCAGAAACATTATTATATTCATTTAATATTTCTTCTGCATTTTCATTTAAAACTACATTACTTCCATCCTCTTTTGTTGCTATAAATACAGCTTTTGTTGGATTTGGTACTATAACATTTGAATATATGTTTTCTATAATTAATTTTCCTGATGTATCTATTACTCCATACTTTCCATCTGAAACTACAGTAAAATATTTGCAATTTGCTTCTTCTATTAATTCTAACTCGTAGTTTTTATCTTTGTCTGTGCTTGTTAGTTTAAATATTGTAAAGGCTCCAACACCAATTAATATTATTACTATAAGTACTATTGCTAATATCTTTATATTTATTTTTTCCATCATTTGCTTAGTTTCTCCTTAAAGAGGGATTTTGTTTTTTTATTTATTTAGAAATCACTAAAGTCCATTATAAAGGATAAAAAAGCGCCTAGGCGCTCTTTGTTCGTGCCCGATTTAAGTTTCGAGCCTAAAGGCGAGAAAGCTTAAAGGGCAAGCGCCGAAACGCTTTATCCCATTTTATTATATTTTAAACTTCTAGCTTTGTGTACCATAAAGTCTTTGTAAATACCAACTAGTATAATCAAATGCCTCATGTACTTTTGGCATTCCATAATCTACTCCTTTTGTATCTACTGTTATGCTAGTAATTATTATATCATCCTTAGGTTCTGAAGTTTGTGTTTCTGTACCTGTTTCTTCATCTTTTTCAACTTTTAATTCTACCTGTGAAATAGCATCTACTGTTTCCATACCACTTGTTACTCTTCCAAATGCTGAGTATTTTCCATTAAAATATGGCATATATTTTAAACAAATAAAGAATTGACTTCCAGCTGAATTGTATCCTTCATCTGTAAGGCTATCTGATGCTGATCCATAATCGTTTCTTGCCATAGAAATAACACCTTTTTCGTGTGCTAAAGTGTTTTTATCATAGCCATTATCTGAGAATTCTCCATTGATTGAATATTGTTTATCTGCATCTGATCCTTTTTCGATAGAACTATCTATTGAACTTAAAGTTGGTCCTCCTGATCCATTACCATTTGGATCTCCTCCTTGTATTACATAGTCCTCTACTCTGTGTATTTTTAATCCATTATAGAATCCATTGTTTGCAAGTTTTATAAAGTTAGTTACTGTATTTGGTGCATATTCTGGATATAATTCTACTATTATTGGTGTTTCATATCCTTCTATTGTTATTGTTGCTATTGGATTTTCTATCTTTGTAATTTCTTTTTTTACTACTCCATAGCATACTGTTCCTATTAGTATTACTACTAATGTAATTGCAATTATAATTGCTAAAATCTTTTTGTTCATTTTAATCTTCCTTTCTTAATTTCTTAATTATCGTAAATCATTTAATGTATAAAAAGTTCTTCCGTCGAACTTAAAGCCATTTACACTAATTACATCTCTCGTCTTAAAGTTTATTATAACAGCTCCTGGATTGCTTGATATGTTAAAAGTTGATTTAACTTCTTCTTCACTAAAATACCTATAAGTTGTATTACTTCCTTGATAATATTGTTCTCTTTGAGCTTGAGACATATTATTATAATTTATAGCTCTAACTTTTTCTAATGTGTTTACTGCCTCTTGTGGTGCATTTGTGAATTCTTCTCCGAAGTGTTATATATTTAATATCTCCTGCTTTGATTTTTTCATAATCTACATCTACTTGTGACTGAATCTGTTGTAACTCATAGCTAAAATTTTCTAGTCTTATTGTTTCTGTAGAACTAGCTCCATAATATACCGTAGCAGATATCAATATAATCATAACTACTACTGTAATTATCAGTACTAATAATGTAATTCCTTTTTCTTTTTTCATTAATTATCACCTCATTTGTTTTCTATAAGCACATTTATATTTGTTTTATATAAGCATTCTATCAAATACAAATTGCTCTTGCATCCTTTGCAGTGATTGTTTTATAGCTCTAGCCCTTATTTCACCTATTCCTTCTACTTTATCTAAGTCTGGTATATCTGCAATTAATATGTGTTGGAAGGACTTAAAGTTTTTAACTAAATTGTCCACTATATTATTTGGCATTCTTGGAATTTTATTTAATATTCTATATCCTTTAGTATATACTCCAACTTCATCATAATTATCAAAATTTTCATAGCCTAATATTCTTGCAATTGTACCTGTTATCATAAGATCTTCTTGGTTAAGTGATATAATTTCTTTTAATATATCCTCTTCTGTTCTTTTCTCATCTTGAACCATATAATCTTTAATAATAAGTAATTCTTCTTTTTCAAGACTTCCGAATAATTTCTTCTAGTTGCATTTTTACAAGCTCTCCGCTCTTCTCCAAGCTCATATATTTGTCTTTGTACCATTTCTGCAATTTTCATGACCATTTCTGCTCTTTGAATAGCTACTATAACATTTTCTAATGATACTATGTCGTTAAATTCATATTCATTTAATGTTAATAGTTTTTCATCAAATACAGTTTTATACCTTTGAAGAGTTTGTATTCCTTGATTAGCCTTTGTAAGTACCCTTGAAGTATCTTCTAAAAGATATCTAATATTTCCTTTAAACATAGTTATAACATTTCTTCTTTGTGATATGCTTATAACTATTTCTCCTGTTTGCTTAGCAGTTCTTTCTGCTGCTCTATGCCTTGTTCCTGTTTCTTTTGTTTCAATAGTAGGAGAAGGTATAAGTTGAGCATTTGCATATAGTATTTTCTTTAAGTCACTACTTAAAACTATTGCGCCATCCATCTTTGCTAGTTCATATAATCTTGAAGCTGTATAATCTTCATCTATTTTGAAACCGCCCATCTACTATATCTAATACTTCTTTAGAATCTCCAATTACAATTAGTCCACCTGTTTTTGCTTTTAAAATATTATTTAATCCTGCTCTTATTTGTGTACCTGGCGCTACTATTTTTATCATATTTGAGATTACATCATTTTGGCCTTCTCTCATAGTAGTCCGTACTCCTTTCATAGCATCTTTAATATTTTTCACACCTATTATATCTAATTTAAAGTTTTCTTTCAATAGTTTTTTATTATTTTCTGGAATAATACATTTTTTAAATCCTAATTTTTCTGCTTCTTTAAGTTGTTTTTCTATTAAGCTTACTCTTCTAACCTCGCCTGTCAAGCCGAACTTCTCCTATTACAACTATGTCATTTGGTATAGGTTTATTTTTATAGCTTGAACAAACACTTAAAACTATTCCTAAATCAATTCCAGGTTCATTTATTTTTATTCCACCTACTACATTTAAATATGCATCTTGGTTTGATAAAGAAATTCCAACTCTTTTTTCTATAACTGCCATAAGAAGTGTAAGTCTATTATAATCAATTCCATTTGCCGTTCTTCTAGGGAAGCCAAACAGTGTCTGAGTTGTAAGAGCCTGCAATTCCACTAAAAGTGGTCTTGTCCCTTCCATACTTGCAACAACTACTGAACCTGCTGGATTTTCATCTCTTTCTGAAATTAGAATTTCTGAAGGATTTATGATTTCTTTCATACCTTCGCCTTCCATTTCAAACATTCCAATTTCATTTGTTGAACCAAATCTATTTTTTACACCTCTTAAAATTCTATATGAAAAATATCTTTCTCCTTCTAGATATAAAACAACATCTACCATGTGTTCTAGTACTCTTGGTCCTGCAATGTTTCCGGTCTTTTGTTACATGTCCGGATTATTATAGTTGTTACTTTCTTCTCTTTGCACATTCTCATTATTCTTGAAGTTATTTCTCTTAATTGTCCTATGCTTCCTGGTATTGAATCTACTTTATCAGAAAAGATTGTTTGTATAGAATCTATTATTACAAGCTCTGGTTTTTTTTCTTCAATTTCACTTTCTATTAGGTCAATATCTGTTTCACCATAAAACATGATATTGTTTTTATTTATCTTTAATCTATCTGCTCTTAATTTTATCTGTTCTGCTGACTCCTCGCCTGAAACGTAAAGTACTATTTTATCTGTTTTTATCTTATCACATATTTGAAGAATTAATGTAGATTTTCCAATTCCTGGCTCTCCACCAATTAATATTAGTGATCCATCTACTAATCCTCCTCCAAGTACTCTATCTAACTCTCCAAATCCTGTGGAAATCCTTGATATTTCTTTATATTCTACATTTTTTAATGCTACTGATTTTGCTGTCTCTTTTTCTTTCTTTTTTGTAGCTACGTTTGTATCTAGTTTTTGCTCGAAAAAAGTATTCCATTCATTACAAGCTGGACATTTTCCGAGCCATTTGCTTGATTCATATCCACAGTTATTACATACAAATACGGCTTTTGCTTTTGCCATTTTTGACCTCCGAATAAGAGTTACTTAATATCTTAGAAATCGATATAATTATTTTTTGTAAGAACTTTGCTGTCGCAATCTACAAATTAAATTTCTTATATGTAGATTGCTCCATATCGCACTGCGCTTTGTTTCGTTTGGTCGCTTACGCAGTTCTTAAAAAAATAATTATAATCGATTTCTATAATATATCTCTTAATATTTGCTTATTTTCTTAATTCTGCTTTAAATTCTTTTTCTGTCATATCAACTATCTTTTCTAATATTGGGTTTATTTCTTCATCTGTCAATGTTTTATCAGAATTTGAAAAAGTTAGTGAAAATGCTATACTTCTTTTTCCTTTTTCTATTCCTTTTCCTTCATAAACATCAAATATTTCTATATTACTTAAATTGCTTCCTCCAGCTTTTTTGATAACTTTTGCTATTTCTAAACTTTCTATATTTTTATCTACAACTAAAGCTATGTCTTTTTTGATACTTGGGAATTTTGATATTTCCTTATATTTCATTTTTCCTGTTTTTATTTCAAGTAGATTACTTAAGTTTATTTCTGAGACAAATACTTTGTTTTCTGATATTTCTGGATGAACTAAACCTATTATTCCTACTTTTTTGCCATTTACTATAATATCTGCTGTTTGTCCTGGATGGAAATCTTTTGACATTTCCTTAGGAACGACAAAACTGTATCTATTCTCATATCCTAGACTGTCTAATAGTTCTTCTATTATTCCTTTAATTATGTAGAAATCTACTTCTTTTTTACTATTAATTCCTGTATAGAATTCTCCTGACATTAACACACATAGTTTTAAGTCTTCGCCATATTCCTCGCCATGTTTATAGAATCCTTTTCCTATTTCAAATATTGATACATCTTTATTTCCACGATCTGCATTATACTCATATATTTTAAATAGAGATGTGATCATAGTGTATCTTGCTGTATTTCTATCTTCGCTCATTGGGTCTAATAATTTTACTGGTTCAAATTTGTCAGTTGTAAAATTATTTACTTCTTTATCATTTAATAATATATATGATAAGGTTTCATTAAGTCCTAATGCTATCATTTTATTCCTGATATTTCTAATATTTCTGTCATAATTTCCAGGAACAGTTGGAACAACTGGAAGCTTTCCTTCAATGTTATTTACTCCATAAATACGTCCTACTTCTTCTATTAAGTCTTCTTTTATGTCAATATCTAATCTTCTTCTAGGTACTTTTACCTTTATTAAATTTCCTCTAGACTTTGTTTTAAAGCCTAGTCTTTCAAATATGTCTACTGCTTCTTCTAATTTTATATTAGAACCAAGTAAACTATTTATATTTTCCAAAGTAACATCTATTTCTTTATCTTCTTTTTCTGTTTTGTCATATATAACTGTTCCTTTTGATATTTCTGCATTAGCGTATTTTTCAAGAAGAGTGCACGCTCTTTCTGCAGCCATATATGTTCTATTTGGATCTAATCCTTTTTCAAAACGGTTGCTTGCCTCACTTCTTACTATTTTTTTAGAAGTTAATCTTACTTTTACTCCGTCAAAAATTGCTGCTTCAATTATAACATTTTTTGTTGTTGCTTCTATTTCTGTGTCTAATCCTCCCATAACTCCTGCTAATCCAATTGGTCTTGTACCATCTGAGATTACTATATCATCTTTGCTTAAGTTTCTTTCTATTCCGTCAAGTGTTGTTAGTTTTTCATTTTCTTTTGCCATCCTTACTTCTATTTTTCCTTTTAATCTATCTGCATCATAGAAGTGTAATGGTTGACCTGTTTCTAACATTACATAATTACTTATATCTACGACATTGTTTATTGGTCTTATTCCTGATGCAAGTAATCTGTTTTTTATAAAATCAGGGCTTTCTTTTATTTCTACATTTAAAGCTCTCTTGGCTAAGAATAATTTGCAATTATCTGTGTTTATATCTAGTGAAAATGTTTTGTTTATATCTTCTCCATTTTCTTTGTGTGATAAATCTATATCTTTTACTTTTTTATCATAGATTGCACCTATTTCATATGCCATACCAAGTATACTAAGTAGGTCTCCACGGTTTGCAGTTAAATCAAAATCTATTATCTCATCATCAAGTCCCATAGCTTTTACTGCATCTTCTCCTAGTTTTGCATCACTTGGAAGTACATGTATTCCTGTTTTATCTTCTTCTGATTGGAACTTGCTTTCAATTCCTATTTCTGATAAAGAACAAATCATTCCATTAGATTCTTGACCTCTTATTTGTCCTTTCTTTATCTTTACTCCACCTGGAAGCTCTGCTCCATCTAATGCTACTATTACTTTTTGTCCTTTAGCTACATTTGGAGCTCCACATACTATATTTAAAACTTCTTTTCCAACATCTACTTTGCATACATGCAAATGATCAGAATCAGGATGCATGTCACATGTTAATACTTCTCCAACTACTAATTTAGTTGCATCTACAAGTTTTCCTGCTTCGTCATATTCATTTCCAACGTTTGTCATATCTTCTGCAAGTGTTTTTATGTCTACATCTACATCAACATAGTCTTTTACAAAATTTTTACTTAATTTCATCTAAAATTTTCCTCTCTAAAATTATAGTTTTTATTTTTTCTAAACAATATATTTATTTTTTTTGCTGCGTTCTCCAAGGCGTTTTAGTATAATTGGTTTTAATAACAATTGATACACACTGTGAAAATAAAGAAAAGCAATTAACTTTGATTTAAGTCGAACTCACTGTAAAAATAAATATATTGTTTAAAATAATTATCATAAATTATCTAATAATTAGTTTTATATTAGCTTTATCTGTCAAATTGACTTAAAAATCTAACATCATTTGCGTAAAGATATCTCATGTCAGGTATTCCATATTTAAACATTGCAATTCTTTCTAGTCCTAATCCAAAGGCAAATCCTGTATATTTGTCTGGATCATATCCACACATTCTTAGTACATTTGGATGTACCATACCTGAACCTAATACCTCTATCCATCCTGTTTGTTTACATAGATTGCAACCTTTTCCTCCACATTTGAAGCAAGACACATCTACCTCATAAGATGGTTCTGTAAATGGGAAATAGCTTGGTCTAAATCTTAATTTTGAGTTTTCTCCTATGATTTTTTTAGCAAAGATTTCAAGTGTTCCTTTTAAATCTGCAAGTGATATGTTTTTATCAATTACCAATCCTTCTGCTTGTGTAAATTGATGCGAATGTGTTGCATCATCTTCTCTTCTATATGTTTTTCCTGGGCATATCATTCTTATTGGTGTCTTTTCTTCATTTGCAAGCATTGTTCTTGCTTGAACTGCTGAAGTTTGTGTTCTAAGCAAATATTCGTCTGTAATGTAGAAACTATCTTGCATGTCTCTTGCTGGGTGTCCTTGTGGTAAGTTTAAAAGTTCAAAGCAAAATCTATCTGTTTCTAGTTCTGGTCCACTTTCTACCGTATATCCCATTGAAACAAATAAATCTTCAATTTCTTCTATTACTCTATTTACTGGATGTTTTGATCCTCTTTTTATCTTTGTACTAGGTAATGTTATGTCTATTTTTTCTTCTTCTAATTTTTTTGCAAGCTCTTGCTTTTCAAGTTTCTCTTCTATTTCTGATATTTTTTCTTCTATTTCTTTTCTAATTTTATTTGCTAAACTTCCGGATTACAGGTCTTTCTTCTTTAGAAAGACTTGCCATGTCTTTAAGTACATTTGAAAGTTCACTCTTTTTTCCTAAATACTTTATCTTTAAATCATTTAAGGCTTGAGAATTTATTACGTTTTCTAAGTTTTGCTTTGCCTCTTCTGCAATTTTTTTTAGTTTTTCCTCCACTTTTCCTCTTCCTTCCTTCTTTTTATTAACTTAAATAAATATGAAACAAAATTTATAATAATATTAAAAATCAGTTACACTCAAGGTAAGATAATAATATTAAATTTTCTATTAATTATTTTTAATAAGTTTTATAGCTTCCTCTATATCTATTGTTTGTTGCTCACCAGTTTTCATTGACTTTAAAGTAACTTTTTTTGAGTTTTTCTCATCTTCCCCAATTACGATAACATAAGGAATATGTAATTTATCTGCATATTTGAACTTTGCTTTTATTTTTTTATCTTCTAAGAATACTTCTGTATTAATTTCTGCATTTCTTAAAGTTTCTCCAACTTCTAAAGCATACTCTAGCTCTTCTTGTGACATTCCAGCAACTAATACTTTAGATATTGATTTATTCTCATTTGGTAAAATATTTTCTTTGTCTATTTGATAGAAAAATCTAGAAAGTCCTATTGAAATTCCAACTCCTGGTAATTTTTTATCTGTATAGTATTCTGCTAAATTTTCATATCTTCCACCTGAGCATACACTTCCTAGCTGTTTATAATTATCTAAGAAAGTTTCATAAACTGTTCCTGTGTAATAATCTAGTCCTCTTGCTATACTTAAGTCTACTTTAAAGTTCTTTTCTGGAACTCTACATACTCTGATTTGCTTTATTACTGTTTCTAGTTCATCTACGCCAGTTCTAAATGTTTCAGTATCTATTCCAAGTTTTCTTAAAGCTTCTATTTTTTCATCCGAAGTTCCTGATATTTCAATAAATTTAATTATTGTGTCTATCTTTTCTTTTTCTACGTTTAATTCTTCAAGTTCTTTTATAACATTTGCTTTTCCTATTTTTTCTACTTTATCTATTATTCTAAGTATGTCTGTTGATTTGTCTGCAAGTTCTAAATATTCAAACATACCATTAAATATTTTTCTATTATTTATGCAAATTGTGAAATCTTCAAAGCCTAAGCTTCTAAATGTTGTATATATTACACTTGGTAATTCTGCATCATGCATTATACTTAAAGATCCATCTCCAATTATGTCTATATCACATTGATAAAATTCACGATATCTTCCTGCTTGTGCCTTTTCTCCTCTATATACTTTTCCTATTTGATACCTTCTAAATGGAAAACTAAGCTCTCCATAGTATTCTGACACATATTTTGCAAGTGGTACAGTTAGATCAAATCTAAGTGATAAATCACTATCTCCTTTTGTAAATCTGTATATTTGTTTTTCTGTTTCTCCTCCTGCTTTTGCAAGTAATACGTTAGAAGCTTCTATTACTGGTGTATCCAATGGTAAAAATCCAAATTTTTCATATGATTTTTGTATTTTTTCTTTTATTTCATTAAATCGTATTTGATCATTTGGAAGTAATTCCATGAAACCCGGTAATGTTTTTGGTTCTACTTTTCCATTTTCCATATTTTTCTCACTTTCTTTTTTAGGTATAAAATTATAGCAAATATTATATATTAATTTTATCGAAATTTCAAGGGGTTAAAGTGGATTTTTGAGAAGATATTATAACGTTTATAGCTTATATATTAAATTAAATAATTTCACAAGAAAAATATCTCAAATTATTAAACACTTTTTGTTTAACAATTTGAGATTACTTTAAAATAATACTGCTTTTTATAAATATTCTAGCTGTTTTAAATTACTTATATTTTATGCTTTTTTTATTATTTCCATTACTTTTTGAACCGTTTCTTCTTGATTCACATTATCTATTACATAATCATAGTTTTCCATTTTTGACTCTTCAAAGTCAAATCTTCCAAGTCTTAATTCTATCTCTTTTTCGTCTGGCTTGTCTATTCTATTTTCTAGTCTTCTTCTTAGTTCTTCCTTTGGAACTCTTAAAAATATTGTTATAACTTTCATATCTTTTTTTAAAATTCTAACTAAATTTTCTGTTCCATTTACATCTACATCTTTAATTACTACTTTTCCATCACGTATTTTTTCATTTAACTGTTTTTTTGGTACTCCATAATAATGGTTATGATGTATATCAAACTCATATAATTCGTTATTATCTATCATTTTTTTAAATTCTTCGTTATTAACAAATATATAAGTTTCTCCTGGAACATCTCCATCTCTTATAGGTCTATCTGTAATTGATGGTATTGATACAACATTTTCCATTCTTTTAATTACTTCATTTTTTACTGTGTCTTTTCCTGCACCTGCAACTCCGGATAGTATTACTAACATTTTCTCCTCCAAAAAAATTATTCTTGTTCTTCTTTATTTTCTTGTTCTTGTTCTTCTCCTTCTACATACACTTTTCCTTCTGCTATTTCAACAGCAGCAAGTGTAACAGGTGATGCTTCTTTTTTATTTGTAAGTGGTGTGTCTCCATTTGCAAGTTGTCTAGCTCTTTTTGATGTAGCTATAACTAATTCGTATCTATTACTTACTTTTTTAAGAAGTTCATTAACAGTTGGTTTTACCATCATAATTACTCATCCTCCTTTTCTGCTATGTCTTTATTTAATCTACTAACTACTGTGTCTGGCTGTACTGCTGAGAGTACTATATGCCCTGTGTCCATAATTATTACAGCACGTGTTTTTCTTCCAGATGTTGCATCTATAACAAGTGATTTTTCTTTTGCTTCTTGCACTAATCTTTTTATTGGTGCTGCTCCTGGAACTATTACTGATATTATTCTATTAGCAGATATGATATTTCCATATCCTATATTAATGAATTTCATATTCTGCCTCCATATCTTTATAATTATATGAAGTATTTTACTACATATTTTTAATTAAGTCCAGTAAAATCACATATTTTTTCAAATTTTTCTTGACTTTTTATAAAAAACGTGTATAATAATATATGTGTTTAAGAAGAAGTCATCCACTTCTCACCTTACCTAAATTAAGGGAAAAGGTTATTTAATTTAGTTTAATTAAATTTTAGTGGATAGATTTGTTTTTACGCAAGTCTATTTTTTTGAATGGAGGTTTTAATTATAAAACAAGAATTACTAATTAATGAACAAATACGTTTAAATGAGGTTCAAGTTATAAGCGATTCAGGAGAAAAACTAGGTGTTATGTCTTCTCAAAGTGCATTAGATATAGCTTTAGAAAAGAATTTAGATTTAGTTTTAGTTTCTCCAAATGCAATGCCACCAGTTTGTAAAATAATGAACTATGGTAAATATAAATTTGAACAAGCAAAACGTGAAAAAGAAGCTAAGAAAAAGCAAAAAGCACTTGAAGTTAAAGAATTAAGAGTTACACCTAACACAGAGGAACACGACTTTAATTTTAAGGTAAAAAATGCTAGAAAATTCTTAGAAACTGGCTCTAAGGTAAAGGTTACTGTGCGTTTTAGAGGTAGAGAGCTTAACTACATAAAACTCGGAGAGGATATATTAAATAGATTTACAGAAGAACTTTCTGATATAGCTACTCCAGAGAAGAAACCTTTATTAGAAGGTAAAAATATGTTTATAATTTTTTCATTAAATAAATAGAAATTATAATATTCAATTTTAAAGGAGGAAAATATAATGCCAAAACTAAAAACTAACAAAGCTGCAGAAAAAAGATATAAAATGACAGCTACGGGAAAAATCAAAAGAACTAAATCTAACAGAAGACATCTTTTAGCTAATAAAACTAGAAGACAAAAAAAATCAGGTAAAATTCAAAATGCTTATGCCGATAAAACATGTGCAAATGGAATTAAGAGATTATTACCATATAGTTAAAATTTATGAATTAGGAGGAATTTAAAATGGCAAGAGTAAAAACAGCAAGAATAACACGTAAAAAACATAAAAAAGTATTAAAACAAGCTAAAGGTTACTATGGAGCTAAAAGATACAGATTTAGAATGGCTAAACAAGCTGTTATGAAATCAGGTATGTATGCTTATGTAGGAAGAAAAGATAAAAAGAGTAATTTCAGAAAATTATGGATTACAAGAATTAATGCTGCTGCTAGACAAAATGGTTTAACTTACAGTAAATTAATAGCAGGTCTTAAAAAAGCTAATGTTTCTATAAATAGAAAAATGCTTGCAGAGCTTGCAGTTACAGATATGGAAGCTTTTGCAAAATTAGCTGAAACAGCAAAAAAAGCTTAAGTAAAAAATTAATTTTAAAAAGTAAAGATTGGGGGGGTGCTTACGCACCCCCCTTTTCTCCATCCATAACGGTTAGGAGTTTTTTAGTTATCTGCGATTTAATTTCTTCGCAGATAGCATCCGTTCCAGAGGCTGTAATAGTAATACTGAAGTCCTGCAAGTACGGATTTCCTTTTGCAATCTGTTCTGAGATGTCATACAATTGTTCTTTTAACACATCTTGTGTTTCTTTATTAGTGAATTCGTATGACCATGCAAGGCGTTGAATTTGCTCAGTCCTTCCTCGTAGTTCCCACAAATTCGCAATAGCGAATTCCCGGTCCACCTTATCATATCTTGCTTTCATTCTGGCAACCCATACTTTGTTCATGATTGCACCTACGATGATGGTTCCGAGGCTTACTACAATTACTAACAAAGCAATTGTCCGTTTAAATTTGCTTACCTCATTCATTTGATGTTTCCTCCTTAAGGACACATTTTAGATTTAGGAAAATAGATTTCCTTATGTTTATTATAGCATATTTTCTACTTCATTTCAAATTCACCCCTACTATTCCCCCTATCATACCAGCTACAACCCCAAGAATCATCATTATTATTGAGTATATATTTAAGTTAAACCCTTCTCCTCCTGTTATGCTAGATGCTAAATATATTAGTAATATATAGATTAAACCTATCAGTCCTCCATTTAATATTCCGTTTTTCTTTATTGAGCTTACTGCTATTGAACTTCCGTGCTAAAATGCTTATTCCTGTGATTGCAATAACTACTGGTTTTATTGTATTTTCTCCTAAGTTTGTATATGTAAGTATAGCTGAATATATAAATAATAGTACAAGTGTTAATATTACTGAGACAATAATTCCTTTTAAAATTTTTACCGCATTGTTACTTTCTACTATTGCTCTTGTTTCTGTTATTTCTTTTATTTTTATCCCCTCCCTTTTATTTATAAATGAAGTTGCAACTTTATATCTTCATTTATATCTAATTTGATATTATTAAATTAATATCTTCTTGAATTAATACTATAAATAATTAATATTATAAATGATTTCTTTCTATATAAACTATTCATAATTTTGTATTTTTAGAATAGTATTTAGAAATAGATTTTAATTTTTGAGCAAATTGTATTTATGATTTTTTAATTGATTATATTTTTTAATTAATTATAATTTGTACTTTATGCAATTTGCAAAATATATTTGTTTAAGTCATGGAGGTTTTATGATGGATAAAAATACTGATTTTAATGGTTTTTCTCCTTATGATAATTTGAATTTTGACCCGAATATGAGTGATATGTACAAAGATCCTATGTTTAATCCAATGATGCAATATGAACAAGCATATATGTATTATAGATATTTATGTATGCAATTAGATTATAAAATTAAATGTAAAGAGTATGAAAGACTTACTTCTAAAGATAATAGGAGAATTGAGTAAAAGTATTTTATAAGTTATTTATTAATATAAAATTTAAATAAAGCAATACATATTAAAAAACAGAGGAGTAATATATTAATTCTCCTCTGTATCATCTTTTACATAATATTTTGTTCCAAGCATTTCGTCTGGAAGATATTGTTGCTCTACAATATGTCCTGGATAGTCATGTGGATATTTATATCCATTTCCATATCCAAACTCATGCATTCCCTCTGCTGGAGCATTTCTAATATGCATTGGTATTTCTCCTGTTTCTTTTGTTTTTACATCTTCTAAAGCTTTGTCTATTGCTAAATATGCAGAATTTGATTTTTTTGATTTTGCAACATATATTGCCGCTTCTGATAAAATAATTCTTGCTTCTGGCATACCTATCATGTGTATTGCTTGCATTGCAGAATTTGCGACTACCAATGCATTAGGATTTGCAAGGCCTACGTCTTCTGCTGCTAATATTACTATTCTTCTTGCTAAAAACATTGGGTCTTCTCCTCCTGCTAGTGCTCTTGCTAAATAAAATACTGCTGCATCTGGGTCACTACCTCTCATTGATTTTATGAATGCGCTTATATTATCATAGTGGCTATCTCCATTTTTATCAAATATAACTTTTCTCTGAGCTACACAATCTTTTGCAATTTCGTCTGTTATGTTTATTACTCCGTTTGAATCCATTTTTGTTGTAAGTACGGCAACTTCTAATCCATTTAATGCATTTCTTACATCACCATTGGCTGTTTCTGCAATTTTTCTTAGCGTAGAATCTTCTATTTTTACATTAAAGCTTTTGAGTCCATCTTCTTTTTCTAATGAATTTTTTAATACTTTATATATGTCTTCTACATCAAGTGGCTCTAGTCTGCAAACCATAGACCTTGATATAAGAGCTTTGTTTACTTCAAAATATGGATTTTCTGTTGTTGCTCCAATTAAAATGACTGTCCCATTTTCTACAGATGGAAGAAGTGCATCTTGTTGAAGTTTATTAAATCTATGTATCTCATCTATAAACAATATACACTTTCCGGCTAGGATTTAAGAGTAGATTTTGTGTTTCTTCTATAATTTTCTTTATTTCTGTAACTCCTGAGGTTACTGCATTTATTTTATAGAATTTTGTTTTTGTTGTGTTGCTTATTACTTTTGCGAGTGAAGTTTTACCACAACCAGGAGGTCCCCAAAGTATGATGCTTGATAGTCTATCTGCTTTTATTGTTCTATATAAAATTTTATCTGGTCCTAATATATGCTCTTGTCCTACATATTCTTCTAGTGTCGTTGGCATCATTCTATATGCAAGTGGTTTTGACATATCCATTTTTGTTTCCTCCTTTTGTTTTTGAATTAAACATAAGTAAATATTACAAAGAGCGAAATATCGCGCTTGTTCATTTTAGTCTCTTCCAAGTATTGATAGTCCTCTTCTTATGATATCTTCTACGCTTAAATTTTCTAAATTTTCTTTTTCAAAAGCTTTTTCTATTTCTTTTCTATTATATCCAAGCACTAATAAAGCTGATATTGCTTCGTTTATATTTTCGCTTATGTTTATACTTTCTTCTTGTTTTTCTACTACTTCTTGTCCTTCTAGTTCTATCTTCATTTTATCTTTAAGCTCTAACACCATTCTTGCTGCTGTTTTTTTACCTATTCCCGGAATTTTTGTAAGTCTTTCATCATTATTTGTAATTACTGCTAGAGCAAATTGATGTGGTTCTACATTTGCAAGTATTGTTAATGCTGATTTTGCTCCTATTCCGCTTACGCTTATTAGTAATTCAAACATTCTTAGTTCTTCAGATGTTAAAAATCCATAAAGACTTATGTTATCCTCTCTTACATGATAATGTGTATGTATTTTTACTGTATCTCCTATATTACCACATTTGTCTATTGCATTTTGTGGCATATATATTTTGTATCCTACTCCTCCTGCTTCTACTACAACTGAATCATTAAGTTTCATTTCTAAACTTCCTTTTATGTATGCAAACATCTTTTGTTCCTCCTATTAATTAAAATACTGGCTTATTTGCTTTAATTCTCCAAAATTTGCTTGTCTTAATACTTCGTAAACTATTATTGCGACTGAGTTTGAAAGGTTAAGAGAGCGAAGTTCTCCTTTCATTGGTATTCTTATTGCATTATCTATGTATTTTTGCAAAAGGTCTTCTGGTAAGCCTTTTGTTTCTTTTCCAAATAGTATAAATACTTCATCCATTTTACTATAATCAACATCTGTATAACATTTCTTTGACTTTGTACTAGCATAAAACATATTGTGCTCTTCTGGTTTATATTTTTCTAAAAATGCTTGTAGTGATTCATGCTCTTCTATTTCTACTTTATCCCAATAATCTAATCCTGCTCTTTTTAAATATTTATCTTCTATGCTAAATCCTAGTGGATGTACCAAATGAAGTTTTGAATCTGTTGCTGCACAAGTTCTTGCAATGTTTCCTGTGTTTTGTGGAATTTCTGGTTCTACCATTACTACGTTTATTTTCATAAAGCTACTCCTTTACTTGTAATATTTGTATTAAGAACTTTAAGAATTATATTACTATCTCTTAATTAAACTAAATGCCTATCAAATTAAATACAATTCCTGTAACTGCACCTAAGATAAATAGCAAAATTACTATTTTTATATTTTCTTTTAAGTTTTTGTTTATTCTAAATAGCATAAGCACTCCTGCCCCTGCATTAACTAAAAGTCCTGCTATAAGTGATCCAAAGCTTATTATTTCTGACAAATATAGTTCTGTTATTATTACTGATGATGCACAGTTTGGAATTAATCCTATTAATGATGCAAATATTGGTTCAAATATTGCCTGACCTGACATAAAGCTTTTTAAGTTCTCTTCTCCAATTATTTCAACTACTACATTTATTATTAAGGTCAAAATGAATATGTAAATAAATATGCTTATTGTATGTTTTAATGCTGATTTTAATATTCCATTTTCACAATGGCAATGTTCTTCTTCACATAAGTCTATTATTTTATTTTGCTCTTTTTTGTTTTTATTTCTTATTTGTAAAATAAAGTCTATTGCAAAACCATATACCATACCAATTATGAATTTAACTCCAAGTATGCTAAGTATTGTTCCTATTGGTACTGCTTTTGATATTAATATTGGTAACATTTCATCTGAAGTAGATAGGTATACTGATATTAGTGTTCCAAGTGTTATTATTCTTGCTGCATAAAGGTTCGTTGCTGCAACAGAAAAACCACACTGTGGAAATATTCCAAGTATGCTACCTATTGCTGGTCCAATTCTACCAGACTTTTGTATTTTTTCTTTTGATTTATCGCTTATTTTGTGTTCTATGTATTCCATTATTAAGTATGCAATAAATAAAAATGGTAACAATTTTATGCTATCAATTACTGTATCTAATAATATATCTAGCATTGTTTCTCTCCTCTACTTTATTTTAACTTATTTATTTTACTACATTTTTAAGGAAAAATCAATAGTAGGCATAGTTACAATATATCAAATTAAAGATCGTCAAATTAAATATAATAATAATGATTTATTTTTATAACTTTGCTGTCGCAATTTTCAATTGAAATATTTATATGTAAATTGCTCCACTTCGCACTTCGCTTGCGCTACGTTTGATCGCTTACGCAGTTATAAAAATAAATCATTATTATTATCTTCTTACAAATACATACATAATTATTCCTATACTTTCTATAATAAATAAATTAATTACATTAGATGAGAATAAGTTTTCTGTTGCTTCTACTACTCCCTCTATATTGCTTTTGTTCTTTTTATGATGTTTTTGTGATTCTATGAAGGTTATAAGTTCTGGTATGCTTGTTATAAAACCTAATACTATTCCGATTATTGCTTCTGGTATATTAAATCTTAATTTGAAAGTTTGCAATGTGTCTCCGAGTAAATTTCCTACGACAAAAAGTATTACTCCTACTATCAGTAATTCTATAAAACTTACTATTGCAATTTTTGATTTGTTTTTTACCCATTTTTTCTCTTCTTCTATTTTCTTTATCTCTCTTTCGTTATTAAATGCCTTTCCATATAGTTTATATCCGTTTGAACGTATATAATAGCAAAATATGAATAACAAAATAAATATTGGGACTATGTTAATATTTGCATCTATTCCAAATATAATCATTAATACTGGTATTAATATAGTTGCAATAACTATTCCAAGTTCTATTTTTATTGCTTTGTTACTTAACTCTTTTCTATTTTTATTTACTGCAATTGAAGACATATATTGAATAATGTTTATTATATTTGAACTTGCTATATTGTATATGCTTGCATCAAATAGTCCTTGTATTGATGAGAAAAATACTGTTAAAAGCTCTGGCATTGATGTTGCAAAGCCTGCTATATTTCCAACTGCTTTTGGGCTTAAATCTAAAACTTCTGCAATTTTTCTAAGTAATTTCACTAGTATTTTTTTAGAAATATATACTATTAGGGCTGAGTAAATTATAAATTTCAGTATTTCAAATATTAACATTTCTTCATCTCCTTATCTTTAGTATTGACATTTATATTTTTGTTAAACAAAAAAGCCCCATATTTGGAACTTTGTAAATTTGATAATTTTTAAATAATCAAAAAGAACCCCATATTTGGAGTTCTTTCGTTAACTATTATTTATAATTTTTATTTGTAATTATTTCATTTCACTTATTCTCTTTTCAACTGTCTCTAACATTTCTTTGTATTTTTTAAGCTTAGCTTCTTCTTCCTCTATCTTTGCTCTTGGAGCTTTTTCTACAAAGCCTTTATTTGATAGCATTTTAGTTGCTCTTTCTACTTCTGCCTCAAGTTTTGTTTTTTCTCCTTGAAGTCTTTCTAGTTCTTTTTCTATGTCAACTAATTCTTCAAAAGGAATAAATACTTCAATTCCTTCTTGTACTATTGAAATTGCATTACTTGGTATATCTTTTTTATCTTCTTGTATTTTTATACTATCTGCAAAACCAAGTTTTTTCAAGAATTCAGTTGATTCTTCGACAAGATTCTTATATTCTTTTGTAACAAAGATTAATTTTGTTTTTCTACTTGGAACTACATTCATATTTGCTCTTATATTTCTTATATTTACTATAATATTTTTTAAGATTTCTATGTCTTTTTCTTCTTTGTTGTATTTTAATTCTTTCTTAAGCTCTGGCCAAGTTTCAAGCATTATACTTTCTTTGCTATCTAATAACTCTTTATATATTTTCTCTGTTATGAATGGCATAAATGGATGTAATAATTTTAGAGAATTTGTAAGTACATAGTTTAATGTGTACATTGCTTCTTTCTTTGTATCACAATTTTCATTGTATAATCTTGGTTTTACCATTTCTATATACCAATCGCAGAACTCACTCCAAAGGAATGTATATATTTTGTTTGCTGCAATTCCGATTTCATATTTTTCGATATGGTTTGTTACTTCTAAACTTAGATTGTCTAATTTATTTATTATTGCTTTATCTTCTAAGCATAATTTTTCTTCTTTAAATTCCTTTAGGCTTTCATCAATATTTGATAAAACAAATTTAGATGCATTCCATATTTTATTTGCAAAGTTTTTGCTTGATGAAGCTTTTTCTTCTGAATATTTTATGTCATTTCCAAGTGTCATATTTTGTACTAGCGAAAATCTTAAACTATCTGCACCAAATTCATTTATTATATCTATTGGGTCTATTCCATTTCCCAAACTCTTTGACATTTTTCTTCCTTGTGCATCTCTAACTAAACCATGCATAAATACTGTATTAAAAGGTATCTTTTTTGTGTGTTCTAAGCTTGAAAATATCATTCTTGCAACCCAGAAGAATATAATATCATATGCTGTAACTAATGTGCTTGTTGGATAGAAGTATTTAAAATCTTCTGTTTCTTCTGGCCAACCCATTGTTGAAAATGGCCATAATGCAGAGCTAAACCATGTATCCAAAGTGTCTTGGTCTTGGAAAATTTCTGTACTTCCACATTTTGTACATTTTTCTGGTTTTTTACTTGAGACCATTATTTCACCGCAATCTTTACAATAATATGCGGGTATTCTATGTCCCCACCATATCTGTCTTGATATGCACCAGTCTTTTACATTTTCCATCCAATGGAAATATGTTTTATCAAATCTTTCTGGAACAAATTTTATTTCACCCGATTTTACTGCTTCTATTGCAGGTTTTGCAAGTTCATCCATTTTCATGAACCATTGCATAGAGATTGTTGGCTCCACTGTATTGTGGCATCTATAGCATTTTCCAACATTATGCATATAATCTTCTGTTTTTTCTAGTACTCCAAGAGCTTCTAGGTCTTTTACTATTTCTTTTCTTGCAGTATTTAAATCCATTCCTTTATATTTTGGACATATATCTAACATTATTCCTTGTTCATCAAATACTCTAATCATTTCTAAGTTGTGTCTTATTCCTGCTTCATAATCATTAAAGTCATGTGCAGGTGTCAATTTTACGCATCCTGTTCCAAATTCTTTTTCTACAAATTCGTCTGCAATAATAGGTATTTCTCTATTTACTATTGGAAGTACAACTTTCTTTCCTATCATATTTTTATATCTTTCGTCATCTGGATGAACTGCAACTGCTGTATCTCCAAGCATTGTTTCTGGTCTTGTTGTTGCAACTGTTACATATTCTTTCTTGTCTTTTGTATAATATCTAATATGCCAAAGATGTGTAGGTTCTTCCTCAAATTCTACTTCTATGTCTGATAGAGAACTTTTGCAAGTTGGACACCAGTTTATCATTCTATTGCCTCTATATATTGCTCCTTTGTTGTACATGTCTATAAATACTTTTTCTACTGCTTTTGATAGCCCTTCATCTAAAGTGAATCTTTGTCTTGTCCAATCACAAGCACATCCTAAGGTTTTTAATTGTTTTATTATTGTTCCTCCATATTCATGTGTCCAATCCCATGCTTCTTTAAGGAAAGCTTCTCTTCCTATTTGTTCTTTTGTCTTTCCTTCTTTTTTTAATTTTTCTACTACTTTAACTTCTGTTGCAATAGCAGCATGGTCTGTTCCTGGTATCCAAAGAGTATTAAATCCTCTTAATTTTTTATATCTAATTAATATATCTTGAAGTGTCATAACTAAAGCATGTCCCATGTGTAATTTTCCTGTGACGTTTGGTGGTGGAATTACTATTGTATATGGTGTTTTTGTTTTATCTACTACTGGCGTGAAATATCCTTTTTCATTCCAAGTTTTGTATATTTCTTCTTCAAATTCTTTTGGTTCATACTGTTTTAAATTGCTTTCTTTCATCTTTCCATCCTCCAATTATATATTTAAGGTAGGTAAGATTACCTACCTAATTCGTTTTTATACTTTTTACTTCACTATCTTTTGTTTTATCATTTTCATTGTTTTGCATATTGGCATTTATATTATTGGCGTTACTTGCATTTTCTTTATTGTTATTATTTGAATTATTGCTGTTTGTATCGTTGTTACTTGCATTATTATTTACGTTATTGCCATTTACATTGCTACTGTTTTCTGAATTATTACTATTTCCTTCATTGTTATTATTGCTTGCATTATTACTATTTGCATTATTGTTATTAACATTTGTATCATTGCTACTTCCTGTATTACTATTTATTTCTGGTGTTTTATTATCTTCTGGTTTAGCATTTGTTTCTTTTGATTCTTCTTTTCTTTTTAAATAGTCTTTCCATGGATTCTTTGCATCCGGATCTGTCGGATCCCAATTTCTAACTTCTTCATCATCACTTATCTTTTGTGCTGTAGGTTTTCCAAGTGGTCCTGGACTTTTATCACTATAAAATTCTATTTTTGTTCCTGGTACACAATTATCATATATTCATTTTGCATCTTCTACTTTTAGCCTTATGCAACCAAGTGATGCTTTTGTACCTAATTTGTCATATTCCCACCATTCAAGAGTTGATTTATCTTGTTTTTGATATGGAACTGAATGGAATAAAATATGCCCTGTTATTCTACATGCATATTGTCCATAGACATTCCCTTCAAGTAATCTCCATGTATATTTATCTGACATTGTATATACTCCAGATTGTGGTGTTGCATCTCCTATTGAACAAATCATTGCTTTTACAGGTACTGTGTAATTTCCTTTTGAATCTTTTTTATATACTGTTACTACATTTGCTTGATTATTTATCTTTATGTAATATGTTGGGTCTGCTTTTTGAGGAACATTATTATTATTTATAATACTCCCATTATTCTCACTATTATTTTGTCCTTCTTCACTATTTTCATTTGTTTGCGACTCATTATTTTCTATACCAACTACTATCACGTTTTCCTCCTCTTCATTTTTATTATTTGATTCGTTATAGTATAGTATATTAGTATTTTTGCTAGTTAATTCTTTTTTTGAATTTCTCGTCGTAAAATATATCGCAGATGCTATTGAAACTACTAAAAGTAAAGTGAGCAAAAAAGTTATAGTTATTATTATTTTCTTTTTTCTTACATTTTTTTGTTTTTTTGTCATATAAAATTCCTTTATCTAAAATATATGAATAAAGTGCCTATCATTGCTAGAAAAAATCCCATTATTTTTAGCCCTGCAGACGCTTCATTTTGGTCTCCAAAGCCAAATAATTTTTTTGATATGCTTCTTGCATCATATACTAATATTACTCCAATTAATGCGAGTGCTAGTCCTATTATTAAAAAAATTATTTCTTTCATTTTCAACATCCTTTTTAATACTACATATATTATCATTTTTTTTAAAAAAAGGCAATAGTAAAACATTAGAAAATAAATGTATATTTTATTTTTTTAAGTCCATAATATAAATATAATTAATTCATATGGAGGTGCATACGTATGTCAGATAAGAATAATAATAAAAACAATAACAATAACAACAATAATAACAAAAATAATAGCAACAATAATAACAACAGAAATAATGAAAATAACAATCACTAGAATTTTGGAAAGTGCTAACTTACTTAGCACATAGAAAGGTTCTGCCACTAATGTGACAGAACCTTTCTACTACTCATTTGGAATGTTTATTATAAAACTAATCGTGTTGGTATATTCCTGCCTTATTGGGTAAGTTTTAACTACGTTAATTCCATAGCTTTCTGCTAATTTCATAGCTTCTTCGACTTGAGAATAATTGCATTTTACTCCTTTGCCCTGGAAGCTATATGGCCTCATAACAAATATATACCATCCATCTTCTGCTTTTGATGCATTAACTTTAAGGTGGTTATTTGTTGGGTAAGTTTTGATTTCCGCTTTAAAACTAGGAATTACGAATTTTTCGATCAGCTCTTTTCCTCCATATTTTTTTGGCACACACTTTGGTAATGGAAAATATATTATACTTCCCATTCTCCATTTGTTCTTCTTTTTTAGTTTCTTGCGCTTGATTTTTACGAGTTTTTCTTGTACATTCCGCATTTTAGTCTCCCTTTCATAATTTAAGGATTTTCTTCTTTTTAGAAGATATAAATTTGAAATTTCAATTTGTGATTATATCATATACATTACCAAAAGTAAATTTTTTTTAATATTTAAATAAATTTTATTTACTTTATAAAATAATAATGATTTTATCCTTGAAAAACTACTCCAAATATTTTTTCAAAAATTGTCCTGTGTAGCTTTTCTCATTTTTTACTACTTGTTCTGGTGTTCCTACTTGTACAACTGTTCCTCCATTTTCTCCACCCTCTGGTCCGAAGATCTATTATATAATCACATGTTTTTATTAAGTCTAAGTTATGTTCTATTACTATTATACTGTTTCCTGTATCTACTAATCTTTGAAGTATATCTACTAATTTATGAACGTCTGCAATGTGAAGTCCAGTTGTTGGCTCATCTAAGATATATAAAGTTTTTCCAGTTGCTTTTTTCGATAGCTCAGTAGCAAGTTTTACTCTTTGTGCTTCTCCTCCTGAAAGTGTAGTTGATGGTTGTCCAAGTTTTATATAGCCGAAGTCCAACGTCTGCAAGTGTTTGTATTTTTTGCTTTATTCTTGGTACTTTTGCAAAAAACTCTAGTGCTTCTTCTACTGTCATATCTAACACATCTGCTATTGTTTTGCCTTTATATTTTACTTCTAATGTTTCTTGATTGTATCTTTTTCCTTTACATACTTCACATGGTACATAAATATCTGGCAAGAAATGCATTTCTATTCTTAATACTCCATCTCCTTGACATGCTTCGCATCTTCCACCAGGAACATTAAAACTAAACCTTCCTTTTTGATATCCTCTTATTTTTGCTTCGTTTGTTGTTGCAAAAAGGTCACGTATTATATCAAATACTCCTGTATATGTTGCTGGGTTTGAACGTGGTGTTCTTCCTATTGGCGACTGATCTATATTAATAATCTTATCTATATTTTCTAGCCCTTTTACTGCTTTACATTTTCCTGCTTTTTCATTAGACTTGTTTATCTCCTTTGCTGCTGTTTTATATAAAACTTCATTTACAAGTGTTGATTTTCCAGAGCCTGATACTCCTGTTACACAAGTAAATACTCCCAAAGGTATTTTAACATTTATATTTTTTAAATTGTTTTCTGAAGCTCCTATTATTTCTATTGATTTGCCATTTGATTTTCTTCTTTTCTTCGGAACTACTATTTTCTTTCTTCCACTTAGATACTGTCCTGTTATTGAATTTTCTACCTTTTTTATTTCTTCTGCTGTTCCTTGAGCTATTACGTTTCCTCCATGTACTCCGTGGTCCTGGGCCTATGTCTATTATTTGGTCTGCTGCATACATTGTGTCTTCGTCATGTTCTACAACAAGTACAGAATTTCCTAAATCTCTTAGCTTTTTTAATGTTGCAATTAATTTATCATTATCTCTTTGATGTAAACCTATACTTGGTTCATCTAATATATACAAAACTCCTGTTAGGCTTGACCCTATTTGTGTTGCAAGTCTTATTCTTTGTGCTTCTCCTCCTGATAATGTTCCTGCTGATCTCGCAAGTGTTAAATATTCTAGTCCTACATCAAGCAAAAATTGTAACCTTTTATCTATTTCTTTTAATATTTGATCTGCTATCATTTCTTCCTTTGCTGTGAGCTTTAAGTTGTTTAAGTAATCTTTTATTGCATGTATTGACATTTCTGTAAGTTCTTTTATGTTTTTATCTCCTACTTTTACAGATAAACTTTCTTTTTTTAGTCTTGCGCCTTTACATGTTGGGCAATCGCTTTCGCTCATATACATTTCATAGAAATCACGCATACCTTGTGATTTTGTTTCATTATGTCTTCTTTCTAGCGTTGGTATGACCCCCTCAAATGGTGCTTTAAATTTTCTAATTCCTGCATATGATTCATACTCAAAGTCTATACTTTCATTTCCTGTTCCATATAAAATTTTGTCTAAAAATTCTCTTGGTAGCTTCTTTATTGGCTTTGTTATATCTACTCCATAATGTCTTCCTATACTTTCGAAGTACATCTTTGCCATTGTTTCGCCTTTTTTCATTGTGCTTGCACCAAAAGCTTTTACTCCATCATATAAAGTTTTATCTTTGTCTGGTATTATTAAGTCTTCATCCATTCTCATTAAATATCCAATTCCTGTACAAGTTGGGCAAGCGCCAAATGGATTGTTGAATGAAAACATTCTTGGTGACAATTCTCCTAAACTTATTCCGCAGTCTGGGCAAGCATAGTTACAGCTGTATAGTTTTTCTTCTTTTCCATTTATATCCACTAAAACTAAGTCTTTTGCATGTTTTAATGCAATTTCTACTGATTCTGCAAGTCTATTTCTAATTCCTTCTTTTATGACTAATCTATCTATTATAAGTTCTATATTATGTTTCTTTTTTCTATCTAGATTCAAATCATCTGAAAGTTCTACTGTATCTCCATCTATTCTAGCACGTACGAAGCCTTCTTTCTGATAACCTTGTATTTGTTTTACGAACTCTCCTTTTTTTCCACGAATAATAGGAGCTAAAACTTGAATTTTAGTTCCTTCTTCTAGTTCTAATATGTTATCTACTATTTGGTCAAGTGTTTGTTTTTCTATCTTTTTTCCACAGTTTGGACAATATGCTGTTCCTATTCTTGCATAAAGTAGACGTATATAGTCATATATTTCTGTAACTGTTCCTACTGTTGAGCGAGGATTCTTTGAAGTTGTTTTTTGATCTATTGATATTGCAGGTGACAAACCATCTATTGATTCTACATTTGGTTTTTCCATAATGCCTAAGAACTGTCTTGCATAAGATGAAAGACTTTCTACATATCTTCTTTGTCCTTCGGCATATAATGTGTCAAATGCTAAAGATGATTTTCCAGAACCTGATAATCCTGTTATTACTACTAATTTGTCTCTAGGTATTTCTAGATTTATATTCTTTAAATTGTGTTCTTTTGCACCTTTTATAACTATTTTGTCATTCATTTTAATTCCCCCATGCGTACCATTATACAACATATATTTTTAAAAAACAAGAGTTTGGAAAAATTTACAATTTTAGTTTTTGTTATAACAATAAACAAAATAGATGTCTTATAAATAACCACCTAATTTGATGATCATTTGTAAGACATCTATCGTCCCTCATTATTAAACTTTTAACAATTTGGGTTTACCTCATTATTTTTGTAATATTTTTTAAGGTAATAATTTTTGTATTAAAAATGAAATCATTATTACAATAATTGCCATTATAATTATGATTATTGCAACTGATTCTAATGGAGTTCTCTCTCTTAAGAATTTATCTATTCTTTCTAGTGTAGTTGTTTCTTCTTTTTGGGTTTTTTCATCTTTTTGAGCTTTCTCTTTTCTATTTTCTTTCCATTCTTTTAATTTTGCTTTTACTTTTTCTATTACTTTTCCACTATAAAAACTAATTTTTTCTTTTATTTCTTGTAATTCAATATTTTCTTCTACTTGATTTGTCTCTTCATTTTTTTCTTCTGGACTTTTTGTTCCATATTTATAAAATTCTAGTTCTGCTTTAAATAAGTCTCCATCAATTTTTATATCAAATTTTCCGGTTTTGAAGCTCAGTTAAGCTTTTTGTTATAGATAATCCGAAGTCCGCTTCCCTCTGTCGTTCTTGATTTGTCTCCTCTTACAAATCTTTGCATAAGTTCATCTGTTGTAATATTCAATCTTTCCTGAGAAATATTTTTTATTATTATATTTATTTTTGTATCTTTTGAAAACACATCTATATATACTCTTGTTTTTTTCGTTGCATATTTTGATACATTGCTAAATAGATTTTCTATAACCCTATACATATATCTACTATCCGCTTCTATAAATAGTTCTTCATCTTGTATATTGGTTACAACTTCTAAGCCTCTCTTTTTAAATTTGTCTTCAAACTCTCCTGTTGTCTGTTTTATGAGCTCTCCTACATTAATTTTTTCTAAGTTTAAATTTACATTTCCTGACGAGGCCTTTGAGGCTTCTACTAAATCTTCTGTTAATCTTTTTAACCTTTCGGCTTTATTTTCTAATATTCCAATGTATTCTTTTACTTTTTCATTTTTTACATTTTCTTTTTTTATTAAATCAATATAGTTAATTATTGATGTAAGAGGTGTTTTTATATCATGTGATACGTTTGTTATTAATTCTGTTTTTAGTCTTTCACTTTTTAGTCCTTCTTCTACTGCATGCTCAAATCCTTTTGAAATATCATTTACATACATTGCAGTTTCTTTTGTTAAAGGTGTTAATTTTTTTAAGTCTAGTTCTCCTCCCTTGTTTCCTTCATAAATGTCTTGTATTTTTTCTTTTATTTTCATAATTGAATTTATAGTTTTTATGGCTTTATATAATATTGTCATCAGAATTATAAAGTCTATTAAAAGTCCTAATTCTAGCATATTATATGTATCAAATATAGCTATTATTAATATCATAGCTATTCCATAAAAAAGAGCTGTTAACAATACTTTTCTTGAAAGTTTTATTTTACTTGTTGCATCGGATACTTCTTTACTTACTTTTCTATAAGTCTTTTCTAGAAAGTTTACTAACATTCCTATAAGTGTTGTTTTAAAAAATACCTTTGCTTTTAGTCTTTTTACTATTGTAATGAACATAACTATAAATTCAATGTATATTACAAAATATGCAGTTATGTATAAGCTAAGCATTAGTTTTTCATATCTTATATGTGTGCATATTGATATTACTGATCCTAAAATTAATGTAATTAGAATAACTAATATTATTAATAGTTCTAGTGGTGTTTTATCTAAATCATTTAAATCTATCTCTGATTTTCCTTTTGTATGACCTATTGAAATAATTAGATAAATTATAATTATAGCAATAAAAATTGAACATACAGGAAGCATTGAGTAGAAAGCATCTTCATTTTGTGATATTATATTCATGATGCTTGATATTGTATCATATTTCATATTCTCTTTATAGGTCGTGTATATATCAAAGTCGTTGAATTTAGTTGTTTGAAGAATCTGTAAGTCTGAGCTTTCATTATTCATTGAATAGTAATTAATAACAAAATCATTTTTATATTTAGATAAATTACCATATAAAGAACTTTCTTTAATTTTTCCTTTCTCAATTGTTAATTTTTTTCCATCTTGTGCTTTTATAAATTCTTTAATTTCATTTAAGTTCTTCATTTCATCTAAATCAACATTTGTTATTGCTTTATCTCCATTATAGACAATCAAATAGTAATGGTCTGATATATTGCTAAAATATGAGTAATAAGTTTTTACAATTCTAACTGCATCTTCTTCCATATTCTCTGCTTCTTCTTCATATATTAAACTTCTTACAATTTGTGATATTCCATCTAGATAGTCCTCAGTAAATTTTTCTGATTCAAAATATGAATTTGAATAATCATTTCTACCTACACTATATAATAATGACAAAATCATAATGCCTACTAGTATTGGGAGAAGTACATAGCTTATGGTTTTTAAAATCTTACTTTCTTTCACATTTTCCTCCTTATAAGAAAAGCGGCTTCGCCACATGTGCGGATTTGCTTTGCAAACCGCACGAATAAAGGTAGCTTAACCTTTTTGCTCCGGAAATTTCAGAGAAATTTGCCGGCGCAATAAGAAAAGATAACTTCACTCTAAGTACATTTTTCTTTTGTAAGCATACTCTGCTTTGCATTATATAAATTTATTATTGCAAATATTTACCATATAACCAAGCTTAGGTTTTGTCTTATGCAACCAAAGATTAAATGTCTTCTATTTTATAGCCTATACCCCAAATAACCTTTAAATATTTTGGTTCTTTTGGATTTATTTCTATTTTTTCTCTTATGTGTCTTATATGTACAGCTATTATATTTTCTGCTCCATAAGCTTCGTCTTCCCATACATTTTTATAAATTTGTTCTATAGAATAAACTGTTCCTTTGTTTTTTGTTAAGAATTTTAATATGTTGTATTCTGTTGGTGTAAGTTTTACTTCTTTATCTTCTACTGTTACTTTTTTTAATTTATCATTTACTATTAGTTCCCCTGCTCTAAATATATCTTGATTTTCTTCTTCCTTCATTGTTCCAAGTTTAGTATATCTTCTTATACATGAATTAACTCTTGCAATTAGTTCAAGTGGATTAAATGGTTTTGTGACATAATCATCTGCTCCTAAATTTAATCCCTTTATTTTATCTTCATCTTCTGACTTTGCAGATAACATTATTACTGGTATTGCTTTATCTTTCCTTATTTCTTCTATTGTCTCTATTCCATCTTTAACTGGCATCATTATGTCTAATATTATTAAGTGTACTCTATTTTCTTTTAATACCTTTAAACATTCTTCTCCGTTATATGCTTTAATTACATTGTAATTTTCTTTTACTAAATATATTTCTATAGCTTTTACTATTTCTTTGTCATCATCACAAACTAATATGTTATACATAGCTTTCCCCTTTATCTCTACATATAAATTTTCATAAATTCTATCTTAAGTTGTAATTATGTTTATATTATATCAAAAAATTTATTAAGAAAAAATAGAGAGTTTATTAATTATTTCTTAAGAAATATTATATTTCCCAGCATTTATTAAATATTAATTATATATATTTTTAACATTATTTAATTTATAATTATGGTAGCCCTCTAGCAAAAGCCAGAGGGTTACCATGTTTGATGCTTATAGTCCCCGAAATCATAAAGATTAAGGACTTTTAATTATAAAACGACTAAAGTTTTAGGCATTAACTGCCAATTTGTACTTGCTTTGGAGCTTTTTAAGTTCTTCTCCTGTTATGGTTTCTTGCTCCAAAAGCATTTGTACCAGTTCTTGATGCATTGTGCTGTGTTCGGTAATAAGCTTTTCTGCTTCGTTCTCTGCTGATTTTATTAAGCTAACTACTTCATCTCCAATGCTATCAATTTTTTTACCACTCAAAAGTCGCAGACCGTTATTTACTGAATTTTTTACGGATATTGGACCTACTGATGTTCCCATTCCATATACAGAAATCATGCTAGTGGCAATGTTGGTTGCAACTTCTATGTCTTGTGATGCGCCCGTAGAGATATCTCCTATAAAGATTTTCTCTGCTACTCTTCCTGCCATTAATACGACTAGTCTTTCTGTAAGCTCTTGTTTACTCAAATAGTTTTTGTCTTCGTCTTGCTCGTGCATTGTATAACCACCAGCATCTCCGCGAGGGATTATAGATACCTCGCTGACGTTTGATTGAGTAGGCAAAAGCATTCCAACAATTGCATGACCAGCCTCATGATTAGCAGTGATTTGTTTCTCCTTATCAGAGATCACTTTGCTGTTTTTCTGGATTCCGACGGTTATCTTGCTAAATGCTTGTTTTATGTCTGTATTATGTATGACTTCTTGGTTTTTCCTTACAGCAATGAGAGCAGATTCATTAAGAAGATTCGCAAGTTGTGCTCCTGAGAAGCCCGTTGTTGTTTTTGCAATTTCACCCAATTTAACATCGTCTGAGAGTGGCTTGTTCTTTGCATGGATTTTGAGGATTTTTTCTCTTGCCCGAACATCCGGAAGACCTATTGCGATAATTCTATCAAATCTTCCAGGTCTTGTAAGAGCAGGATCCAACATATCAAGCCTATTAGTCGCTGCAAGAGTTATTATGTCAGTTCTTTCACTAAATCCATCTAACTCTGTCAAAAGCTGATCGATTGTTTGATTCCTTTCGGAATTTGCTTCATCATCTCTTCTGCCTCCTATTGCATCAATCTCATCAATGAACACTATGCAAGGTGCATTTTCACGTGCTTCATCAAAAAGTTTTCTCACGTTTTTTGCTCCTGTGCCAACATATTGATTGATAAATTCAGCTCCAGAGGCTGATACGAAGTTAACTCCTGCTTCTCCTGCAACTGCTTTGGCAATTAAAGTTTTTCCTGTTCCGGGTTTTCCATGTAAAAGAATGCCTTTTGGGACTTTTGCTCCCAGTTTCTCATACTTTTCAGGATTTCTGATAAAATCAACTACTTCTTTAAGTTCTTCGATTTCTTCGTCCAACCCTGCAATATCTGAGAACCGGATCTTGACCTCTGTTTCTACTTCCTCGACATTGGTGCTTTTTCCGTTGTCGCTACTGTTTAATACAGCAACTTTATTAGTCTTTTTGTTTTTGCCTTTAGTATCATCATCCTTAAAAATATCAATCAACATATAAGATACATAAAATAAAATTGCAATAACACCTAAGACGCAAATTGTCGAAATAATAATGCTTGACCAATCTATTCCTTTTTTCTCGGATTCTTTTACAGAGTCTTGTGATGTAGTAGTATCTTCGTCTACAACTTCAGTAATTCTGAAGTTATATTCTTCTGCGTATTCCTTCATACGCCTAACACTACTTATATCCAAGTTTATTCTGTACTGATAGTCATAATTACCTTTAAGTCCTCCAATGCCTTCTAATGTCACCATTGCATAATAGGACGTTTTTGTCCCTTTGTGTACTTCGTGAATTTCTATTTCATACACGTTTTCCATTATGTGCAATAGGACACCATAGTCCATCTGTGATTCTTCTTGCCTTTCTTTGTCTTTTTGTGCTTGAATCTCCTCCGCTTTCTTTAAAGTTTCTTCTTCTTGCTGTTTCTTTACTGCCTCAAACTGTTTCCAAAAAAACGTTTGTGGGAAGCAAGATTCTAGTATTATATAAATAACTAGAAATACAACAAGCGCTGGGCTTATTTTTTTGAAAAATTTGAACATTTTGCTATTCCTCCAATGATGTTTTTAATTTTTTCTGGTACAAAAGTCGTTTTATAAATTTTCAATGTGCAATGCTAATTATATTATATCACTACTTTACGTAAACTTCAAGTTTTGACATATATGCTAATTGTTTCCACAGAAAAATAGTAATTAAAAATACACCACAAATGTTAGATTTTTTTCTAACATCTGGGGTGCACTTCAAAAATCAAATCACTATTTTTATGTTATTTGTTTTTTATTTTTTATTCTGCCTTTTCTTCTTTAACGTCTTTTTCTTCTTCTTTCTTTTCTTCCTTAACTTCTGCTTTTTCTTCTTTTACTTCTACAACTGGTTCTTCTTTAACTGTATCAACAGTTTCTTCTACAACTGGAGCTTCTTCCTTAACTGCTGGTGCTTCCTCTGGAGCTTCAGATGCTTTTGCTTCATTTGCTTTAGGAGCTTCTACTGTCTCTTCTACTGGAGCTTCAGCTTCTTCTACTATATCTTCTTCTGCTAATGTTTCCTTAATTGTACGTTCCTTTGTCTCAATTCTAGCACCTACTATTTCCTTAGTTCTAGCAGATTTTCCTACTCTATCTCTTAAATAGTTAAGTTTTGCTCTTCTAGCTTTTCCTACTCTTACAACTTCTACTTTTTCTACCATTGGTGAGTGTAATAAAAATGTTTTTTCAACACCTACACCATAAGATATTTTTCTTACTGTAAATGTTTCGTTTACTCCTCCACCTTGTTTTTTAATTATTATACCTTCGAATACCTGAATTCTTTCACGGTTTCCTTCTTTTATCTTTGCATGAACTCTTACAGTATTACCAACGTCTAATACTGGAACTTTATCTTTTAATTGTTCATGTTCGATAGACTTAATTATGTCCATTATTCTTTCTCCTTCTTTCTTTTTAATTTATTAAATCTGGTCTTTTTATTTTTGTTATTTCTAAAGACTTCTCTTTTCTCCATTTTTCTATGTTTTGGTGATTGCCACTTTTTAAAACTTCTGGAACTTGCATTCCATGAAATTCTTCTGGTCTTGTGTATTGTGGATATTCTAATAAATTATCATTTGCAAAGCTTTCTTCCTCTCTTGATTCTTTATTTAATACCCCTTCTACATATCTTGAAACAGAATCTATAAGTACCATACTTGGTAGCTCTCCTCCTGTTAAAACATAGTCTCCAATGGATATTTCTTCATCTACAATCTCATCTAGAATCCTTTGGTCTATTCCCTCATAATGTCCACAAAGTAATATTAAATGCTTTTCTTTGCTTAGGTCTTTTACTTTTTCTTGATTTAAAGTTTTTCCTTGTGGTGATAAATATATAAGCTTAGAATCTTTTGTTTTTACAGATTCGTACGCATCATATACTACATCTGGCATCATTACCATGCCCGCTCCTCCACCATAAGGTGTATCATCTACTTTCTTATGCTTGTTTTTAGAAAAGTCTCTTATATTTACAACTTCTAAAGTTATAATCTTCTTTTCTATTGCTCTTCCAATTATACTTGTATTTAGCATTTCAAACATTTCTGGGAAAAGTGTTAATACGCTAAACTTCATTATTTTCTTCTCCTAAACCTTTTATTAGATGTACTATCATTTTTTTGTTTTTTACATCTACATTTTTTATTACATCACCTATTGCAGGTAATAGTATTTGTTTTCCTAAGTCATCTTTTACAACATATACATCATTGCTTCCCGTTGGAAATACATCTATTATCTTTCCGAAGCATTTTTCCATCATCAGTATATACTTCCATTTCCATTAGATCTACTATAAAATATGAATTTTCTGGAAGTTTTACTGCATCTTTTCTATCTATTTTGATATAAGAATTTTTGTACTTTTCTGCTTCATTTATATCATCTATTCCTTTTAGTTTTATCAAAACTAAATTTTTGTGATATTTTACTTCTTCTATCTCTACTTCCTCAAGTTTTTTATTTTTTTCAATGTATATATTTTTTAAATTATTAAATCTATTTACATTATCTGTAAATGGTACGACTTTTAGAAAACCTTTTATTCCATATGAGTTTACTATTTGACCTATTTCTAATAAGTTTTGCATTTAGCTTCTCCTTATTAATCTAAAAATTCGATTGTAACTTTCTTTTGTTCTTTTGCATAAGCTGATCTGAATATTGTTCTTATAGCTTTTGCAATTCTTCCTTCTTTTCCAATTATTCTGCCCATATCTGCTTCTGCAACTTTAACTTCAAATATAATGCTTTTTTCGCCATCTATTTGATTTATTTGTATTGCAGATTTATCTTCAACTAAGCTTTCAATAATTGTTTGTAAAACTTCTTTCATGAGTTTTAATACCTCCTTATGCATTTGCCTTTTCTATTAAAGCTTTTACAGTGTCTGTTGGCTTAGCGCCATTTTTTATCCAAGTTTCGCATTTTTCTTTATCTAAAGAAATTAATGCTGGTTCTTTCATTGGGTCAAATGTTCCTAATTCTTCTATTATTTTACCATCTCTTGGAGATCTAGAATCTGCAACTACTATGTGATAGTAAGGAGCTTTTTTCTTTCCTACTCTTTGTAATCTTATTTTTACCATCTTTTAAGTTCACCTCCTAAATATTGAAATTATATTTTTTAAAATTAAAAACTAAATTAAATTTTTAAGTTCTTTAAGTCATTCATATTTAAGCCTTTTAATGCATTTTTCATTCCACCTTTTTTGTTATTCATCTGTTTCATCATTTTCTGTGTTAGCTCAAAAGATTTCATGAATTTATTTACGTCTTGTACTGTTGTTCCAGAACCTTTTGCTATTCTTTGTCTTCTACTTCCGTTTAATATTTTAGGATTTCTTTTTTCTTTTTTAGTCATAGAACAAATTATAGCTTCTATTTTTACAAATTCTTTATCATCAACTTTTACATCTCCTAGCTTGTTCATACCTGGTATCATTTTTAGTATTGATGAAAATGAACCCATTTTTTTAACTTGTCTTAGTTGTGATAAATAATCATCTAAATCAAATTCTTGCTTTCTTAATTTTTTTTCAAGCTTTTCTGCTTCTTCTGCATCAAATGCTTCTTCTGCTTTTTCTATTATTGATAATACATCACCCATTCCTAAAATTCTTGTTGCCATTCTCTCTGGATGAAATACTTCTATGTCACTTAACTTTTCACCTACTGCAGCAAATTTTATAGGTCTTCCTGTAACTTTTTTTACTGATAATGCTGCTCCACCACGTGTATCACCATCTAGCTTTGTTAGTATTACTCCATCAATTCCAAGTTTTTCATTAAAACTTGTTGCAACATTTACTGCATCCTGACCTGTCATACTATCAACTACAAGTAATATCTCATGTGGTTTAACACTTGATTTTACATTTTGTAATTCTTGCATTAGCTCTTCATCTATGTGTAATCTTCCTGCTGTATCTAGAATAATTACATCATTTAACTTTGATATTGCCATATTCACTGCTTGTTTTGCAATATGTACAACATCTTTTGATCCTTCATTTGCAAATACTGGTATATTAAGTGATGCTCCTACTACTTGAAGCTGTTTAATTGCAGCTGGTCTATATACATCACAGGCAACTAGAAGTGGTTTTTTCCCTTGTTTTCTAAGTAAGTTTGCAAGTTTTCCTGCTGTCGTAGTTTTTCCTGAACCTTGAAGACCAACTAACATTATTATTGTAGGTGGATTTGGTGTAAAATTTATTCTGCTTTCTACCCCTCCAAGTAATTCTACAAGTTCATCTTTAACTATTTTTACTACTTGTTGACCTGGGGTAAGTGATTTTAGTATATCTTGGCCTAAGGCCTTATTTTCTATTTCTGAGATAAATTCTTTTACTATTTTATAGTTTACGTCTGCTTCTAATAATGCAAGTTTTACTTCTCTTAGAATTTCTTTTAAATCGCTTTCTGTTATTCTTGCTTTGCCCCTAAGTTTATTAGTTATTCCTTGCAACCTTGATGATAAACCTTCAAAAGCCATATATACCTCCTTAACCTTGTTCTTAAACTATGCATTTTAATTCGTTTGCTATATTGTTAAGAACTTTTGCTATTTGCTCATCAGTATATTTTGTTTGTATAGCTGATAATTCCGATAATATCTTTTGTATTTGTTTTTCTTGTTTTTGTTCCTTTTTCATAATTTCTAGCTTTTCTTCTAAACCGAAAAAGTTTCTTCTCTCCTTTCACAATACTATCTCTTACAGCTTGCCTTGTTATACCAACTTCTTCTGCTATTTCTGCAAGTGATAAGTTATTATTATAATATAGGTCTAAGATGTCCTGTTGTTTTTCTGTTAATACTTTTCCATATATATCAAGAAGCATAGCGATTTGAACATTTTTATCCATATTTTATTTTACCTTTCACTTTTTAGTTTCTATTGGTGTAACGCTATTCTACTTTACACTATTTTTTTGCTTTTGTCAAGGGTTTTTGAAGAATTTTTGCATAAAAAAGTTGATATTCTTAAGTCCAAATACTAAGAATATCAATTTTTTATATTTCTAAAGTTTTAATCTACACAAGTCCTAATCTTTCAAATTCATTAAGCACTATTATAAACATCGCATGAGACCAACCAAGTCCAATTACCCAAGCCGATTTCATTTCTCTGTTTTCTACTTGTTCTGCTAAAAATCCATGTTTTGTACTTGTACTTATAACAAAATCAAAGCATTCTTTTGCTTTTTTATATTCTCTTATTTCTAAATAATAAAGTGCCATCCATAGAGTTGATACAACCCATGGCCTATCTTCTGTATAATGATCATCTTCGAATCTTAAGTATCCTCCAGTATAGGTTCTTAAGTTAAGATTTATTCTTTCAATTGTGTTTGTAATTTTCTTTTCATTTGGAGAGAACATTTTAAATGGTACTGTTATTCCTAAAATACTTATGTCTAATTTCTTATCTTCTGTATTTCTTACAAAACTCTTTTTCTCTTCATCATATAATCTATCTAGTACATAGTTTTTCAACTCTTTTAATTGTTTTTCTATTATTTCTTTTTGTTTTACAATGTTTTCTTGTTTTAATCTATTTTCACTGAGCTCTTCTTCAAGTGCATCATATACTTTTTGCATTGCTTCAAAAGCTGAAAATATACTTGCCAAAGAATATATGCTTACTCCTTCATGCATTTCCCAAAGGTCATATGATACTCTCATTTCTTTTTTATCTTGCACGATATCTTCTGTATATTTTTCTAGAAAACTAACAGCTTTTTCTAACATTTTCAAATTATCTTTTAAAAATTTTTTATCTTTTGTTCTTGTGTAATGGTCATATACTCCATAAACAATACTTGCTGTTTCATCTATCTGATATCCCCAACAAGGTGCAAGTGTTCCATCTGTGAAAAATCTTTGTTCCCACATTCCTGATTTTGATTGTGTATTTTTGCAAAATACTTTATAGAATTTTTCTGTTTCTTTCTGCATTTTTAGTAAGTCAAGTGCTTTTGTTACATAAATTGCATCTCTTGGCCAGCAGTATTCATATCTTCCACATTTTGTAAAGTCTTCGTCTATCTCCATTGCAGCTGACATTCCTCCTGTTGTTTGGTTTGTAAGTAATGGAAATAAAAGTATTGTTCTTGTGTATATGTTTTTAATTATTTCCTTATAGGTTGAACCTTCTAGGGTTAAACTTGAATGGTCTTTAACATATTTTTTCCAATATTTTTTTGCATTTTGTAATTCTTTTTCTGCATCTAATTTTCTTACTTTGTTTATTTGATTTTCTATATCTTCTAATTTATTTTTCTCTTTGTTATCAGAAACAAATATAAATATACTAAATTCTTTTACTTCGTTTGGTTTTAATGTTCCTAAGTCATAGCTTATTGCACTATTTGGTGACATTCCTATGTAGTCTTTATCTTGCAATATTCCACTTTCTATTACTTCATCCACTCCATTAATTTTATATGAATCCATTTTTATTGTATTTGATAAAATTGCCATATTATATCCATGAGAATATTGTAACATACCATTTTCAATTACTTTACTGCTTGCAAAATTATTCATGTCACTTATCATTTTTGAATTTATAACAACTCTTACATCAAGTGGTATTTCGTGTTCATTTGCAAAAGTATATTTACGTATTATTACATTATTGCTTATTGAAACAAAATCTGTTTGTATCATTTTTAAATTAAAGTATGTATTTTTTATTTCTGTTTTAAGTACATTTGTATCTTCTATATAATGTTGTGAATATGTATTATTTATATCATTATGTAAATATATTAGATTCGAATCGTTAATTTTTACTCCTACATGGAATAATTCTATAAACTGCCTAAAATCAATATTTGGATAGCATATTCTTACAATTTCTCCTTTTTCTGTTAATCCTACTTTTAGTTCTTTGTTTCCTATAATTGCATCATTTATGTATGTTTTCACTTCTAAATTCTCCTATCTATATAATATATTTTTATATTATTTCTATACTTTAATTAATTGCAAAACTTCAAAATCTAAGCAAATAATTAAACAAATATTTTTCTTCTTACTCTATTATACTTACAATAATCTTTTCTATTTCTTTAAGTTTAAGTGTTATGCTATTAATTTCATCTTCTTTTGTCTCTTCTGTTAATATATCGTTTTTCAAAATATCTTCCATATCATTCATTTCATCACGAAGCAATTTTACTCTATTTATAAGTTCAACTTTTTGAGCTCTTTTCTCTGATTCTAGTTCAAGCTTTTCCTCAAATTCAACATTGTTGTTATGTACATTATATATTTCGCCATATTTAGGTATTGTGACTGGTATATTTGTTTTTTCTATTATTATGTCTCTTAGTTCCTTTTGCGCATCTTTGTCACCATGAACCAAAATTATTTGTTTTGGCTTTGTTATAAATGAATATATAAAATTCATAAGCCATTCTTGGTCTGCATGTCCTGAAAATCCTTCAATATATTCTATTCTAGCATTAACTGCTATCTCTTCACCGAAAATTTTTACTTTTTTAGCGCCTTCTACCAATCTTCTTCCAAGTGTTCCTGCTGCTTGATATCCAACAAATAGTATAGTGTTGTTTGAGTTCCATAGATTATGTTTTAAATGGTGTTTTATTCTTCCTACATCACACATACCACTTGCAGATATTATTATTGATGATTCTACATTTTCATTAAGTGCTTTTGATTCTTCTGCTGTTCTTGTGAATTGCAATCCGTCAAATTCTAGTGGATTATCTCCTCTTTCAATTTCTGCCTTTACCTCATCATCAAACAAGTCCTCGTTTTTCTTGAAAATTTCCGTTGCTGAAATTGCAAGAGGACTATCTACATATACTGGCGTTTCCATAAGTAATCTATATTTATTTATAAAGCTTTCATCTTTTGTTGTATCTTTTATTTTGTTTAATTCATAAAGTATCTCTTGTGTTCTACCTACTGCAAATGATGGTATTACAACATTTCCGCCATGTTTAATTGTATCATATACAATATTTAAGAACATTTCTGCTTTGTCATCATTTCTCATGTGTAATCTATTTCCATAAGTAGATTCCATAACTAGATAATCTGCTGTTTCTATCATTGTTGGTGATGCTAGAAGTGGTATATCATTATTTCCTAAATCTCCTGTAAATACTATCTTCTCTGTCTTTCCGGTTTTCTTTTACCCAAACTTCTATTATTGCTGATCCTAACATATGTCCAGCATCATTATATCTAACTGTAATACTCTCATCTATTTGCACAAGTTCACCATATGGTACAGCTTCAAATAGCTTCATACACTTTTGTGCATCTTCTGCTGTATATAGTGGAGGATATCCAGATTTTCCCTCTCTTTTTCTTTTTCTATTTTTCCATTCAACTTCCATCTCTTGGATATGTCCACTATCTGGAAGCATTATTGAACACAAATCACATGTTGCTTTTGTTGCATAAACTGGGTTTCTATATCCATCATTGTATAGTTTTGGTATTCTTCCTGAGTGGTCTATATGTGCATGAGTAAGTAGCATAAAATCTATTTCTTTTACATTAAATGCAAATTCATCATAGTTCTTATCTTCTTCTTTTGTATTTCCTTGGAATAACCCACAATCTACTAAGAACTTTTTAGTCTCTGTTTCTACTAAAAAATTTGAACCTGTTACTCCCTCTGCAGCACCTAAAAATGTTATTTTCATATTTTTATTTTCTTTCCTTTCTTTTGTAGTAAGTCAAATTTGAAAAGATACTTTTTACATAATTATTTAGATAAAATTTTAGCTTCACAAAAGTTATTTATAGCTAAATAACTTAACTTTTTTCTTACCTTTTATTTGAACTTCCCTAGAATTTTCTATTTCAAATCCTAATTCTAATATTTTTCCATCATATATACTTATTTCGATTGTTCTTTCTTTTTGAACTGCTTCTATGGTAACATTTTCTAAATTCATAATTCTCGTACTTAGGATTGGTCTAATAATTTTTATGTCTGTTATTTTATCCTTAGTAATAGGATTTATTATCTTTAAAGTATATAATTTATCTATAGTTTTTTCTTCTATGTATTCCATATCTTCCATAATTGCTTCAATATCTTTTATGAAATTTTCATCATCAAATACTATAAAATTATAATATCTTAAAATATAGAAAAAGTTAATGTATTCTTTTCTTTGATCAATTCCTTCTATTTTATCTAACTTTTCTTCCAATAATTTAATAAATATTTTTTGTATTTCAATTTTATATTTATCTTTGAATCTTGAGTTTTTTAGTTCTTTAAGCAATTCTAGATTTTTTTCTAATTCTTGCTTTAATTTTATGTAATTTTTTGCATCCAATAATTTATTACATTCTTCAATATCATTTAAAGCCTTTTTTCTCTCTTTTTTTATTGTTCCTAAAAGATTATCTAGGCTAAATATTTTTTGATACTCTGAAAGCTTACTATTTCTTTCATCAAACTCTTTTTTTAATAACTTCTTATCATTTATTATTTCATCTATTTTTTTAATTTCTTTTGCTTTTTCTTTTTTCTCTTTTGTTAGCTCTATTACTAATTTTTCTTTATCTTCTAGTCTCTCAAGTTTTTTTTCGCACCATTCTCTTTCTTCTATTAATCTTTCTTTTTCTTCTTTATTTCTTTGAATACATATTATTATAGATATTCTATAAATTAAATTTAATAACTTATCTATGTCTATATCACTATATTTTTCTTTTAATTGATTTTCCAAAATATCTAGCAAGTTTTTTTGGTCTTTCTTCTTCATCCAGTTATCCATAAAATCAAATCCCAAAAGTATTTGAAGATTTTGGTATATTAGATTGCAGTCAATATTACTTATTTCACTTGGAAGTGTATTCCATGACCAAGCATTAAAATCACGTATTATTTCTATATTGTTTATATCTCTTCCTTCGTTAAGTAATTCTGGCAAGGCAATTCTAATAACGTTATATCTTTCATCTAGATACATTTTTGTATCGTTCATTTTAAATAATGCAAAAAGCATTGTTAATTCTTTTGGGAATACTCTTATTGTTTTTAAATATGTATCTACTTTACTTGTTATTCCTAGCTTTGCAAATTTTTCTCCCTCTTCTGTGTTAGGCTTTACTAATTCAATAGATGTACATTGGCTTATTATATCTATTATATCTTCTATAAATTTACTTTTTCTTTCTACATTTACTTTTATATTAGCATAATCATTATATGAGCTACTGATATTATATAGCATGCTAAGTAGGAGATTTTTTACATCTCCTGAAAAATTCTTTTTTGATAATACATCTTCTAACTTATTATTTTTACTTTGAAATTTTAATAAGATATCATTTGTTTTCATTTTTTATTTTCAAAACCTTTCTTGTCTAAATTTTGAAAAGAAATATTTATTCTTATGTATTTTATAATTTAGTTATTTTTCTATATCTTAAGCCTATTTTTTGTTCATTTTTTACTAATTTTGCTCCTCTACATTATCAGTTGTTGTAGGAGCTGGCTCTCTATTTAGTTCTTCCCATCTTTCTTTAGTCATTAATACTTCTCTTGGTTTGCTTCCTTGATATCCTGATATAATTCCTCTTTCTGTCATTTGATCTATTATTCTGCCCGCTCTAGCATATCCTACTTTTAATCTTCTTTGTATAAATGATGTTGATGCTTGTCCGTTTGCTATTACTTCTTCAATTGCTTCTTCTAATCTTGGATCTACATCATCTTCTTCTGCATCTTCTGCTACTTCTTTGTCTGTTTTATTTGCTTTTTCTATTGATTCTATAATATCTGTGTTATATGTTGTTTCTCCGTCTTTTTTTAAGAAATCTACTATTTTCTCTACTTCTTTATCTGATACAAATGCACCTTGTACTCTTGTAGGTTTTGATACTCCTGTTGGATAGAAAAGCATATCTCCTTTTCCTAGAAGTTTTTCTGCTCCTGGCATGTCTAATATTGTTCTTGAATCTATTTGTGAAGATACTGCAAATGCTATTCTTGAAGGTATATTTGCTTTAATTAAACCTGTTATTACATCTACTGATGGTCTTTGAGTTGCTATAACTAAATGCATTCCTGCTGCTCTTGCTTTTTGTGCTAATCTACATATTGCATCTTCTACTTCTTTAGATGCAACCATCATTAAATCTGCAAGCTCGTCTACTATTATTATTATTTGTGGCATTTTTACGGCTTGCTCTTCTTCTGTTTCTGCTTCTAATGCTTTATTATATCCTTTTATATCTCTAACACCTTTTGCTGCAAATTTTGCATATCTATCTTCCATCTCTTGTACTGCCCAAGCAAGTGCCCCAGCTGCTTTTCTTGGGTCTGTTACTACTGGAATTAATAGATGTGGTATTCCATTATATACTGATAATTCTACTATCTTTGGATCAACCATTAAAAGTTTTACTTCACTTGGTTTTGCCTTATATATTATACTCGTAATAAGAGTATTGATGCATACACTCTTTCCTGAACCTGTACTTCCTGCAACTAATAAGTGTGGCATTTTTGCTATGTCTGCAATTACTCTCGCTCCACTTACATCTTTTCCTAGTCCCATTGATACTTTTGATTCTGCTTTTACAAATTCTTCTGAATCTATTACATCTCTTAAATGTACCATTTCTGTTTCTTTATTTGGAATTTCTATTCCTACTGCTTGCTTTCCTGGTATTGGTGCTTCTATTCTTATACTTTGTGCAGCTAAGTTAAGAGCTATATCATCCGCTAAATTAGCAATTTTGCTTACTCTTACTCCTTCTGCTGGTTTTAACTCATATCTAGTAATAGCTGGTCCTACTGAAACATCTTCTACTTTAGCAGTTACTCCAAAGCTATGTAAAGTTCTTTGAAGTTTTAATGCATTATCTGTTATTGTTTTTTTCTCTGCTTTTGCTTTTCTTCCTTCGCCTTGTTCTAGTAATGCTATTGGTGGAAACTCATAGTTTTGGTCTTCTACTATTTGTGCATGTTCAAGTTGAAGTACTTGTTTTGTCTTATCTTCTTTTTGCTCTTCTGTCTCTTTAAATAAATTTGCCTCTATGTAATCTGTTTGTGAAACTTTTGGCGTTTCTTTTATTTCTACTTTTTCTGGTTCTTTATTTATTTTTTCTTCAAATGCTAAAGGTATGTCATGGTCATATTTTGGTTTTGTTTCTTCGTTTCCATCTCCGAATGGATCTTCCATTATTACCGAATGGTTTTTTTTAGTTTTATCTTTTTCTTTTTTGTTCTTCTTTTTAGGTAGAACTACTACTTCCTCTTCTTCCTCTTCTTCGTCCTCATATTCTCTTGCATTCTTAAAGCTTTGTGAAATACTATCTATTAATTCTGCTGGTTTTATTCCAAATGTGAAAATTGCAAGAAGTATAGAAACTCCTATAAGTAATACATTTGTACCAAGTGTACCTAAAAGCTTAGTCATTGGCACTGCAACAAGTGCTCCTACAGCACCTCCACCTTGATTCTGTGTTCCAAGGTCATAAGCTTCTGCTACAACATCTGAGAAATCGTCTTCTATGTTCAAATTTTTCTTTTTCCCTGATAATTGCATTGATGTCATAAAAGCACATACGCATAATATTATTATTATAAATTGTGTTATCTTAGGTGCAACAAACTCTTTCTTCTCTTTCATTAGAGTTATAGCTATAATAAATGTTCCTATTGGAATAAGATATTTTATCCAACCAACAATACCACCTAGCATTGGGCTTAGGTGTTCTCCTATATATCCTGATTGTACATATATTAATACTGCAAGTAGCACACTAAAAATCATCATAACAATCGCGTGTATATATGCTTCTTGAGTTGCTTTTTTCTTTTTTGATACTTTTCTTTTTCTTCCCATGTTATTCTCCTATTTTGCTTTATCCTTTAATCATATTTTTACAATCTACATTTTATCATTGTGAGTTTTAAAATGCAACTTTTTTGTAAAAAAATTTAAACTTGGTAAAGAAATAGATATAATATATTATCTTCTTCTCTCTTGCATTAGAAATACTACTTTCCCTGTTATACAATCTGGAGATATTTTTGAAAGCACTCGTAAAATCTTTATTCCTATTCCTGGAACTATTATAAACTTACCTTTAAACATTTTTTCTACTGCATATTTTGCAACTTTTTCTGAACTTAAAGAATACAAATTAAAGTTTACTCCTGCAACTTTATTAAAGTTTGTTCTTACTGGTCCTGGGCAAAGAAGACTTATTTTGACTTTTGATTTTGCTTTTTTTATTTCTTCTTTTATTCCTTGGGTAAGTCTTACTACATATGATTTTGATGCATAATAGCTTTCCATTAATGGTCCTGGCATAAATCCTGCAATAGATGCTACATTTAAAATATGTCCGTCTATTTTTCTGCATCATGTCTTTTAGATACAATTTAGTTAGGATATGAACTGCTACTATGTTTGTATTAATTAAACTTATTTCTTTATCTAAGTCTGTTTCTGTAAAGTTTCCAAATACTCCAAATCCTGCATTGTTTATTAGTACATCAATATCACTTGCCATAGAATGTAATCTTTTACAGTTTTCCTCTACGCTTAAATCCATTGGTATTACCTCTATGTTTTTACCTTTTAAAGTTTTCTTTACTTCTTCTAACTTTTCCCTGTCTCTTGAAACGAGTACTAAATCATAACCTCTTTTATCTAATTCTCTTGCAATATCTCTTCCTATTCCAGAAGATGCTCCAGTAACTAATGCTTTCATATTTTTATCTTCCTTTCAATTTTTTTCAACAGCAATGCTATATTTACTAGCTTTTGTAATTTCTGCTATTTAGTTTCAAATTTCAAATAGACATTTTTAAAGACTTGTTCCACATATTCTTTCTATTGCTTTTACTGTATTTTCATAACTTCCAAATGCGGTTAATCTAAAATATCCCTCTCCTGCATCTCCAAATCCAACGCCAGGTGTTCCTACTACTTTTTTCTCCTCTAAAAGTTTATCAAAGAATTCCCATGAAGTTAATCCATCTGGAACTTTTAGCCATACATATGGTGCATTATCTCCTCCATATACTTCATAACCGGCTTTTTTTAATCCTTCTTTTATAATTCTTGCATTTCTTTGATAATACTTTATATTTTCTTTAATTTGTTTTTGACCTTCTTCTGTATATACTGCTTCTGCTCCTCTTTGTGTAACATAGGGTACTCCATTAAACTTTGTACATTGTCTTCTATTCCATAATGGATTTAATGCTACTTCTTTTCCTTCCTTTGTGTATGCACATAATTCTTTTGGAACTACTGCATACGCACATCTAACTCCTGTAAATCCAGCTGTTTTTGAAAAGCTTCTAAATTCTATTGCAACTTTTTTAGCTCCTTCTATCTCATATATACTATGAGGTACATCCTCATCTACTATAAATGCCTCATATGCTGAATCAAATAATATTAGTGATTTGTTTTCTATTGCATAGTCAACAAATTTTTTTAACTCATCTTTTTTTAATGTTGTTCCTGTTGGATTATTTGGCATACATATGTATATAATGTCTACTCTTTCTTTTGGTATCTCAGGTACAAAATTATTTTCTTTTGTAGATTTCATATACACAATCTTTTTTCTGCCAGCCATAATATTTGTGTCTAAATATACTGGATATACTGGATCTGTTATTGCGACAACATTATCTGTTCCTAGAATATCTACAATATTTCCTGTATCACATTTTGCTCCATCTGATACAAATATTTCGCTAATGTCAATATCTATGCCTTTTCTTTTATAATCAAATTCTGCTATTTTTTCTCTTAAAAAATCATATCCTTGCTCTGGTCCATATCCTCTAAATGTTTCTTTTTTACCCATTTCATCTAATGCTTTATGCATAGCTTCAATTACTTTTGGAACTATTGGAAGTGTAACATCTCCAATGCCTAGTTTTATTATATCCGCATCTGGATTTTTCTTTTTATATTCATCTATTCTCTTTGCTATCTCTGAAAATAGATAGCTTTGTTTAACTTCTAAAAAATTTTCATTTACTTTTACCATATTAAATATTCTCCTTCAAATACAGTTTCCGCATTTCCTGTCATATATACTGTATCATCCCATTTTATTTCAAGCTCTCCTCCAAGTAACTTGATTTTTATATTTTCTTTTTCATTTACCAAACGATTTAAAGTGCAGGCAACACATACTGCTGATGCACCTGTTCCACATGCAAGAGTCTCTCCCGTTCCTCTTTCCCATACTCTCATTTTTACTTCATTTCTATTTACTACTTCTATAAATTCTATGTTAGCTTTCTTTGGGAAATGTTCATCAACTTCAAGTATTTTTCCATATTTTTCCACATCAAAATTTTCTACATTATCTACAATAGTTATAGCATGTGGATTTCCCATTGATACACATGTAAATACGAAGTCCTTATCTAGTGCATGAAGTTTTAAATTTTTAACTGGGTACTCTTTTGATATTACAGGTATTTCTGTGGGCTTTAAAATTGGTTTTCCCATATCTACTGCTACTTTCTTAACTTTCCCATTTTCTGTATAAAGTATTAATTTTTTTATTCCAGCAAGTGTTTCTACTGAAATTTCTTTTTTGTCTGTTAAACCTTTATCATAAACAAATTTTCCAACACATCTTATTCCATTTCCACACATTTCTGCTTCTGTTCCATCTTGGTTTAACATTACCATTTTAAAATCTGCTATTTGGCTTTTGCATATTAATATAAGCCCATCTGAACCAATTCCAAAGTGTCTGTCACTCATAATTTTAGCTAGGTATGATATGTCATATCCATTGATTTTCCTATCTTCAAAATTTTTCGTACAATCAATATAGACATAGTCATTGCCTAGCCCTTGCATTTTTGTAAATTTTATCATAATTTTCACCTCTACATTAGGTATTAATCATTTTGGAAAATATAGTTATATTTTTCCAATGAGTATTATATCATATGTTTATTTAGATGAAAAGGTTTTGATTCAATTTATAAAATTATTTTCAAAATTTGTTAAATTAATTTTCTTTTAAATAAATGTAACATATTCTTTAATAAATGCTGTGTAAAATTGCTATTGTTTTTTGAATACTATGTGAAATTAATGTAGAATTTTGTTTTTTTTATTGTAAGTTTTTTTTATTTATGGTATCATATATTCATATATTAGAAATACTAATTATAAGGAGGAATTTTTATGTGGATAGCACTTATAGTTATAATTGTACTCATTGTTCTTTGGGCAATTTTAGCATATAACGGTTTAGTTACAAAAAGAATGAAAGTAAAAAATTCTTGGAGTCAAATTGATGTACAATTACAAAGAAGATTTGATTTAATACCAAATTTGGTAAATTGCGTTAAAGGTTACATGGAATATGAAAAGGATGTATTAGAAAAAGTTACCGAGCTTAGAACTTCTTGGGCTAAAGCAAGTAGTATTAGTGAAAAAGTTGAACTTGATAATCAACTTTCAGGTGCTTTAAAAACTATCATGGCTGTTTCTGAAAATTACCCTGATTTAAAAGCTAATCAAAGTTTTTCAGAATTACAGGAAGAACTTAGAAATACTGAAAATAAGATTTCATATTCAAGACAATTTTACAATGATAGCGTTACAATATACAATACTGCATTAATGGTATTCCCTACTAGCATTATAGCTTCTCTTTTCCACTTTACTGAGGAGAAGATGTTTGTTGTAACTGATGAACAAACAAGAGCTAACGTAAAAGTAGATTTTGGAAATAATTAGTGAGGTTTATTATGTACGAAGATATACGTTCTAATAAAATAAAAACAGGTATTATAATTTCAATTTTTATTATAGCCATAACACTAATTCTTTATTACATTTGTATGGCTTTTGATATGGGACCTATCTCTATTATAATTGCCCTTGTCTTTTCTATTATTGCTGCTTGGGCATCATATTATAATAGTGATAAAATTATTTTGTCCATGTCAAATGCAAGACCTGCGACTAAAGAAGAAAATCAAAAATTAGTTAATATTTTAGATGCTCTTGTTATTAGTGCTGGACTTAATGTAACGCCAAGACTTTATGTTGTTGAAGATTCACAGCCTAATGCTTTTGCAACTGGACGTGATCCTGAACATTCTGTAATTTGTGTTACAACTGCACTTTTAGAAAAGCTAGATTATTATGAGCTAGAGGGAGTTATCGGACATGAGCTTGCACACATTGCAAATTATGACATTAGACTTTCAGCTGTTGTAACTGTAATGGTAAGTTTTGTCGTAATGCTTTCTGATTTCTTTACAAGAACTTTCTTCTATGGTGGTAGACGTTCTAAAAACAATGATAATAACGGAAATGCCATACTTATGCTAATAGGATTGATATTTTTAATCCTAGCACCTATTTTTGGAAAGCTTGCTCAACTTGCTATTTCAAGACGTAGAGAATTCTTAGCAGATGCAACTTCCGTAAAATATACAAGAAACCCTGATGGACTAATCTCAGCACTTCAAAAAATTTCTGGAGATCCTAATGAGTTAAGTACGGCAAATAGAGCTACTGCTCATATGTATATTTCAAGTCCTTTCAGAGATGAAAAAGTAACAAAATCTAGCATTTGGTCAACACACCCAAGCTTAGATGAAAGAGTTAATGCATTAAGAAATTTGAAATAAATTATATAAGATAATATAATTTAAAATCTTTATAAAATATAGTTTAAAATTTTATCATATATGCAAAATCAAACCTCAAAATACTAAATTGTTTTTCTAGTATTTTGAGGTTTTCTATGTTACTCTAACTCTATTCTATTCCAAAAATCTCTTTTGCATTTTTATATGTTATTTCTGCAATTTCTTCTAGTGTCTTTCCTCTTATTTCTGCAATCTTCTCAGCTGTATATTTGATGTTTCTAGAATCATTCCTCTTTCCTCTGTTTGGCTCTGGGCTAAGATAAGGGCAGTCCGTTTCTATAAGTATTCTATCATCTGGTACCATTCCGTACAATTTCTGGAGCATTTTTTGAACTTTTATAAGTTACAGGACCTGCAAAAGAAATATAGAATCCTGCATCTAGTCCTGCCTTTACTAAGTCTTTATTTAACTGACAACAATGTAAAATTCCCTTTCGACTAGGAAGAACTTCCTCTTTTAATATTTCTATCGTATCCATTATTGCATCTCTTGAATGTATCACTATTGGCAAATTTAGCTTATTTGCAAGTTTCATTTGCTCCAAAAAAGCATACTTTTGAATATCTTTTGTATCTTTATCCCAATGATAGTCAAGCCCTATCTCTCCTATTGCAACAACCTTATTTGATTTTGCAATTTTTTCAATTTCTAATACTTGCTCATCTATTTGCTTTTCTTCTTTTGCTATTTCGCTTGGATGTATTCCGAACGGCTGAATAAATAAAGTCATACTTTTCTGCTATTCTTACAGCTTCTTTTGAGCTTTCTATATTGTCCCCTACAACAACTGTATTTTTTACTCCTGCTTCGTATATGCTTTTTATTATTTCGTCTTTATCTAATTCAAATTGTTTATCATTGTAATGTGAATGTGTATCAAATAGTCTCATCTTTCTTCCTTCCTAAAAGTTTAAAATTTTTATATATTAATTTTGCTTTTCTAATCTTTCCATACCGCAACTACATTTGCCACAGCATATTCCTTGCAATGTGACATACTAATTTCTATGTTTTCTAATTTATCAATTTTTGTATCAATAAAGTTGATACTTGGTCTTCCATTTTTATCATTTAAAATCTCAGCATCTTTCCAAGAAATATCAAATTTGTTTTCTAAATTATTCGATATTGCTTTAAATATTGCTTCTTTTGCAGAAAATCTTACTGCATAGTGTTGGTATTTTGCTTGTTTTTTACTTTCACAATATTTTATTTCTTCCTCAGTAAAAATTCTATTTAAGAAATCTTTATCATCATCATCTATTATTTTCTTTATTCTACTTATTTCTATGATATCTGTGCCACATGTTATTTTCATTTTTATATTAATTAGAACCCTTTCTTTATTTTGTCTTAAATATTGCAATAAAATTTACAATGTTTATTAATAGAGAAATTAATAACAAAACAAGTATTATTTTATTTAACTTTTCATTGTCTCTTACTCTAAAATCTTTATAAGCTAAATCATATTGCCTTTTCGTCTTTTCGTAAATGTCCTCTAAATTTAATACTTCTTTCATCTCTTTGTATATTAATATTCCATTATCATTATTAGTTATCTCGTGTATCCAAATATCATTTGTAAAATTTATAAATTTTTCTTTTGTTTCTATTGCCTTTTTCTTATACTTAAATTCACTTAGAAGTAATTTTAAATAAAATTTTTCATACAATGCAAAAATATATGTATAAAAATATTCGTTTTCAAATTCAAATGGGAGTACAGTATAATTTACGGTATTAATACTTGATGTAAGGAGATTCACTCCTCCATTACTTACTCCTACCTTTATATAATTTCCAAGTTCTACTGTTTTTAATCTGCTATTATTAAATGTTGAATTGAACTCGCTATTTAAAACATTGGCATATTTGAAAAATTCTTTTTCTATTCCTTTAAAGTCTTTACTTTCATTCCAATATTCTTGGTCTAGGCAAACATAAGAATATGTTAAAAATCTATTTACATCTATATCTATTTTTTTAGCATCAGCAGGGCTTTCTGTAAGCTCAGCTATAAGATTAGATAATTCTTTTACATCACTAAAAGTTCCAGTTTGCAATTTTATTTTGTTGTATCCTAGATTATCATTTACTTCCGAATTGATATCCCTAAACATATAGTTAAAATTTAGAAGGTCTGCAAATTTTTCTGTATCTTCTATATTAGTTTTTAGTATTAGGAAACAAATTCCTGTATTAAAACAAATTAATTCTATTTTTTGTATTTTGAAGAATATTCCATCTTCCTCGTCTGTTTTGGCTTGTATATCTTGTCCCAAATCATATTCAAAGGTAGTACATGGATTTTTTTCTAGCATATTTGCCTGGATCTTTGTTCCCAAAGTATTGAAAGCCTTAAGATTTTCATTTGCAAATCCAAAGCTTTTAAACATATATTCTCTTACTGTTGGAAGAAAATAATTATACATTGTAAAGTTTCTTCTTTTTTCAACTACTTTTAAAGTACATTTATTATTTTTTAAAAGTTTTTGCATGTACTTGTTATATCTTTCTTTCTTCACAACATATGGGTATAGAAAATAGCTATAATGATATTTCATCTTTAGTTCCATGTTCTTCTTATCCTTTCATTTGTTTTTAGCTAGGAGATATCCCCCTAGCTATCATTTATACATCCAAATAATATCCAGCATTTCTGTCCTCACATAAATGCCAAGCTCCTATAAAGTCTATTTTTAAATTGTTATCTAGATTATATTCTGGTTCTACTACAACTTTTCCTTTAGAATCTATTGAACCCCAAAGTTCATCTTTCTTGATTCCTGCATATCCACTGCTATTTTGCTCTGTTGCATCATCATAAATGTAATCTACAACAACGTTTCCGTCTTTATCTACAAATCCATACTTACCATCTTTTTTGCTTAGGAACAATGTATTTGATGTTAAAACACTAGATGCAGATATTTCTTCAAATTTGAAATTATAGTATTTGTATGTATCATCTTCTGTATGTACTCTTATATAACCTTTTGAAGAATTTACCTCTGTAACTATTCCTGTAATTTTTTCTTCAAAATCTGAATTTATAACTTTTGAAGTTAACTTGTTATCTACTAAATAATCTGCTATTATGAAGTTTCCTGCTGATACATAACTTATATCTATACTATTAAATGCAAGTTTTTCTTCTCCACTTGTTGTAATTACTCCATATTTATCATTCTTTAATCCAATGCACAATTCTGAACTTGCAAATTTTAATTCATCATATATGAAATCTACTTTTGTTTTTCCTTCTTTATCTATTATTCCAAATTTTCCATTTTTCTTTGCTATTATATTTTCTTCGTCTATATCTTCTACATCATCAAATTTATTCTCTAATATAGTTTCGCCTTGTTGGTTTATTGCAATATATTTACCATCTTGTTTTACAATAAAAACTTCTGTTGAATTTATTGGTTTTATTTCGTCATATTTACACTCTAAAACTTCTTGTTTATCAAAACCTATTATTCCACATTTTCCCTCATCATTTACAACTATAAATCCATTTTTATAGTTATCTTCTATCTTCTTTATTTCTTTATAGTTTGGTTCAATTATGACATTTCCTGATATATCACAAACTCCGTACTTTCCATCTTTTGTTATAAGTAAAGCTGTTTGTAAACCTTGAATAGATTCTATTTTATCATAATCACATGCTAAAATTTCTTTTCCTGCAAAATCTGCAAGTCCAAATTTTCCATTCTTTTGTACTTTAACAACACCTGTCTCATACCAAAGATTTTCTGACTTATCATAGTTTGATATTGCTTCTACTTTTTCATATCCTTTGATTATTTCTTTATTTTTTTCGTTTAATACTTTTGTTTTATAGGTTCCGTCTTGATAATTTACGTCATAAGTGCAAATAAATACGGCTTTTGTACTATCAGGTATAATTATCATATCATCATAAGTTGCATCAATAACATATTCTCCGTATGAGTCTATTACTCCCCATTTGCCATTATCATATGCTGTATAATAGCTGATTGATTCTATCTTCCCTGATGTACTCCTAGAATTACTTTCTAATAATGATTTTATCCCTACTACAAACATAATTATTACTAATATTAGTACTATTACTGCTATTATCTTTTTTACGTTTAGTTTAGGTGTATCTTCGTATCTTCTTGCACGTCTTGCCATAAAAAACCTCCTTTAAAAAGTATATATTTTACATGGTTAAATATATCATATTTTTAAAAAGTGTTCAATGATTTTTTTGTGAAAATATATTATTTTTTTCATAAAAGAAAAAGAATTCCTATGTTGTTTACATAGGAATTCTTTTTTAATATATTACTTTTAGATTAATCATGTTTTGACGTATAGCCATGAGAACAACATGTGTGACTCGATGTTGAGGTAAGGTTATGTTTACAAGGAATAGTATGGCTAGACACATATCCATGTGAGCAGTAGTAGTGAGCATCATAAAGACTATGAGTACAAGTATAACTATTGCCAGCATATCCCGAACCACCACATGTTTCACATTGATGGGTTGTCCTACTAACCAATCCTGTACCATCACAGGTGTAGCATTCTTTGTATACCCTATTATGTTCAGTAGTACCAGAAAAACGGTAATGACCGTTATTGCATCTTTCGAATGAATACTGCTTATTACATTTGGGGCAATGCCACCAATTCACGGTACAAGGATACGACCCGCAAGTGTTGCATTTCCACACGTCATCCGTGCGACTGTCCAATAATTCAAACTGACTATCACAAGTCTCAACTAAGCCTCCTTGACCATTACAAGCACCGCAAGGCGTCCCTGTAACGTAAGTACCATCCCCTCCACAAGTACCACAAGTTGTTCCACGTGATCCCCCAGGACAGTATATATTCTGAGCTGTACATACTGTTGCTCCTGGACATGTCGATCCTGTACCTGGGCAATATGTTCTAACTCGTGCTTGTTCGGTTCCTTTTGTTGTTACTGTTCCATCTGATACATCTACTCTCCAATAATAATATGTATAATTACTTAATCCGTTT